>QHQO01000162.1 GCA_003221195.1 Verrucomicrobiota bacterium
CGCATTGCAATTTCTGATTCTCGCCACGGTTGCTGCGACCGGGTGCGGGCAACGAGCCCCGCCAGGCTCCGATTTTGCGGCTCAGCGTCAGCGCATGGTCCAACAGCAGCTGAAGACACGCGGCATCAACGACGAACGCGTTCTCGCCGCAATGGCAAAGGTGCCACGGGAAGAATTTGTCGCCCCGGAATCGCGCGTTGCCAGTTATGAAGATGGCCCGTTGCCGATTGGTTATGGTCAAACCATTTCGCAGCCATACATCGTGGCATTCATGACCGAGCAATTGCGTCCGAAACCAAGCGACCGTGTTTTGGAAGTCGGGACCGGCTCAGGGTATCAGGCAGCGATTTTAGCCGAGCTCGTGTCAGAGGTTTACTCAATCGAGATCGTCGAGCCGCTGGCGAAAAATGCCGAGGCGGCATTGCAGCGGCTTGGCTACAAAAATGTCCACGTGAAAGCCGGTGATGGTTACAAGGGCTGGCCGGAAGCGGGACCGTTCGATGCGGTCATTGTGACGTGCGCACCGGACAAAGTTCCACAGCCGCTCGTCGATCAACTCAAAGACGGCGGGCGCATGGTTATTCCTGTCGGCGACCGATTTGCTCAGGAATTGTACCTGCTGGAAAAGAAAAACGGCCAATTGAAACAAAGTGTCACGTTGCCCGTGCGTTTCGTGCCGATGACTAGCGAGCAGAAGTGAAACGTGAGAAGTGATTGGTAACAGGTGAGAAGTGAAGGCGCGCGAGACTTCTCACTAATCACGTCTCACTTCTCACGCGGCACCGAAGCATGTGCCGCTATCACTTGATCGCCGCTAGTTTCTTCAAATCGACGCGCTTGACCCATCCCTGTAGTTCCTTCGGGTCCTGCTCCTGGAGCTCGATTTGAACAAAATAACGATTGGCGATCATGACCCAGAGAGTGGAGTGCTTGCTTTCCTTCTCGAACGCTTCAAACCCAGGGTTGCCATCGATGGTGACAGACTTGCCGTAACCTTCGCTGGATTCGTTGTTGCTGTTCCAGGCAGCCGTCGTGGCATTTACGTAATCCGGATTTGCTACGGAATCGAGTATGCTGATCGCCGCTGTCGGGATTTTGTCGCCCTCGCCCTTGTGATAATCGCGATGCACGTTCGTGATTCTGAATCCGCCGACATCCTCCGTCGAACCTTCCGCTTTGTCAGCGACCCAGCCTTGCGGCGGGTCCGGTAAAATGGGGAGCAATTTCTGATAATCAACGGCGTCGGGGACGAGAATCGGTTCGTTCTGAGCCTGCACCAGGCCAATGTGGGAAATGATCAGCAGTGCCAGCGCGAACAAACTCGCACTCGCGGCGGAGCCAAACTTCGGCTGAGGAACGAGAGCCGTCGATTTCATACTAACCTCTTTCTCCGCAATTAGAGATTCTGCTACACGATTGAGTTTACGGCAGCTGTCAAGACGGTTTGAACGATGCGCGTTTCGAGAGCGTGCAAGTGGCTACTGGTTAAGGCGGTTTCTACCTTTTCTGTTCTGTGCGGGTTTAGCGCCAAAGGAGCAGCGTGTTCAGCGCCAGCCTGGGGCAGTGCCCCAGAACGCAGAGTAACCGAAAGGCGCCAGCGCTGAAAGCGCGATTCACTTCCCGCGACAGTTTGATCCGTCCGCTCACTTGAGGCGCACTTTCAGCGCTTGTTTACATGACGATTTCAATTCCTGGGGCGATGCCTCAGGCTTTGATGAGGCAGCGCCTTAGCGCTAAGTCGCCTCTCCCTTTCCAAAGGAAGAGGGTAGGGTGAGGGTTCTTGTCGCACCATGACTGAAGCTCCTCACCTCAATCCTCTCCCCTCACGTAAGGGGAGAGACGGACCAAAGCAAAAATCCCTGCTCCGACCGCAAGCCTTCGGGGCAGCGCCGTATCCACACTATGGGAGCAAAGTCGTAGTACTCCTCTGGATTTTAGCCGTCGCCGTGAGGCTCGTTTTGATCAACCAACCTTATGTCGATTATTGGAGTTGGAGACAAAGCGATGTCGCGGCGATTGCGCGAAACTTTTTCGAATACGGTTTTCGTTTTGGTTATCCGCAGATTGACTGGGCCGGCGGGTCAGGGGGGTACGTGGGAACAGAGTTTCCCATTCTACCTTTTCTCGCGGCAATCTATTACAAATTTGCCGGTATTCACGAATGGATTGGTCGCAGCCAGTCCGTGATTTTCTTCGCTATCTCTCTCCCATTTTTCTTTTTGCTCGTGCGCGAGATCTTCTGCGGCACTGCTGCGATTTGGGCTACGTTTTTCTACGCTTTTGCGCCACTGAACATCTTTGCCGGGCGCTCCTTCATGCCGGATGTGCCATCGCTCAGCCTGGGAATCATCGGATTGTATTTTTTTCTGCGTTGGGTTCGCGATCGCAAAATGGCGCCGTTTTATCTGGCTGCGATTGCGATTTCCTTGTCCATCCTGATCAAGATCACGAGCATCGTGATTGCCGCGCCGATTTTGTATCTGCTTGTAGCGGCGGTCTATGACCGCCGAGGGAACAAGGAGCGGCGGTTTCCAAAACCGCCGGGGCGATCTAGAGATCGCCCTTCCTTGAATTTCGGCGCTCACAGAGCGCCGCTACAGCTACACTTGGCTCTCTTCGCCGCAATCACGTTGTTGCCCTCTGCCTTGTGGTATTGGCATGCGCGTCAAATCGCCGAAAGATTCTATCCGTATCATTTCTTCGGTGCCGGAGGAGTTCGACTGGAAAGTTTTTCGTGGTACTGGGATATCGCGCAACAAACTGCGACGTCGAGTCTGACACCAATTCTCGCAATCCCAGCGCTAATCGGTTTGTTCGTAGCGCCGCGGGGAAGATTCGGCTGCCTCTTTGATTGGTGGCTGGCTGCCATGGTTCTGTTTGTTCTAGCCGTCGGTTACGGCAATCGCCATCCCTGGTACCAGCTACCTCTGGTCCCCATCACCGCTGCGTTTGCCGGCGCCGGTTGCGCGTTTTTTGAATCGAAAATTTCTTCGCGAGTTGCTGTCGCGGCCTTGTCGACCTTGCTGGCAGGTTCGTTTGCAATTCTGGCCTTCCTGTACGTACGACCTCTTTACGAATCATCAGCCGCACAACTTCGCGATGCTGGTCTGGAATTAAACAAGCTCACGGCGAGCGATGCTTTGATTGTGGCTGTGGACGGAGGCAATCCAACCATATTCTATTATGCAAAGCGCAAAGGCTGGCATTTTCTCGAGACTCGGCATCTCAGCGAGAGAGCAACGCTGCTTGAGGCGACTCCAGAATTCAAAATCTATAAACTCAGTCCGACTCAAAAATGAAGAAGTGTCGCTCTGATCGAATAGGGCAGTACGCCCTTGGGTCGCCTCGCCCTGCCGAGGGAGAGGGGGAGGGTGAGGGTGTCTTTAGCGCAACAGCTGCGAACGCCTTGGCACCTAGTCACATCCATGCTGCGAACCCCTCACCTCAATCCTCTCCCCTTGCTCAAGGGGAGAGGCGAGAAAAAACATGGCCGGTGTGCCCGTAGCCCACGAATGCTCGACGACTTCGAGCACCTCATATTGAAAAGAATGGATTCTCTGAAACCTCGCCGGCAACTTGGGCTATTCGATGCCACCATGATCGTCATGGGCGGCATCGTCGGCGCGGGGATTTTTGCTAATGCGTCCGAGGTAGCGCATCGCGTTCATACGCCGTTCTTAATCCTCGGCGTTTGGGTGTTGGGCGGGATTTTTGCCATGTGGGGTGCGTTTATCTGGGCTGAATTGGCAACTCGTTTGCCCGGAACCGGTGGCCAGTATCTGTACTTGCGCGAGGCATATCATCCTGCGGTTGCTTTTGTGTATGGATGGGGACTGCTTCTTGTGACGCAGACTGGCGGGATGGCTGCGGTGGCCGTCATTTTCGCGTCCTACTTTCGCGCGCTTACGGGACTAGCTTGGAACGGCAGCGTGACCGCGGCTGCGGTGCTGCTCGGACTAACCGGGATTAACTGCTTGGGCGCGCGCGCGGGCAGCAATGTACAAAGCGTTTTCATGTTGTTAAGGATCGCGGCGATTGCGGGGCTGGTAATATTTGGATTTGCGCTCGGCGGTGGCTCCCTGAAATCCGAGCCGTTGCCTGCCTCTCCTTTTTCTCCTGGCGTTTTGGCAAGCATCGGGTCCGCGATGGTTCCCGTTGCGTTTGCTTATGGCGGGTGGCAGACCGCGACTTTTGTTGCAGGTGAAATGCGCGACGCGCGCCGTGATTTGTCGCGTGGACTGCTGATGGGCGTGGCTGGTGTTGTGGCCCTTTATCTTGCCGTCAATTTCGTGTGCCTGCGAGTTCTCGGTTCGGCTGGCTTGGATGCAACGATGACTCCTGCGTCTGACGTAATGCGGGCGGCGATCGGCTCACGCGGTGCGCAATGGATTGCCGCCGGTATAACGATCTCAACGCTCGGTTTCCTAAGCCAAAGCGTGCTAACGGCTCCGCGCGTGTATTACGCGATGGCGCGCGACGGCCTTTTCTTCGCAAGCGTTGGCAAGCTCTGGCAACGCTCGCGAGCGCCTGTGGTCGCCATCATTCTTCAGGGTCTGGCAGCAATCGTCATCGCTTGTTCCGGGACGTATGGTCAAATTTTAAACTTTGAAGTGACTGTCGATTTCATTTTTTCGCCATGACAGCGGCGTCATTGTTCGTTTTGCGCCGACGTCAGATTGGCTCAGAAACGGTTACCTTTCGTGTACCCGGCCACCCGTTCACGACGATTCTTTTTGTTTTGTCCTGTGTTGGAATTGTGGGAAGCGCTATCGTCGCTTCTCCTGCGAACAGCGCGGTCGCGTTGGGTATCATGCTGGCCGCGCTGCCAGTTTACTATTATTGGAGCAGATTCAAACGCTGATTCGGAGCACAGCATCTTGCCTGTGGGGCTACCGGGCGTCTAGCCTGGTTGAGCTTTTCCTCGGCAAGCAAGATGCCCGCCGGCCTCCCAGCCAAGATGGCCGTGCTCCTTCGTGCGCCTGCTGGTCTGATTATTCGTGTTACACTGGACGAGCTCATGACACATAAGCATTCGGACTATATGCATTGGTCCAAGACGCAAAGCCGCGCGCGATTCAATCTCGCTACCAGCGGCGTAGCGTCGTTTCCGCTTCGTGAACTGCCAGTTGAGTTGGATACACTGGAAATTAATGGTTACGACGGCTACGGCTATCCGCTTTTACAAAAAGCCGTCGCCGCGCATCACGGTGTCGATCCGGACTGCGTTGTGGAATCCGCAGGAACTTCCATGGCAAATCATCTTGCCATGGCTGCGATCCTCGAACCGGGGGACGAAGTCTTAATCGAGCATCCAGCATACGGACCGATTCTCGATGTTGCCCAATATCTTCACGCGAACGTGAAGCGGTTTTTGCGCAGCAAGGAAACCGGATGGGTCGTCGACTCTGAAGAGATTCTTTGTGCCATTACGCCGAAGACGCGACTCATCGTGATTACGAACCTGCACAATCCGACGAGCGCGCTGACGCCAGATTCGGTTCTGCGCGAAGTTGGCGACATCGCGCGCAGCATTGGCGCGCTCGTGCTGGTGGACGAGGTTTATCTCGACGCGGTTTACCAGCGGACGCCACGTACGTCGTTTCATCTTGGACCCGAGTTTGTAGTGACCAGCAGTTTGACGAAAGTTTACGGCGTCAGCGGACTGCGCTGCGGCTGGATCCTGGCGCGCCCGGACCTCGCGAGGAAGATGCGCCGCCTGAACGATCTCTACAGCGCAACGCCAGTTTTCCCTGGGCTACTTCTCGCTGTCGCCGTATTCAAACACCTGAATCGGCTTCGCGAAAAAGCGCGCCGGGTAGTGGAGGCGGATCGGAAATTGCTTCGAGATTTTCTCATAAAGCAATCCGCTCTGTCAGCGGTCTGGACAGATTGGGGCACGACTTCGTTCGTGCAGTTGAGAGATGGCAACGCTGACGATTTCATGGAACGGCTGCGCACGCAATTCGACACTTCTGCAGTTCCTGGCCGCTTTTTCCAAATGCCCGATCATTTTCGGATTGGCATGGGCGTGAACACGGAAATGTTCGAAGAGGGGCTTGATCGAATCGATCGCGCCCTAACCAGTTCCTAGATAGGTGTAGTTGACCTCAATCGCCCAAGCCCAAGTCATTTCACACCAAGCTAGAGCTAAGGACGAGGGTGCGGAGTCGGACGCGGTCTGGGTGTGACTCTGCGCGTACCAGTAGGCGTTGGTGTCGGTTCGGATTGCGCGCAGTATCTGCCGCCGGTGATCGGAAAGCTGTTGTTAACATCTTCTTCGACCCAGACGATCATTTCACTCCCGGTCCAGACCGCGGTGATAGTATCGGGCGCTCGGCGCGCCGTTGGTGCTGGTGGGCGTCCAACTGTCGACAAGGGGGTCGTATCTGCCTCCAGTGTCAAAGAAGGTGAAACCGTCGTACCCGCTCCAGACGATCATTTCACTGTCGGTCCACACTGCCGTGTGAGTGCTTCGGGCGCTCGGCGCGTTGGTAGTGCTCGTCGCTGTCCAACTGTCGGTGTTGGGATTATATCGCCCACCGGTGCCATAATAGACGAAACCATCTCGTCCGCCCCAGACTATCATTTCGCTGCCGGTCCACACTGCCGATGACGCCAATAAACCTCTTCAATAGCGCGCTGGTAAGCTACATGTTGGGCAAATGTCAGAGTTCTCTGCGCATGGGCCGGCCACGAGCCCAATGCAAATGGGATCGTAGACGCACTAACTGGCAAAAGCAGGTAAAACGCGCCTCGAATACGATGGGCTTTAACGAAAGGGGCTATTTGCTTTTTCATAACTTATGAGCGGAGCCCGCGATGCTAGCTGGAGCGTAGAAGGAATGTCGAGAGTTTCTGCTTCTTTTTTGGGAAAAAAGTTAAGGATGACGGCAGAAGCTTGTCCCAGTTGCGTCCATTCCCGTGTGATGGACAGTCACCATCGGTGTGAAAACGATTGAAAATTTCCAGATCCGTCCTGCGCACGTAGAAGACGTGCCCGTTATTTTGCAGTTAATTCGCGATTTGGCGACGTATGAGCGCGCACCGAACGACGTGACCGCGACAGAGGAACAACTTGTCGATGTTTTGTTCGGGGAACGACCGGCCGCGGAAGTCCTTCTCGCGTTTGAGGGACAATCGCCGGTCGGGTTCGCTGTTTTCTTTTATAATTTTTCCACCTGGCTGGGGCGACCAGGGCTTTACCTCGAAGATTTGTTCGTGAAGCCGGAAAAGCGCGGCAAAGGTTATGGGCGCGCATTGCTCATTGAGCTTGCGAAAATTGCGCGGGACCGGGGCTGCGGCCGGATGGAATGGGCTGTGCTCGATTGGAATGAACCGGCTATAAAATTTTATCGCGCGCTCGGCGCAAAGCCGATGCACGAATGGACCGTGTTCCGACTGACGCGCGATGAAATTGCCAGGCTTGCGGACGCAGCCGACACGGCTGCCACCACAGAGCAACGCGAGCACGAACACCCGCCTTCGCCAAGGCTACGGCGCGGCTCGTCCCGCTTCGCTGGCGAGGAGTAAAAGGAAGAAGGCAAATGGCGAAGGAAAGAACAAAGATCGAGGACTACGCGTTCCTTAGCGATACGCAGACCGGCGCCTTGGTGAGTCGGGATGGATGCGTGGATTGGCTTTGTTTTCCGCGTTTTGATTCACCGGCGTGCTTTGCGTCGCTTTTGGGCGACACCAGAAACGGACATTGGCGTTTTTTTCCTGAGGAAGAAGTCGTCGAAACACGCCGCCGTTATCGCGGCGACTCGCTTATTCTCGAAACGGAAATTGAAACC
Source organism: Verrucomicrobiota bacterium (assembly GCA_003221195.1). Classification (GTDB taxonomy): domain Bacteria; phylum Verrucomicrobiota; class Verrucomicrobiia; order Chthoniobacterales; family UBA10450; genus Udaeobacter. The sequence goes on from QHQO01000162.1 coordinate 7,794, forward strand.
AAAAGCGGCGCCGTGCGACTGATCGATTTCATGCCGCCGCGCGGCGAGAATCCGGACATCATCCGCATCGTGGAAGGGTTGCGCGGCAAGGTGCAGATACAGATGGAGCTGATCATCCGGTTTGATTACGGGCAGATCGTGCCGTGGGTGCGCAAATGCCATGAGGGCTTGGAAGCGATTGCCGGACCGGATGGCTTGATCTTGAGAACGCCGGTTGAAACGCGCGGCGAGGACCTGACCACCGTCGCTGAATTTGCGGTTGGCGAAGGCGAGCGGGTCCCGTTCGTGCTCACGTGGTTTGCATCACACAAGGATCCACCAAGGCCGATCCATTTCGAGCATGCCTTGCAGGACACCGAAAGATATTGGCGAGCGTGGTCCAATCAGTTTCAGGGCCAGGGGAGATGGCGCGACGCAGTGATGCGCTCGCTGCTTGTTCTCAAGGGGTTGACTTACGCACCGACAGGAGGTCTGGTCGCCGCGGCGACGACATCGTTACCTGAACAAATAGGAGGGCCGCGCAACTGGGACTATCGCTACTGCTGGTTGCGAGACGCCACATTCGCTTTGCTCTCATTGCTGCGCGCCGGTTATCGCCAGGAAGCCGAGGGTTGGCGTGAGTGGCTCCTGCGGGCTGTCGCTGGGAGCCCTGCCCAAATGCAGATCATGTACGGTGTTCGCGGCGAACGCCGCCTCGATGAAGCCGAAGTTCCCTGGCTTTCAGGGTACGAAAAGTCTGCACCGGTACGCATCGGCAACGCTGCCTCGAAACAATTTCAGCTCGATGTGTACGGGGAGGTACTGGCGACGATGTTCGAAGCCGATTGTGCTGGGATCAAAATGCAGGAGCCTGATTGGGCTTTGATGGTGCATTTGATGAAATTCCTGGAATCAAACTGGCAGAAACCAGATGAAGGAATTTGGGAAGTGCGGGGCGGACGAAAAAATTTCACGCACTCGAAAATGATGGCGTGGGTGGCGTTTGATTGCGCCGTGAAACTTGTTGAGGAATGCGGATGCGCGGCGGGCGAGCATCATAGCCGCTGGCGAAAGGTTAGAGAGCAAATTCACCGGGAGGTATGCGAGCGTGGGTATAACTCAAAGAGAAAGGCATTCACCCAATTTTATGGCTCCGATGCGCTGGACGCCAGCCTTCTGACAATGCCACTCGTCGGTTTTCTGCCCGCAACAGATGAGCGTGTCCGCAACACCATCGAGGCTATCGAACGGGAGTTGATGGAAGATGGTTTCGTGGTGCGCTATCGGCCGGAGGAATGCGGGGTGGACGGACTGCCGGGCCGTGAAGGCGTTTTTATACCATGCTCCTTTTGGTTGGTCGCCTGCTGGCACCTGCTCGACCGAAAGAAAGAAGCGCGCGAATTGTTTGAGCGTTTGCTGGATGTGCGAAACGATCTGGGACTTCTCTCCGAGGAGTACGATCCGCGCGATAAACGACAGCTGGGAAATTTTCCGCAGGCATTTTCACATGTTGCGCTCCTTGGTGCCGCCCGAATTCTTGGCGGTGATCAGGAGACCGCGACACAGCAATAAGTGGGAACACAGCCCATCTTGCCTGGTCGGCATTAACACCGGCGAGCGGGGATGCCCACCTGCCCCACAGGCTGGGAAGCCTGTGCTACTTCCCGCTCGAAGAAACGAGGCACCGAATCAGATCCTCGATCGTTACGATCCCGCAAAAACGTTTCTTTCGGTCCAGGACAGCAGCAAGTCCGAGTCGGGCAGCGCGCAATTGCTGCACCACCCGATAAGCAAACTCATCCTCAGTGGTGGTTACAATGCGCCGGACATAATTGTGTATCGGTTTGTTTCCATTCTGATCGAGCAGGATATCGAGGATGTTAATCAAACCATCAGGTTGTCCTCCTGGTGTGATCACGGGCAGACGATCAAGGCTGGAAGAAGCGCCGAGCTCAATTGCTTCCCGGGTTGATGCGCTCGGCGGCAAAGCGATGACTTTCACCGGCGGCAGCATTACATCGCGCACTTTGACGGTACGAAAGTCCACCACGTTATGAATCATCGCGCGTTCGGTTGGAGTCAGAGAGCCCTCAAGCTCGCTTTGCGTCGTGATCTGTTTTAGATCCTCGCGTCCGGCAAAAAGGCGAGCACGCCTGGCCGCGCGATCCGGCAGGAGCAGTTTGCCCAGCCGCGCACCGACTTCGAGCAATGGCGAAAACAAAAGCGATGCAAGTTCGAGCACGCCGGCAAGCTGAGCAAGCGCGCGAAATGGAAATCGCCGGAAAAGCGATTTCGGGAGAACTGAGAGCAGAAACAGATACACTGGAAGCGCAATGGCCAGAGAGATAAAGTAGCCTGCGAGGCCCCATGACCGGACTAATTCCCGCGTCAGCAGGAACAGACCAAGTATGTCCGCTGCGTTCGTGAAGAGCAGAACGGTGACCAGTAATCGCTCCGGGTGTTTCAACAAACGATTCAACCGCACCGCAGCTGGCAGCCGGCGCTTCACATTTTGCCGCAATCGAACCGGATCGATCGAAAGGAGCCCGCTTTCGATTCCATTGAAGAGAAATGAAACAATCCAGCAACAAAAAATGATCAAAGCGCTCATTATGCTGCTGCCCCAAAAGCTTTCGGAGTTGTCTTCTCCAGCAGGATTTCCTCGACTCTTTTGCCTGCCGCGCGACGCACCGTAATTGCCAGGCCGGGGATCTCCAATTTTGCGCCCGAGGCGGGCAAATAACCGAGCCGTGTGAAGACGAATCCGCCAATAGTATCAATCCCTTCTGCGTCGATTTGAAAACCGAGATATTCGCTTAAATCGTCGAGGCGCGCGTCGCCGCTAACAAGAAATCTACCATTCCCGAGCGGCTCGATATAAAGAGCGACATCGTCCCGTGGCACAACATCGGAAAGGATTTCTTCCACGATATCCTCCATCGTGATAATTCCTTCGGTGCCGCCAAATTCGTCAACCACGACTCCCATCCCCTGGGGACGAGTCAAAAAAAGCTTGAGCAGCTCCAACGCCCCCATCGTCTCGGAGACGAAAGAGGGCGCGATCAGCTTCTCGGTGTAATGCTCCGATGAATCGAGCAGGAACAATTTCACATCGATGATTCCGAGAATTTGATCGGGCGTGTCCGCATAAACCGGGACGCGTCGATATCGATTTTCCTTCAGGCGCGCAATTGCTTGGTCGTTCGTTAAATCATCCGGCAACATGAAACTATCGACACGCGGTGTCATGCAGTCCTTAGCGGTCTTATCACCGAGTTTGATGATTTCCTGAATGATTTCGGCTTCGCCTTCATACAAAGCGCCTTCCTCCTCACTCATCTCGAGTAGCGTCTCCAATTCCTCGTCGCTCAATCGTGGTCGAGTGCGTAGACGCGAGGGAGTGAAAAGATCGACCACGCGAGCGCTGACGCTTTCGAGACTGCGGCCGATGCGGTCGAGAAGTGGCATCGAGATCTGCAAGGCAAAGGCGCCTATTGTTGAGAGTCGATAAGGCGCTGAAATGGCCAGTAGCTTTGGGATTAGATCGCAAAGCAGGACGACAATTGCGAAGATCACAAGCGCGGCCACCCATTGCGAAATACGACCCGCCAGAGGGCCCTCCCACAGGAAGAAGAGACACAGTATGATCAGCAGAACATTTATTAGTCCATCACCGAGGAGCAGGACATTGAGGACATGGCGCGGATTTTCTCGGAAAAGTTGCACAAATTTCGTGAGCCTTGGATGATTGGTTTCCAGACGGCGCAATTGATGCGGCTTAAGAGAAAAAAGGGCCGTCTCCACGCCGGAAAACAGCGCGGAACAGAAAATCAAAATCGAGAGGACCACCAGCAGGATGGCCAGGGCCACAGCTGTCATTTTGTATGGCGACACAGCCAGGATGACCGTTTAACTGCCCGAGGCGAGCAGTCTCGTTCCCCTGAAAAACTAGTGCATGTGAGTTTGCCCATTATCTGAGCCGTTGGCAAATTAAGCCCCTTGATGAGTAAAGGCGAGAGGATTTCGCGATTTGTGGCGGAGTTGGGCGCCGGAGATGTCGATCCAAACCAGAGCGACATCGCAAAGCATCCATTTTATCGCGCGTTTTTCCATTGCTGGAATGAACAACATTATTACGAGGCGCATGATGTTCTGGAGCAGCTTTGGCTCAGGACGAAATCATCCGATGCAGACTATTTCAAAGGATTGATTCAGGCGGCTGGCGCTTTCGTTCACCTTCAAAAGCGCTTCGAACATCCATTTCATGCCAAACACGGCAAGCGTTTGCCTCCTGCGGTGCGTTTGTTCCGGCTCGCGGAGAGGAACCTGTCGCGGTTCGGTCCGCGACATCACGAGTTGGACGTCGCCGGATTCTGTCAGCTTTTGCACGAATACGCCGATCGGATCGTCGCATCCGATTACCAGACCAATCCTTGGTCGCCAGAGACGGCTCCAAAACTGAAGTTGATGTAGCCACTGGGCCTGCGGCCGGCCCTGCGGCAACCTGCTTAGCATTGAACGGAAAGAAACGGCCCACAGGGCCGTGGCTACAGCCGCGGCGGACCGACTAGGCGTGCGCGGCGCGTCATCTCGTGAAAAGCAGTTTCATCCCGGCGATAAGAAGGACTGTCGCCAATAAAAACGAAATCACCCGCACAGCAAAACGCCTGCTGCCCAAATGCGATCCCACAATCCCGCCAATTATCGCAGCTGCTGCGAGGACGAGACCCAGCGAAGGAATCGAACGAACCTTTGTAAAGTAGCCAACCAGCCCGGCGATCGAGTTCACCCAAATGAACAACGCCGAAACAGCTGCGGCCTGGCGGATGTGTGCCCATTCACAAAACAGCAATAGCGGTGTGAGAAATATTCCGCCGCCAGTTCCAGTTAGGCCGGAAAGAAAACCAAGCCCTGCACCCACACTAATGGCCACCGGCCGCGAGGGGGCGACCGCTTGCGGCGGGTCGCTTCGGCGAAACACCAGCCGCGCAGCGGAAAAAAGCAGCGCAACGCCTATCAGAACCCGGAGAACCGAAGCAGAGGGTTGCAGGTAACCGCCGACATATGCAGCCGGAATGGAAAGTAGCGCGAATGGCCAAAATAATTTCCAAGAGAAATAACCAGCCCGCCAGAATTGGAATGTGCCAATGGATGCGACCAAAATGTTAAGCACAAGCGCCGTGGGTCGAATAACAGTCGGTGCGACTCCAAACAGCGTCATCGTAGCGATGTAACCCGACGCCCCCGCATGGCCGACCGATGAGTAAAGAAATGCGATCACTCCAACGGCGAAAAACAAAAGAATGAGATGAATGCTGTCCATGGAAATGACGAATGACTAACGACGAATCAATTACGAATGACAAACCTGGGGAGCGCGGGCGCCTCGCCCGCTCTTTTCGGCGCCCTCGCCGAAAACCTCCCGAGGAGTGTCCCGCGAGGCGCGTGACACAGCGGGCGGGGGCGCCCGCGCTCCCCAATTCGTCATTCCTCCGACATTCGTGCTTCGTCATTTCTTTGAGAATCATCGAGCGCGTTCGGAATCACATCAAACAATGATGTAAACTTGGTCTGCGTTACACATCATCCATGACAAGTCGCTTCCGCTTTGGATTTCTCGCGTTAACGTGGTTGGTGACGTCGAGCGACAATCTTGCTGAGCCCAAGCCGGCGCGTCCCGAACACACGAACCGCCTGGCGCAGGAAAAGTCTCCTTATCTTCTTCAGCACGCGCATAACCCTGTGGATTGGTATCCGTGGGGCAAAGAAGCCTTCGCGAAGGCGCGGAGCGAAAACAAACCGATCTTTCTTTCGATTGGTTATTCCACCTGCCACTGGTGCCATGTAATGGCGCACGAATCGTTCGAAAACGAAGAAGTGGCCGCGACCATGAATCGCGAGTTTGTGAACATCAAAGTAGACCGGGAAGAGCGCCCCGATGTTGACCGTGTTTATATGACCTTTGTGCAGGCGACCACTGGCGGAGGAGGGTGGCCGATGAGTGTCTGGTTAACGCCTGACCTGAAGCCATTTGTTGGAGGAACCTATTTCCCACCAGAGGAACGATACGGTCAGCCCGCTTTCAAAACCGTACTCGAACGAGTTGCGACGGCTTGGAAGGAGAATCACGACAAAATTGTCGAACAAGGCGGCAGGATCGTTGCGGCGCTCCGTGAATCTCAATCAACGGCAGCTGCGGAAGGAAAAATCGACGCAGCGGTTTTAGATGCCGCTTTCCAACAGATTGACCGTAGTTACGACCCGAAGGAAGGCGGCTTCGGTAACGCTCCAAAATTTCCGCGACCAGTGACACTCAATTTCCTGACGCGATTCTATGTACGCGATCCCAAACGCGAATCAGGCAAACATGCGCTTGAAATGACTCTGTTCACGCTGCGCAAAATGGCTGCGGGCGGAATGCATGATCATATCGGCGGCGGGTTTCATCGTTATTCGGTCGATCGTTACTGGCATGTGCCGCACTTCGAAAAAATGCTCTACGATCAGGCACAGCTTGCTGGCGCATATCTCGATGCATTCCAAATCACGCGAGATCAACAATACGAGGTAGTCGCTCGCGATGTTCTCGATTACGTCGCCCGTGACATGACATCGAAGGAAGGCGGATTCTTTTCCGCCGAAGATGCCGACAGCCCCGCCGGGATCGGCGATCCCGGTCACGAGAAAACCGCCGAAGGCGCATTCTATATCTGGACGAAAAAAGAGATCGACGCTGCGCTTGGTGATGCCGCCGAGATTTTCGATTTCCATTACGGCGTGCAGCCGCACGGAAACGCACCGGAAGGAAGCGATCCGCAGGATGAATTCCGCGGCAAAAATATTTTAATTGAGCGTCACACGATTGCGGAGACTGCAAAGCACTTTGGTAACACAGGCATCTTGTCCGCCAGTCGGACGGACTCGTCCCGTGGCGAGCCTGTGCGGCCGGCGGGCGTCTCGCCTCCCGATCCTGAGAGTGGGCAAGCCGCCCGCGATTTGTTAAAGCGATGCCGCGAGAAATTGTTTTCCATTCGTTCGAAACGACCGCGGCCCCATCTCGACGACAAGATCATTGCCGCTTGGAATGGCCTGATGATTTCCGCTTATGCCCGCGGCGCGCAGGTACTCGATGAACCGCGCTACCTGGAAATTGCAACGCGCGCCGCCAAATTTCTCAGGACAAATCTCTATGGAGAAAAGAGCAAATTGCTCTATCGCAATTATCGCGGTGGGCGCAGCGATATCGAAGGCTTCGCGGACGATTACGCGTTCGTGATCCAGAGCCTTCTCGATCTATACGAAGCCTCGTTCGATGTCGAGTGGTTGAAATTTGCGATCCAATTGCAGGAGACGCAGGATCGGTTGTTTTTTGACGAGAAGAACGGCGGCTATTTCAGCACGAGCGGTAAAGACGAAAGCGTATTCCTCCGAATGAAAGACGACAACGACGGCGCGGAGGCCGCGGCCAGCTCCGTCGCAGCGCTGAATCTTTTACGGTTAGCACAATTTCGCGATGATCCCGCGGCTGCGGGAGCTGAGCGCGCGAGAAAGACCATCGATGCGTTTGCGACTACGCTCTCGCACTTCCCCAGCGCGATGCCGCTAATGCTGGTAGCGCTCGACTACTCGCTGAGCAAGCCGCGCCAGATCGTGATTGCTGGGAAGAGGGATGCACCGGAAACCAAAGCGCTGGTTAAAGAAGTGCACCGCCATTTCCTGCCGAACACGGTTCTATTTCTCGCGGATGGCGCGGAAGGCCAGGGGTATATCGGCGAGAAAAACGAAGCGATACGCGCGATGTCGCCGATCGATGGCAAACCGGCCGCTTATGTGTGCGAAAATTTCACATGCAAAGCGCCGGTCACCGACCCAAAGCAACTCGGCGATTTGCTTTTAAAATAATCCGGCGCCGGCTAGCAAGATTTGTAGCCACGGCCCTGCGGGCCGTTTTGAATGCGTCTCGAGAAAGTGCAGATGTGACCGGCCGCAGGCCGGTGGCTAGAGGCCATCGCTTACTTACTGCCGGGCTTCACAGCCGGGATTTCTGCCAGATGGGGCGGGAGATTGTCAGCGGGAAACGTTTCAACGGTCATCTCGACGAGGCTCATGAACGGACAACCAAAATCGGGTTTGGCTTCACCGCTCCGATCGACAATCACGCCGACCGCAAGGACGATACTGCCGTGTGCGCGGACGATGTCGATTGTTTCCTGCACGCGTCCGCCGCGCGTCACGACATCTTCGACGACAACGAATTTTTCGCCCCGCGAAATTTGAAAACCGCGCCGCAAGACGAGCTTGCCTTCGTCTTTTTCGACAAAGATATGACGTTTACTTAACGAGCGGCCGACCTCCTGGCCAACGATAATTCCGCCGAGAGCAGGGGAGATCACCGTGTCGCAATCGAATTTGCGCAGTTTATCCGCGAGCCATCCACAGATTTTTGCAGCGATCTCGGTGTCCTGAAGAAGCAAAGCGCATTGGAAATACTGCCGGCTATGCAGCCCAGAGCGCAAAATGAAGTGGCCGTCCAATAGCGCGCCTGTCTTGCGAAAAAGGGCGAGAATGTCTTCGCTCATTAGAGGAGAAACGGCAGGCAAGATGCCCGCCGGCCCCACAGGCAGGATGCCTGTGCTACGCTGTTAACCAGACGTGTCATATGCCGTTTGTCCATCCTTGTCCGCGATCGCGATGACTTCGATTTCTACATTTGCCCCCTTGGGCAGCGCGGCGACCTGGATAGTGGAACGAGCGGGAGGATCCTGCTTGAAATACGAACCATAAACTTCGTTAACAGTCTGGAAATCGCCGAGGTTCGTGAGAAAAATCGTTGTCTTAACGACATGGTCGAAGGTTAGTCCCTCAGCCTTCAAAACAGCCGCGATGTTATCGAGCACGCGTCGGGTTTGCGCGGCAATGTCGCCAGGAACAATCTGACCCGATTTTGGGTCGAGCGGAATTTGCCCGCTGCAAAAAAGGAACCTTCCGCTGCGAACCGCCTGCGAGTAGGGACCAATCGCCCCCGGAGCTTCGCTTGTAGAAATGATTTTCTTCATGTCGGCGATTGTAGCTGCAAACTTCTCGTGCACAATGAGCACGGTAAGGGCGACCGCCTAAAAAATAGCCAGGGTGATCCTGAGCGAAGCGAAGGAGCCCACAGCACGCGGTCGATTACACGAAATGGCAAGTGTTATCAACAACCCGTTGAGAGATCCCTCACTTCGTTCGGGATGACAGATTGAGAATCTGACCGATATTGAAAGCTCAAATGGTTGGCTGGATTTTAAAGAAAATTCTTGGGTCGAAAAATCAGCGCGAGCTTAAGCGGCTGTCGCCGATTGTACGCCGGATCAACGAGATGGATGAGCAATTCAAGAGCTTGTCCGACGACGAGTTGCGCGGCAAGACGGCGGCTTGGAAGGAAGAGCTCTCCAAAATTCCCGACCTGCAAGATCAATGGAAAAAACTGGATGAGATTTTGCCCGAAGCGTTCGCCGTCGTGAAAAACGCGGCGCGTCGGCTGAAAGAACGACAGCACAGCTTCACGGTATGCGACCAGCCCATGGTCTGGGACATGGTGCACTTCGATGTTCAACTGCTCGGCGGAGTCGTCTTGCATCGAGGCAGGATCGCAGAAATGGCCACCGGCGAAGGTAAAACGCTGGTTGCAACTTTGCCCCTTTATCTAAACGCGCTCACTGGCCGAGGAGCGCACCTGGTAACAGTAAACGATTACCTGGCGCGGCGCGACGCGGAGTGGATGGGCCAACTCTACAATTTTCTCGGCCTGACAGTTGGGTGCATCGAACACGACCAGGAACCGGATGTTCGCCGCGAACAATACGCGATGGACATCACGTACGGAACGAACAGCGAGTTCGGTTTCGATTATCTGCGCGACAACGGGATGGCCACGACGCGGGAACAACAGGTTCAGCGCGGTTATCACTATGCCATTGTGGATGAAGTCGATTCCATCCTGATCGATGAAGCGCGCACGCCGCTTATCATCAGCGGGCCGGCGACGATTTCCACGCATCAATACGACAAGTGGAAACCGCTCATTGACCAGTTGGTGCGGAAGCAAAATATGCTTTGCAACCGCGTAGCGAGCGAAGCGATTGAGAAATTTGCCCAGGGCGAGGTCGAGATGGGGGGTCGTCTCATGTTCAAGGTGAAGCTCGGTCAGCCGCGCAACAAACAGCTTTTGCGCATGATGGAAGACCCTGACAAGCGCCGCGCCATCGATAAAGCTGAGCTTTCCTTTTTCCAGGACACGCGCAAAGAAGAACTGTTTGCGCTCAAGGAAGAATTGTTCTTCACCATCGACGAAAAATCGAACGAAGCCGATCTCTCGGAGCAGGGCCGCGCCTTTCTCAATCCCGATGATCCAAACGCATTCGTGTTGCCGGATTTGATTAACGAATTCACGGAAATCGATCTGGATCAGACACTCTCGCCAGAGGAAAAGGACAAGAGAAAAGCGGAGCGCCAGCAACATTGCGACGCGCAAGCTGAGCGTATCCACAACATCTCGCAACTACTGCGTGCCTACTGCCTCTTCGAGAAGGATGTCCAGTACGTTATCGAGGACAACAAGGTTGTGATCGTCGATGAATTCACAGGGCGTAAAATGCCGGGCCGGCGGTGGAGCGACGGATTACATCAGGCAGTCGAAGCGAAGGAGGGTGTCCAGATCGATCGTGAGACCCAAACCCTGGCTACGATCACGATTCAAAATTATTTCAGGCTTTATCAAAAACTGGCTGGAATGACCG
>QHQO01000163.1 GCA_003221195.1 Verrucomicrobiota bacterium
CGCGCCGATCCTGAGTTGCACCAGACGATCATTTCCGCGCAGGGCGAACTGCATCTCGAAGTGATCGCTGAGCGTCTGCGGCGGCGGTTCCACGTTCATTTCGACCTCATCGAGCCGCGTGTGCCGTATCGTGAAACGATTCATGGCCGTGCCGAGCACAGGTATCGGCACAAAAAGCAAACCGGCGGCGCAGGGCAATTCGCCGAAGTCGCGCTCCAGCTCGCGCCCGCGCCGCGCAACTCCGGCATCGCGTTCAGCGAATCACTTTCAGGCCAGTGCGTGGACCGCGTGTTCGTGCCGTCGGTCCAGCGCGGCATCGAGATCGCGTGCGCGGAAGGAATTCTCGCCGGCTGTCGCGTCGTGGACGTGGAGGCGAATTTTTACGACGGCCTGATGCATCCGGTGGACTCGAAGGACATCGCATTCCAGGTCGCGGGGTATTGGGCGTTTAAGGAAGCGTTCATGAAAGCGCGGCCCTGTTTGCTCGAACCGATCAATTTGGTCGAGGTGCGCATTCCAGAAGATTGCATAGGCAAAGTCGTGGGCGATCTTTCCAGCCGTCGCGGGAGAATTCTTGGCACGGATGTCGACGGACAATTTCAAATCGTCCGCGCCGACGTTCCCGCGATGGAACTCTACCGTTACGCAAGTGTCCTGCGCTCGCTCACCGGGGGACGGGGCGTTCACTCCGAGCATTTCAGTCGCTACGAAGAAATGCCGCGGGAGATCGAGCAGCGCGTGATCGACGAAGCGAAAAAAGCGCGAGCAGGCAACAACAGCCCGGCGCGTTGAGCTTTACTCGTAGCCGCGCAAGGTCTCGACTCGCCGCCGCAATTCTCCTGAGTAAAACTTGGGCGGGTCTGTGAACCTTGACAATTAACGCGACAAACTAGTCGTCGTCTAAACCGCCGCTTTGGGCGCGCTCACGCTTTTACTGTAAAACCCAGACCGGTCGAAGCAGCAGACGCGTCGCTTCCCGGCAGCGAGCATCGAGCAGGCATTCTTGATCCGGCGGGCGCGCGTCTCTGCCTGCTTGACGGAGGTGATCCAGTGGATCCAATCTCGGCGCGCGATGGGCGTGATGTCTGACCACACCGTCCGCGCCTTCGGGGCGGCGGCCGCGAGAGCTTTTTTCAGGTCTGGCGGCACGCTCGGTTCCGGTTCCTCTGCCGCCGGCGCGATCTCGAGGGTGACTACGTCGCCTGCCTCTGCGTCCGCCGCTTCGCACAGCTTCCGATTCACTTTGAGCCAGTGGCTCTTTTGGCCGTCTGGCTCGAGCGTCGCTTGAAACGGGACGCCATTGATGGTGCCTTCGACCGCGGTCATGCCCCGCGAGGGGAGCTTCGCATTAGCATTCTTTGGCAGGCTGAGAAAGGTCCAGGCGTCGGCCTTATCGCTCTCGGCCGGCCGGAAGAGTTTCGCTTTGAAACGGATCTTAGAAGCGGTTTTGGTCACTGGTATCACTAATGGCAAAGAGCAGATCGTGGGGGCGATCCGCCGGCCGCCGGATTGTATATCACTCCGTGAGCGTACAAAAGCGGAAGCGGCGGCGACTTCACACCGCGGCGGCAGCGGGACCTGCGGGGATTGGCGCTACGGCGGGAGTTATCTCGGCCTTGTCGGTGATCAGCTTGCGCAGGAACGGAATCAGCACGACGAGCACAATACCGACCGCGAGGCTGCCGGCGCCAAGCTCGGTGAAGAGTTTCGCGTACCCAGCGTCGGTGGCGACCGCTGTGGTGCCGGTTGGTTCGGGGATCGTTCCCGAGAAATCGCCTGCAAAGAGCGAGCGATGCGAGGCCGGTCACAAGCATCCAGCTGGCCATCATCACGCCTTGGTATTGCTTCGGCGCGAGTTTGCCGATCATCGCGTATCCGATCGCTAGCTCAAAGCAGCGGTCGCTTCCGCCGGTTGGAGATCGGCGGAGGCCGGCGCAATTGTTCGCGCGCGTCGACGAATCATAGACCGCGCTACAACTCCGAGCTCTCCGCGGCGAGTCTTCGATCGGACTGGCACCGACGCTATCGCGCCTCTCGTGAGGCTATACGTGATTCACGTATAGCAGCGTTCGCCATCAAACTCGTGTGAGTGGAGAGTATCCTCCTCCTGGGAAGGAACTGGCGACTTTGACTATCGAGTTTGGCAACATCGTTCGAGGGGATCGAGCCCAACGTTTAGCGCTTCGTCGTCAGACCACCCAGTAACCAAAACTCACCCATTACCTTTCTGCGCCAGCTCAAGAGCGTGCGCGACAGCTTGGGCCCATCCCATCGAGCGGCCTTCTGCTTCCGCGCGTTCCGCTGCGGTCGCGCCAACACCTCGCGCGCAGGCACGAGATAGCGCTTGCGTAGTTCGAGCCAAAAAGCGATCTCATCGGTCGCCGTGGTCTGCAGTTCTTTGTTACGTGCACAGGACGCTCCATACAACCGCAGCGCCTCTTGTTCTTTCCCGGAGCCAGCCAAACCCATCGCGATCCCCTGCATTTCTGTGGAAGCCTCCATCTGATTTCCGTAATCGAGCGCCGCGCGCAAGCTGTCGCAGTAAATCGGGACGGCCTTCTCCGGCTCTCCGCGCCATAAGGCGCAATCGCCTAGATAATGCAACGAGTAGTGAATGAATTTGGGCTCGTTCTGCGCCCGACCTTCCGCCAATGTCTCGCGCGCGAGCGGCTCTGTACGCTCCACATCTCCCAATGCGACGAGCATCTGGCCCACGTTTACACGGCCTCGTGTGATTAATTTTGCAGATCCGAATTTCCGATACTGCTCAAGACAATCTTCCATCGATCGCAACGCATCCCCGTACTCACCGGCCATGAACTGCGAGTAACCGATGCTCTCGAGTGCGAGCGCCAACTCCAATGGTTCACTATTTTCCTGCCACAGCTCGAGGCTTCGGTCCGCCAACTGACGCGCCCCGGCGTCGCCGCTCCAATTCAAAATCATGCTCAGGCCCCACAAAGCTCGCGCCGTGTCAGGCGAGCGGTCGTTCGGCGCGGCCGCGACCGCTTCCTCGAGCCACCCTCGTCCCTCGCGATAGTAGGAACGCAAATGCCAGAACCAACCGAGCGCAGAGGCTAAACGCAGCAAATCGCGCGGACGTGTACGCGCCCATTGCAGCGCAGATCGGAAATTGTCGTGATCCGCGTCGAGTGATGCGAGTGAAGCCGCTTCGTCTTCAATGCGTCGCGCATACGCCTGCTCCGCGAGGTCCAGGTAATAGGTGAAGTGTCGTTCGCGCGCAGACTCTTCTTCGCCTGCTTCGGCCAGGCGCTCAGCCGCATAATGGCGCAAAGTCTCAAGCAGACGATAGTGCAATCTCTCATCGCTCAGTTGTTCAACTATCACTAACGATTTGTCGACGAGGCGTTCGATTGCATCGAGCGAATCACCACAGATCGCCTCCACTGCCTGGAGATCGAAACCGCCAGCAAACACCGACAACCGACGGAACAGCGCGCGTTCGTTCTCCGGAAGGAGGTCATAGCTCCAATCGATGGTCGAGCGCAGCGTCTGGTGTCGTCCACGTCCGCCGGTCAAGAGCCGAAACCGATTCGACAAACGCGCGCGAATATCTTGCGGCGTTAATGTTTTCGCGCGTGCCGCTGCCAGCTCGATTGCCAGCGGCAGTCCTTCCAAAGTTCTGCAGATTTCAATTACCGCTTCCATGTTCAAGCGCGTGAGTGAAAAACCTGCACGCGCTGCGGTCGCACGATCTACAAAAAGCTGGACGGCTTCGCAGCTCACTGCCTCGTCGGGGGTCTTCTCTCGATCCGGTAATGACAGGGGCGGCACGCGCGAAATCATTTCCCCCGGCAGACCGAGCGGCTCACGGCTCGTCGCCAGCACACGCACGTCACCACTCGCGCGCAACAATGCCGAAACTGCTTCCGCGGACTCTGCCAGGACATGCTCGCAGTTATCGAGGATGATCAGAGTCTGAGTTCCTTCTAGCGCTCTTACGAGTGAATCGGTTGCATTCAGTTCCGCCTCAATTTTAGCGCCGATGACTGCGGCGATTGCGTCCACGACCAGTCCTACCCCGGTCAGTGGCGCCAGATCCACAAACCGCACCCCATTGGGAAAATTCTCCAGCACATCCGCGCCCACCTGGATCGCGAGCCGCGTTTTTCCGCAGCCGCCGGCGCCGACTAATGTAACGACGCGATGTTTTTCAATCAGCGCCCGCACCGCTTGCTGCTCGCCTACGCGTCCTATGAACGAGGTCAGTTGGATCGGCAGATTCTGCTGGAAATTGCTGAGCGATTTGAGTGGCGGAAAATCAGTGCGCAGCTTTGGATGCGAGAGTTGAAAAACGTGCTCTGACTCGGAAAGATCACGCAAACGATGGCGTCGCAAATCAATGAGTGACGCACCATCGGGTAACGCGTCGTGCAGAATACCAGCCGTGACCGCGGAGATCAGAATCTGCTCGCCGTGCGCAATCGCGCGAAGACGCGCGGCGCGATTAACGTGCGGTCCACGATAATCAGCGCCAGCTTCTCCAGTGTGAATTGCCATGCGCACACGTATCGGCACGTTAGGCGGCCACGTTTGTGCGCGCAGCGCGCACTGAATCTCGAACGCCGCTGCGACCGCATCAGTCGCGTGGGCGAAGACTGCGAATACACTATCGCCTTCGCCACGCTCAAGAATGAGTGCACCGTGATACGCTTCGATTTCGCGGGCCACAATCTCGTCATGCCGCTTCAGTGCCTCCTGAGTTTCCGCAGGATGCGCTTCCCACGCGCGCGTCGATCCTTCCACATCCGTGAACAGGAATGTAACTCTCCCAACCGGCCGATTCGCCATTGGCGGTAATTATGGAAACTGCGGAATCGGCGCGCAACATCTACGTTCTTCTTTGCGCCGAGCTCAATTCCAGACGCCCAACATCGAGCGCCTGCGGAGCGAAAGTTATTTTCCAGAACGTCGCACAGCGACGTGGCTACAGCGATCAGCGCCTTGGTAACGCGGCGTTGTGAAACTCGTTCGCTGCCCACACTTCCTCGCTGCTACCCTCGCAGCTTTACCTTCTATCTCGGAAAACCCATTTCCTCGATTCAAGCGACGGGAACGACGGGGACCGGCGTTTCCATCGGACGCGTCTCGGCCTTGTCGGTGATCAGCTTGCGCAGAAATGGAATCAGCACGACGAGCGCAACACCAACCGCCAGGCTGCCGAGGCCGAGCTCGGTGAAGAGTTTCGCGTATCCGGCGTTGGTCGCGATCGTCGTGGTGCCGGTCGGCTCGGGGATCATTCCCGAAAAATCGCCTGCAAACAGCGACGCGAGGCCGGTCACGAGCATCCAGCTGCCCATCATTACGCCTTGGTATTGCTTCGGCGCGAGCTTGCCGATCATCGCGTATCCGATCGGCATGATGAGAAGCTCACCGATGCTCTGCAGCACGTAGCTCAGGAAGAGCCAGACGAACGAGCTCTTGCCATCGGCGCCGGCCAGTTTGATGCCTGCACCTCTTCGGCGGTTACTTGGGCGGCCGTTTTCTTTCGAACCGCAAACTGTTTGTCGGGAGCATGGCGGTGCAAATGATCGGCTGTGCATGTATCGCCACCGGCACACTCGCGCTGTTCTACGTCGGCCTCGCCCTCTTCCTTACCGGCAGCGGCCTCAACGTCACTTGCATCAACATGATGCTGACGCAGCGATTCACCCCGGAGGACCCGCGCCGCGAAGGAGCTTTCCTCTGGAACTACGCCGGCATGAACGTCGGCTTTTTCGTCGGGTTCAGCGCCGCCGGTTACTTCCAAGCCACCGAGAGCTACTCGAGCCTCTTCATCTTCGCCACACTCGGCAACTTCGTCGCCATCGTCCTCGCCATGTTCATGTGGAAGACGCTCGCCGACCGCAACACACCGCTGCTCGACGCGACGCGAAAGCAGTTCCAACTACGGCAAAGCCCTCATAACGAAATTCGAAAAAGCGAAAAAGATTCCAGCCACAAGACCCGAGCCGAGTGCTGCGACAAACGTCAGGAGGTAGATCGGATTATTCATCTGTCTAAAAGTGCGGGCGCATTTTCTGACGTCGTTTTCATAGTGCGCATCGAAATTCCTAGATGACCGCGCGCCGAAGAACTTCCGGGGACAGATTCGCACCCGTGACCAAAAGCACAATCTCGGCATCGGCGTAAGCGGATGGATCCTGAAGGAACGCCGCCGTCGCCGCTGCACCGGAGGCTTCCGCAACTACATGCTCGTCGAGCAGAAGAATGCGAATCGCGTCGAGCAGTTCCTGCTCCGAAACCAAACGCACTTCATCCACCAATTCGCGGATGGCGATCACATTTGTTTCGAGCGGATGGAGCGATGCTAGCCCATCAGCAATCGTATGGCATTCATCGGTGACGACGACTCGCCCTTGCTGCCATGATCGCACGTAGGCGGGCGCCTGTTCCGCTTGAACGCCGATGATGCGAACGCCTGGAAAACGACGCTTCGCTTCAGCGGCCACACCGCGGATCAGCGCAGTATCACCCATCGGGACAAAAATGACGTCAGGCGCTGGTATCTCGTCCAGGATTTCACTGGCGATCGTGGCGGTGCCCGCCGGAACGAGCGGATCGCTCGCATCGTCGAGAAAATAGTGGCCGTGCTCGCGCGCAAACTCTGCGGCGCCTTCACTCGCTGCCGATCCACCCATGGTCCCTCGCTCGACTACTTTTGCACCAAGCGCGACAATGCGTGCGCGTTTCACCGGGTTCGGATTTTCCGGAAGGAAAATCGTGGCCCCAACCTTTGCGATGCGCGCGGCGTAAGCAACAGCGGCGCCGTGATTACCGGTGCTCGCGGCAACAACTCCTGGCACCGGGCGTTGCGCCGCAGTTGTGAGCAAAGCGTTTAACGCTCCGCGTGGCTTAAACGAGCCGGTCGGTAGGTCGCTTTCAATCTTTAGATAGACGCGTGCGCCTGAATGTTGCGCGAGTGATTCCGCCGACGCGAGGCGCGTGGGTCGAAAATATCGCGACAACAATTCGCGCGCGTGTTCGACTTCCTTCGCGCTCGGAATCATCGCGCCGACTTCATTCGTCACACCCCCTGATCGATGATGTGAGGGGAACTGGTCGCACGGCGCGGTTTTATCACGCTCGCAACAAAGGTAAAGTTTCTTAAGGAAAAAGTTCGTAACGGCGAGGTGCTACTACCAGCACAAACCGGCTGCAGCGAGTTGCGTGAAGACGCCAAAAATTACTCCGAGACTTCCGGCGACTTGGGCCGCGCCTAGAAAAATGGTGAAGCCTTTACTCATTCCGATGTCTTTGCTTCGGGCCCGGCTCACTCTTGATGACGTCGCAGATAGCTGACTTCCATCGGTAGCCACGTCTTGCCGTCGTCATTGGAAATTTCAGCGCGGACAACAATCGAGTCACGTTGGCCAACGCCTGATGTCGACCAACGCTGAAGCGCGCCGGATTGATCGTGCCCGCTCAGCACAAGGCTGCCATTCACTTTACCACCGGTCATGATCATCGTCATGCCTTCCGCCGGATATATCCAAACTGCCGTCCAGCGCTGATGCTTGAGGTCGTAAAAATCAATCATGGTACCGAAGGGCAGTAAGTCCTTACTGTCCGAGTTCGAACTCCAGATCTCTTGGAGAGCTTTGCCGACTAGGATCCAGGCGTAGTGCACCTGGCCTTGATTGCTCTTTGGGTTTCCCTTTTTATCAAGGTATTCATAGCGCACGTCCCATGTGCCGATGAGTTGATCGAACAACGCGTTTCGCGGAATCTCCGCACTCGATTTCACGGGATTCTCAATCGCGAACGCGCCGGCGTTGCATAGTAACGAAATGAGAAGAGCTGGCGTCAGTCGTCGCATGACTTGTTTGCTCCTCGTATTTCAGGGTTGATCTGCGCCAAGAATTATTTCGCGCACGATCGCACGACGCGGCAATGAAGAGGGTGTCTCGTTGACAAACTCGTTGATGTAGAGCCGTTGCGCCCACGGATGCCTAACGATCCCATTGGGAAAAGAGAGTCGCGCCTTTGTATCTGCTCCATCCACGATCCCGCGCTCGCCATTGCCGAGGATGCGCCTGGCTGTGCCATCGAGCATAACCTCGTAAATTTCGTGCGATTGAGACGCGGTGACGTAAAACCGATCCTTTTGATTGAAGCATAGATGCCCCAGGCCCTTCGCGGATATGGTCGTGAAAAGCGCGACAGCACCTTGCGAATCGATCTTCAGCATCTTGTTGTCTCTATAGTTGACGACGTAAAGATTTCCCTTCCCATCGAACGCAATTCCGTTTGGGCAGTTGAAAAGATCGCTCTTTGCGAATGACGAAACGGTCCCGTCCTTCGCAATCTTTGCGATCGAATTACCGCGACAATTCGCGACGAAGACATCCCCCGTCTGCTTGTTGATCGCGATTCCGACCGGGCCGCTCAGACCGCTGGTAGCAAATGGCTGCGCTTGACCTTTTCGATCGATTTTAGTGATCGAGTCGCCGTAGAAGTTCGATTGCAAGAGATTGCCTTCGTGGTCGATCGCGTTGCCGGACGCGCCGTAAAGGCCTGATGCAAATACGTCACGCTTGCCTTCGGGCGTAATTTTCCAAACGATCTCGCCGAAGTCAGCGACATAGATATTCCCGAGCGCGTCGACCGTTACGCCTCCAGTGCTGTGGCCCTCAATCACTTTAGTGAGCGTATGGATTTTTGTCTCCGCGTGTGCAGAAACAGTCACAAAAAGCAGCCCGAACACGAATAGCAGCGCCCGGCTGCGGTTAAAATAAAAAAATGCCAACAATCTCATCACCGTGCGTAGTTGTTCAGACGTTTTGTTAATCATGAGATCTCCTCAGGGTGATCTCCAAATGCTTGAGTACCGCGTCCAGCGGTTCGCGCGATTGCTGCGCTTTAGCCATCGCTTGCGCACCTTCAATCGCTGCGACGATGTATAGAGCCAATTGTCGCGCGCTCTTGAACCCGGTCTGCGCTTCCAGATCAGATTGGGAACGCAACGCCTTTGCCCATTCATCCTGCCAGCGATCGAAGAGTGCGGATAACGAGCTCTGGATTTGTCGATCTTGCAGAGCCAGCTCGCTGGAAAGGTTGTTAATTGGGCAACCAGTGAGCAGGTCATCGGTTGATTCTTGCGTGCGAAGATTTCGAATCACTTGACGAATTGCGTCAAGTGGCTTTGGCGCATGGACAACGGGATCGATCATCCGGCGATTGAATTTCGGGGCGACGATTTCTTTGATGACGGCGAGAGCGATCTCCTTTTTCGAGCCGAAATGATGATGAAACGACCCTTTAGTAGCTCTGGCTGCTTTCAAAATCTGGTCGATGCCAGTCGCGTTGTAACCCTTGTTATGAAATAGCTCGGCCGCAGTGGCGATGATCCTGTCACGCACACTGTCGGGTCTATCTCCAGTTCGTTGGCGTATTTTCATTATTGCCATGCTGGAAACCAGCGGAGACGAGACCGCGGCGTCGGTTCCAGAACCAGGAGCTCTGGCGTATCACGAAGCAAATTCTCCGACGCCAGTGTTTCCCCCACTCGCTGAGCGGCCGCAGTAAAGCTCTCTTTCAAGCTCTCCTCATCTCTCAAGATTCCGAGCCAAACAAGAAAAGGTCCGTCGTTGCGCACAGGAAGCTGTGGAAAGTTATTCGGCGTATCGAGCGTGACGAGGATGCCCGTTTCGCGCACGCCCGGCAGACGATAGGATGAAAATGTCCTTCTCAGCTTTGCGCTCAAGATCTCATCTGGCTGATTCTTCAAGGAAAGGATTTGGGCAACGGCAATCCCCATCGCGCCATTTTTCTCCGTCACGGGATCGACCGCAGGGAGAACCGTTACCTCGGTGTCGGGAGCGAGCGGCCGGAGCAGAAGAACGTTATCGCTGTCCTTCATTAATGAATTCATCTTCAAACTGTGTTCACGCCAAAGAGGGCCGAAATAGAAAGCACCGTTAACGATCGGGCGGTCGAACCTGGTATGGAATCCACGCAACCAGACAAAACCCGAAGCATTTCCGCGTTCACGGAATTGCCCGAGCGCCAGAGCACCCAATTGTTCGAACGCTTCCGGAAAGAAAGTCTCAAAATATGTGATGAAATTTTCCCGTTCCCCTTCCTTTATTGTGTAACGACGGAACTCTATGACTTGGAAACTCGACAGGGGATTGGTGTCGTTCATAATTTGATTTGCAGGTTGTCTTTGCTCCGCTGGGGTTAATCCGACTGCGGCGTGTACAAGGCAAAAGCTGATCGGTCCCAGCCGGACAACCGGATAACTCCAGGCTTTCATTGAGGATCGATTATAGACTGACCGGTCTGTCTGTAAAGAAGTTTTTTTTGGCATTTCGACTTCTTATTTGTTCTTGCGCGGAAGCGAGCCTGTTCAGACCTATTGGCAACGGCGCGGAACTAAACGCTCAAGCGCTCGCCGAGGTGAACGTGCCGGCTAATAGGATCATTTCTTGCCGTGCGCCTGCACCTTTCCAATCGAGTCAAGAATCACGTCTCGCAAGAGCGGCCCTGTTCGCGCATGAAACGCGCGTTGCAGTAACGTCGCCTACGTGGTCATGGATCCGGCTACTTTTTTTACTGAGCTGAAGCGGCCGCCGCTCACTTCATCACAGACAAATTCCCACCTCCGGTGGTGACGATCACGAGGCTCATCACGACAAGCATCGTGTCGTAGCTCCATCCGTTTGTTCCTGAGTTGCCCCAGAGGCCTGTGCGCCAGACGAAAATCTTTTTCTGAATCGCGCCGAGCATTAGCAATATCAAACCCGCCGCAGCGAGTTGCGTGAGGACGCCAAAAATTACTCCGAGACTTCCGGCAACTTCGGCCGCGCCAAGGAAGATGGTGAAGCCTTTGCTCATTCCGATGTCTCTGCTTCGCGCCTCAGGTTCCTTCAAGTGATTCCATCCACTGGTGATGAACACAAGCCCAACCATGACGCGCAAAAGAAGAAGCGCGACGTCAGTGAAATGGGCTAATTGGGGAAACACCATGAGCTAACTATTTCGAAGTCGATTTTGTAGCACGAACCGCCGCTCACGGGCAAGAATTTACGTCACTTGCTATCGTGAACGACCCCGGCAGCACCTCGCCGAACTTTCACAACGGCGCGCCGTCTGCGCCACCGGGGTCAGCGACCCCGGCTACAGGGTCTCGAGCGTTCGTGTTTCGTGGGATGAACCGCCGATGTTATACGTGATTCACGTATAGTAACCACTTCCGTTAACGAACCCTCTGTGGACGCGCCTAGGCACAAATAGCTTTTTCGATTGCGGTTCGCGCAAAGCCGCGTGGCGCAGCTCGACCCTGCTTCCACTCTTGCAGTGTTCGCTTCGAGATCTGTGATTTCAACGCCGCCTCGCTTTGCGAAGATTATTTCCGCTCGCGCCACGCTGGCAGTCTTCGTGGAAACGCACCGGCTGCGAACCTCCGATGCCGCACGTGATCAGGGAGTGTCCCGAAAGCCGTCCTGAGATGGCTATACGGGAATCACGTATAGCATCAAGCCCCCTGGATAAATGATTGACTTAATCCTCCCCGTTCTCGGGTTGTGCCCAATGCTTCGCATTGTCTATGTCGCACCGCTTCCACGGGCTTCATTGACTCGACTGCCTCGCGCATTCTCGCACCTCGGGCTGCCCGCCCATCTGATCGCGTCCCCCCGGCATTTTGACGAGCTTTGTCGGCCCGCGAATCTCGCCTTTCAGGTGACCTTCAGTGTCGTCTACCCGGCCGCTCCCGCTTGAGGCCGTGTTGATTCGTTCGCTCCAGCTGATTCAGGCAGGCGGCCTGCATACGCCGCTGCCTTGGCCGCCGGTTCGGAACTGGTCGTCCTTGTTTTTGAACAGGACGTTGAACGTGGTGAGCGATCCGTAACAGCGCGTGATATATTGTTGCAGGTCGAACTTGTCGGCATCGCTCAGTTTGTCGCTCGCGTTCACCTTCTGCTCCAGAACTCGCAGATTATTACGAATCATGACGATTTTGTGGAAGAATGTCTCGAGCGGGACTTCTTTCGGCTGAAGCGAACGTTCCGCAGGCTGCATGACCAGCGTCCCGCGCTGCCATCGAGTCGCCAGACCTTCTACGAGCACATCCTGTTGTTCCAGCCCAAGCGCTCCGACCACAGCGTGAGCAGTATCGCGGACCAGGTTCGCGAGCGGCAACTCTAGCTCGCTCAGCTTAGCGGTTGGCTCCGCGGGTTGGAGATCGCTGGAAGCCGGCGCAATTGTCCGTTGCGCGTCCTCAAACGCGATCTCGGCTGTCTGCTCGGTCAGCGATTTTACGACGCCAACGCCGTATTGCGGATGGCGCACTTTCATTCCGATATGGAGCGTTTCGATGTTCATGTTGCTCTCGAAGCTGCGACATCGTCATCGAAAGCGCAACCATCGTCGCTATTCTGGAATCAGATTCCAAGACGGCAAAGCGTCCGCGCCCTTAGCCACACATTCGTTCTGCCTTGGGAAACCCGGCCTTGGCGTTGGCGCGCTGCGTTACGGCCTGCATTCCGATTCACGAGCGCTTCGTCGGTGATTCCCTGCTCTGCTGCATGCATGTGAACGTCCTTGGTAATCTTCATCGAACAGAAGTGTGGACCGCACATGCGATAAACGTGCGCGGTTTTCGCACCTTCAAGCCTTATAAAAGTTCTGCCGCTCCGAGGAGCGGCAGAATGGCGAATGAGCTGCCAGGGACTAGCGGGTCGCCCGGCAGCTCATCTTATTCTCGTTAGGTTCTATGGGTTGGGCCGTTGCGTTCAGGTTGGCCGGCGCTTCCATGGTATCTACCGTGGAATCTCACTTCCGTTACTTACCAAGCTGTGGCTCGCCGTAGATGAAGTCATCCATCACGACGATGTCATGCCTTTGATCGTCATTCGGCTCCGGGGCAACGTCCCCGGTTTCGATTCGGACCCGCGCGATGCGCGCGTCGTCAAACACGATGCCGAAGAAGGACAGGCCTCCATCGCCCGGCGAGGCCGGGACGAAGCTGCTGAATAAAAGCCTACCGCGCTGGTCGAAGTACTCGATCAGCGTGCTGGCCCTACGGTTTCCGTGCTTCCCGCCCGGTCCGCTGCCATCTGGCTGATCAACGTCTGCGAACACTGCGCCGAAGCCCCTGACGGTTGCCGGGACAGTGCCATTCGTGCCCGGTATAAAGAACGAACCTTCAGTAACGTTGCTCCCCACCGGTGTGAACAGCCGCGATTTGCTGAACGCTCTAAAGATTTTGCCGTAGGTGGGATTACCAAAGAGCACTGCCAGCCCTCCCTGGGGCCCGCCCGATGGAGGAGCCTGCGAAAGGCCTAACCCCGGTGTGGTGAACTGGCTGCCGCGGGTGTCCAGGAACGTGTTGAACGGAGTTACTGGAGCCGTGGTATCCAGAACGTTGGGATTGCCACCGTCCCAGTTGATCTCGCGACGACCGTTTTTGAGTGGCCCTGGATTATTGCCGTTATTGGTTTCGAATCCCGGAACGGCGCGGAACGCATCGACTGTGCTCTGAATCGAGGCACCGCTTGGCCCGGCCGCCTGGAACACAACCGGCGCAACAAATTCCCGGCGTGAGTTGGGTGGTGGGGTTCTCTGTGCATGTGCAGTCTGGCTAACTGGAAGCAGCATCGACAGCACGCCAAAGGCGGCTATGACGGTCGAACGAATTGGCAGCTTCATCGCTGCACGCTTTTCTCCGCAAGCAGTCGAAGGCTGATGGTTGTTGGTTACTGATTGTTTGGTTTGCATATGTTTTTCTTATTTGAGGTTTGCTTTCTGTTTTGGTTTTGCCGGCCTCTGTTGTTTATGCCGGTTCATGTGTTAAAGCGGAAAGGCCGCCCCAAACCCGCCACGACTGCGCAGTTTTTTTTGATCGGCTCCGTCCGCGCTGTGAAAATCCCTCGGTCGTGTTAGAATGTGCGGCGTCGAGCAGCCTGTATGACGACGCCCTCTTCCACGCGACAAGAGGTCACCCAACTGCTCGGCGATTGGAGCGGCGGAGACGACCGAGCGCTGGAGAAGTTATTCCCGCTGGTGCAACCTGAATTGCACCGGCTCGCGCACCATTACATGAGCCGGGAGCGCGCCGGCCATACCCTGCAAACCACTGCCATTCTCAACGAAGCTTACCTGCGACTGGTCGATAATACGAAGCCGGTCTGGCAAGGCCGGAGCCATTTTATCGCGGCGGCCGCGCAGTTGATGCGGCGCATCATGGTTGATCATGCCCGTGAACGCCAGTCACTCAAGCGTGGTGGCGGCGCGCTAAAAGTAACCTTGGATGAAGCCGCGTTAGTAACAGAAACGCGATCGGAGGAATTACTCGCTCTAGATGAAGCGTTGGAAAGTTTGTCCGCGCAGGACCCTCGTAAGAGTCAGATCGTTGAACTGCGCTACTTCGGTGGTTTGACGGTCGAAGAGACAGCTGAATTTCTGAAACTCTCTCATCGCACGGTGGAGCGCGAGTGGACCATGGCCAAGGCTTGGCTTTATCGAGCGCTGAGCGGGAAGAAACTTGATGAAGGCTGAGCGCTGGAAACAGGTCAACGATCTTTTCCAGTCAGCCGTAGAACGTGCGCCCGCCGAACGGGCCGCATTTCTTGATGAGGCTTGCCGCGGTGACGAAAGCTTGCGCCGCGAAGTAGGGTCTTTGCTCACCTCTCATGAGCGGTCGGAGAATTTTATTGAACTACCGGCCTTCGAAGTGGCTCCGGAGCTTGTGACTAGCGAAAGGACCAACACACTGGTCGGAAAATTGATTGGTCACTACCGGATCGAGTCACTCGTCGGCGTCGGCGGAATGGGCGAGGTTTATCTCGCACGGGACGAGCGACTCGGGCGCAAAGCCGCACTCAAGCTTCTTCCAGATAGCCTGACGACAGACGAGACGCAGTTGAGCCGGTTCAAAAATGAAGCGCGGACTGCCTCGTCCTTAAATCATCCAAACATTCTAACCGTTTACGAGATCGGCGCGGAGGGAAACCGGCAATTCATCGCAACCGAGTTCATCGAAGGCATCACTCTGCGTGTGTCGATCGGGCGCGGAAGAATAAATCCGCATACGGCGCTGGAAATTGCTGTGCAAGTGGCCTCGGCGCTGGCTGCCGCGCACGAAGCCGGCGTCGTGCACCGCGACATCAAGCCTGAGAACATCATGCTGCGACCGGACGGATATGTGAAGGTGCTCGATTTTGGGATTGCCAAACTGAGCGAACAAAGGCTGGCGTCGCACGATCACACGGTCGAAACAACCGCACCGCTGCAAACGCGACCGGGATTGGTGTTAGGCACGGCGCGTTACATGTCTCCGGAACAGGCCCGCGGCCAGAAGGTGGATGTGCGCACGGATATTTGGAGCCTGGGCGTAGTGTTCTACGAAATGGTGGGAGGAATCCCGCCGTTCCGCGGCGACACGCCGAGCGATTGCATCGCCTCCATCCTGACAGCGGAGCCACCACCTTTGTCCGGCATACTGACAGATGTTCCGCTCAAACTCGAATCCATTCTGCAAAAGGCTTTGCGCAAAAACAGTGACGAACGTTACCACACGATCAAGGAGATGCTCGCCGACCTGCGCCTTCTCAAGGAGGAACTGGAAGCAGATAGCTCCTTGCCGCAGACCAAGGCGCCTGCCGAATCTATCGTCAGCAAAATCAAACATCATAAGCGTGGCATGTTATTCACGCTGGCGGGGGCGCTGCTGGCGGCCGCGGTCGTTTACTCTTTTTACTTTGTCGCCCCGGCGCCATTGCCAAATGAAAAATCCATCGCCGTTCTGCCGTTTGAAAACCTGAGTGAGGAAAAATCCAACGCCTACTTCGCGGACGGGATCCAGGACGAAATTTTGACCCGGCTCTCAAAGATCGCGGATCTCAAAGTGATCTCGCGCACGTCCACGCAGCGTTATAAGAACACGTCTCAAAAAGTTTCTGAGATTGCGAACCAACTCGGTGTGGCCAATCTCCTGGAAGGCAGTGTCCAGAAAACAAATGATCAGGTGCGCGTGAATGTGCAATTGATTAGAGCCGCAAGTGATTCGCATCTCTGGGCAGAGACATTTGATCGCAGAGTGACTGACATCTTTTCTGTTGAGAGCGAGGTGGCCAAAACCATCGCCGATCGATTGCGCGCGAAACTTACTGGTCAGGAAGAACAAGTCATTGCGGCTAGACCGACAGATAATCCTGAAGCGTACGATGCGTACCTGCGTGGTCTGGCTTATACCCTTAAAACGGGAAACTCACCCGCTAACACCCTTGCGGCACAGAAGTATCTGAAGGAAGCGGTGCGGTTGGATTCCAAGTTCGCGCTTGCCTGGGCGTTGCTATCATACGTCGATGCGCTCGGCTATCTCACACTCACTCTTCAACCAACAGTTGCACTCCGCGAAGAAACGGGCCAGGCAGCTGAAACGGCTCTGACTCTGCAGCCCAATCTCGGCGAGGCCATAATGGCCAGGGGATATTACTACTACGCATGCTTGAAAGATTACGACGCCGCGGTGCGTTCCTTTGAGCAAGCACGTCAGTTTCTGCCGAATAGCAGCCAGATTCCTGAATCGCTGGCGTACGTCGCACGCCGGCAAGGTCAATGGGACCGGAGCGAGTCCTACTTCAACGAAGCTGAGCGGCTCGACCCGCGCAATGTTTCGCTGCTCACCCAGCATGCACAATCGTACATGATAGTTCGTCGTTTCTCCGAAGCGCTGCGGAAGTTTGATCAGGTGCTCGATGTAATACCCGGCGACCTGGATACACTTGCGCAGCAGGCAGGTATTGCCCAGGCGCAGGGCGACCTTCAGCGGGCTGCTGCACTACTCGCTCCGTTGCATCCGCCCGCCGACGACACGGGCGCTTTGGAAATACAAGTTTATCAGGCGATTCTGGAACGTCGGCCTGTACAAATGATCTCTCAGCTAAAGGAAATACTTTCCAAGCCTGATCCCGCTTTGGGTTATAACAATGGCGAGCTGCGCTTTTGGTTAGGCTGGGCGCAAGAAATCGCTGGCGACCATTCCGCGGCTCAGGAAAGTTTTCGGCAGGCTCGCGGCGAACTGGAACCGTTTCTTAAAGAACAGCCGGATAACTATGTTCTCATTGGCGATCTCGCGCTGGTCAATATGGGCCTCGGTGATAAAGCCGCGGCGTTAGATCTGTCGGAGCAGGCGATGAGGGTGCTCCCGCTCGAAAAAGACGTAGTGGATGGTCCCGCGCCGATCGAGATTTTCGCCCGGGTGGCCGCGCAAGTGGGAGAACGGGACCGCGCCATCGCCGCGTTGGAAAAATTGTTATCGATACCTTCCGAGGGCGCACTGGCTTCGCGCGTGCCGCTCACTCCTGCGCTGCTCCGGCTCGATCCGATGTTCGATCCGCTCCGGAACGATCCGCGCTTCCAGAAATTGGCGGCAGAACCTATCTCAAGATCTCTCTAAGTAACCACGCCAGAGCGTACGCTCCGCGGAAAAGAGATCGCCTCGACCCGCCTTCATGATTTCGGCGTGGCGGGCGCAGCCCGTTCGACTTCGCTCCCACCTTCGCACGACTTCGGCGTGGCAAGCAGGGCAGACTCATTGGCCGCTACAGATAACGGCATGGATCTATTCATCAGGCCGCACGCGGGCGGCCTGCATCGCAATGGGTACTTCCTGTTTGTGTATGGGAACCGCGTTGCAGTAACCTTCCCCGCATTGGCATGGACCCGGCTACCTTTCTTACCGAGCTGAAGCGACGCAAGGTTTACAGGGTCGCCGTCGCCTACGCGATCGTGGCGTGGCTGCTGATTCAAGCAGCTTCCATTTTGTTCCCGACTTTCGAAGCGCCTCCCTGGGTGATGAAGGTTTTTGTCAGTGCAGTCGTTCTTGGGTTTCCAGTCGCGCTGATTCTGGCGTGGGCATTCGAGCTGACCCCGGAAGGAATCAGGCGGTCCGAAGAAATTTCGCCGCGAGAGCCCGAGACGCCGAAAACTGGCAAATGGACCGCGATTATTGTTGCCGCCGCCCTCCTCGCGGCTGCGCTGCTCGCGTTTCAATTTGCGCGAACAAAAAGACCAGCGAATGCCGAACTGGCAAAACAAACCGCGCCAACTGCAACACTGGACAAATCAGTCGCCGTTTTGCCATTCGAAAATTTGAGCTCGGACAAGGAGAACGCGTTTTTCGCGCAGGGTATTCAGGATGAAATCATCACGACGCTCTCGAGAATCAGCGGGCTTCGCGTGATCTCGCGCACTTCTACTGCCCACTACCAAAGCGCTCCTGAGAATCTGTCTGAGATCGGTCGACAGTTACGTGTGAGCAATGTGCTCGAAGGAAGCGTCCAGAAGGCCGGCGATCGGGTGCACATCAACGTGCAGTTGATCCGAGCCGACACGGACGCCCATTTGTGGGCGCAAAGTTATAACCGGGAATTGACTGACATTTTCGGAGTAGAAGCCGAGGTTGCGAAAAGTATTGCTGACTCGTTGCAGGCCACGCTTTCACCGCAGGAAAAAGCTCGCGTCGAAACCAAACCCACAACCAACCCGGACGCTTACGTTCTCTATTTGCGTGGCCGCGATTACCAGACGCGACCGGATAACCTGCTGCAGGATTTCAAATCGGCTGCACAGCTTTACAAACAAGCCATTGCGCTCGACCCGAACTTCGCTCTCGCTCACGCGCGACTCTCAGCAGTGATGAGCACGATCTATCATTGGTTCGAACCGACACAGGAAGTAAAAGAGACTGCCCGCCGTGAAGCGGACGAATCACTTCGACTTCAACCTGATCTCGGCGAAGGGCATCTCGCGCTCGGCCTCTATTTCTATTACGAGGAGGGGAATTACCAGGACGCTCTGCGCGAATTGAATTTGGCAGCCAAGACTCTTCCGAACGATGGCGATGTCGGTCTTTACATTGCTGC
>QHQO01000164.1 GCA_003221195.1 Verrucomicrobiota bacterium
TTACCGGGCACTTCGATATCGATGGAAGACGCGCCAGTCATCGGAATGAGCACCGAATCAGAGCTCGGCAGATTCATTCCCGCTCCAAGAGTCCCAGAGCGCAAAACATGTGTGCCGGATTCGTCCCAGGCGATTAACTCGGGCTGTTGATCTGCCTTGTCATCGAAGAACAGACGGAAAAAGAGAACCTGATAATCAGGGCTCGGTTGCCTGACGCGAATGCGAAAGACGCTTTTGGATAGGGGAGCCACTTCTGTCGTTTCACTTGGCAGAAGGGTCAGTGCTTCAACCCAGACGGGAGCGTTCTGTATTTTTGAATTTTGAGGCGCGTTTTGGCGCAGATCGAGCCAGGCGCTTTCTGGGATCGGCTGCTGGGTCGCGTCGGCGGGCGCGGGGAGAGCATCGGTCAACGCTTCCTGTGCATATACGCGGCAAATCGCGGCGAACAATATCGCAAAGACGGCGCGAAGTAACATTAGGCGGGCGAGATTATTCGTGCGCGGGCTTGATTGCAAGTTTCAGTTTTAGTGCGGTCTGAATTGCAGGCTATGTGTCATCTCGAATACGGCCGACAGAATGCTGAAAACAACCAGGCCAACCAGAACGGCGATCACAACGATGATAACCGGCGGAATCAATTGCGAGATCAGGCCAACCGTTTTGTCGAGTTCGCGCTCATAAACGTCGGCGATGGCCTGCATGGTATCAGCGAAATGTCCTGTTTGCTCTCCCACCGCCATCATATCGGTGAATAAATCAGGGAACAATTTTTGTGCTTGAAGAGCTGCCGACAGCGTCGCGCCATCGATGACTGCTCTGCGGACCTCGCCCAACTTAAGTTCGAGGAATCGGTTCCCCGCAATTTCAGTTACCAGATCGAGTGAGCGGAGCAGAGGTATCCCATTTTCGATCAACGTTCCCAGCGTGCGCGAGAATTGCGCGTAGTAACGGTGTCGAATGACTCGCCCGTATCCCGGAATCATCAGCCGGAAACGATCCCAACCGAGGCGCCCTTCATCGGTGCGAACAAGCGCGCGGAAACCGATCACTGCGCTGATCCCTAACAGCAAGCCGACCCACCAATAGCCCGTGATTGCATGATGGATTTGCATCAGAATTCGCGTGGGCAATGGGAGCGCTCCGCCAGTTTGTGCCATGAATCCGGACAACTGCGGCACCATGAAGGTTATAAAAATTGTAATGAGAACGGCGCCAGCCAGCGCGAGAAAGGCAGGGTAAATCAACGCCTGTTGTACACGGTCTCGCAATTCTTTCGCCTGCATCAAATGTTTGACCAGTCTGAGTAGAATCTGTGGCAGCGCTCCGCTCGCCTCCCCCGCAGCCACCAGGTTTACATAGAGCGGCGGGAAAATTCGTGGCAGCTCGCTTAAGGCTTGCGAGAAACTTCGGCCATCGACTAGCGCCTGATGCAGCGCATGCGTCATTTGTTGGACGCGCGGCTGCTTCAAACGTTTCTCCAGAATTGACAGTCCTTCGTCGAGCGTCATGCCCGCCTGGAGCAAATGAGCGAGCTGTTCGGTGAAAACGAGCAACTGACCGTGCGGGATTTTCAGATTCTGTGTGGGCGACGCGACTCGCGCGCCGGCGCGTGGTGCCGTTTTGGCTTCGGGCCCCATCAGCTCGATCCGGACGGGAATACACTTTTGCAGTTCAATTTGTCGAATGGCGACCGCTCGATCTGGGCAATCGAGTACGCCTTCAACCAAGCTTCCTTGGGCGTCGCGGGCACGGTATGCGAACTGTGGCATCGGCGTGGAAAAATATCCCGAAAGCTGAAATCGCAAATATGAATCTGCTTTGCCGGTTGAATGGTTACAAAGTTAAAAAGTTAAAAAGATTCTTTCGGAACGATGTAACGCTTCCACGAATCACGAGTCAGGTGCGCCTACGCCTAATTACCGTGAACGCGAAAAAATTTTACTTGCCATGCCGCTTGATCCTGCTAAGAGCGGCGGACATGAAGTGTGCAGCCGTGTCCATATTCGTCTCCATTGCGTTTGTATCGCAAACATTTGCGGTTTTGAGACCGCTCTTTCCCGCAAAACCCGCGCCGCCGTTTAGCGGTGAATCGATTACCTTCGGGGACGATTCGATTCGATCTTCTGCGGAAAAATTTCTCATTACAGCACCGAGGTAGGACCGCATCCAGTCGCGGGAGGCGGGCTTTGTAATTTGCGAGTAATGGAATGCGCACTTACAAAGTTGCGCTGCGACGATGAGAGCGCTACGCGAATGCCGCCTTTACGGAATCATTGATCTCGGTTACATCCCGCAACTGCGGGATTGCAATCGCGTCGCGGAACAAATGGTCACTGGCGGCGTAGATCTCATCCAACTGCGCGGAAAAGGAAAATCGATCGACGAGCTGGTCAATCTCGCCTCTGAGATCCATGAGGTCACAGCCCGCTCGGACACGCCGCTGATCGTGAATGATTATGCCGAGGTCGCGGCGCGGGTTTCCATCGAAGGCGTGCACGTTGGACAGAACGACGATTCGATTCTTGTTGCACGCCAAAAAGCTGGAAGAAATTTGATTGTTGGGAAATCGACGCACAGCCTGGCGCAGGCGCACGCGGCGCTGGGCGAAGGCGCCGATTACATCGGATTTGGTCCGATCTTCGCCACGCCAACAAAACCGGATTACAAGCCAATTGGACTGAGCGATATCAGGCAAGTTCATCTCGACGTCGCCGTCCCGATTTTTTGTATTGGGGGGATCAACATCGACAATCTTCAGCAGGTGATCGACGCGGGTGCGAAGCGTGTTGCCATGGTTTCCGCCTTGCTCAAAGCGCACAGCATTGTTGATTACGCGCGCTGCGCTACCGACATGTTAGCGTAAATGACAAATGGCGAATGACCAATGACGAAGGAATGAATAAAATCCAAATGACTAAATCTTCGCAATCAAGTCCAGTTCGTCATTTACTCCTCGAGCTTAATTGGTCATTCGTCATTCGTGCTTCGTCATTCTGACCATGTCTGTTCTCGTTGTAGGCTCGATTGCAATCGACACAGTTAAGACCCCAGTAGAGGAACATTCCGACCTGTTAGGCGGATCGGCCTCCTATGCTGCATTGGGCGCGAGTTTTTTTTCGCCAGTTCGATTGGTCGGAATCGTAGGCAATGACTTTCCCGAATCTGAATTTCAGTTTTGGAAATCGCGCAAGATCGACAGTGAAGGTGTGCAGCGCGCGAATGGAAAAACTTTTCGCTGGTCTGGCGAATACTCGTGGGATTTGAATACGCGCGAAACGCGCTCGATTGCACTCAACGTCTTCGAAGATTTCAAACCGGCGTTGCCGGAGTCGTATCGCGAAACCGATTTTGTCTTGCTGGCCAACATCGCACCATCGTTGCAAGCGCATGTGCTCGACCAGATGGCGCGCCCGCGTTTCGTTGTGGCCGACACGATGGATCTCTGGATCGAGACAGCACGACCAGACCTCGATACGCTGCTTCGGCGGGTGAATCTCCTTATCCTAAACGATAGCGAAGCACGCGAGATCACCAAGGAGACAAGTCTGATCAAAGCGGGGCGTAGCATTCGAAAAATGGGTCCAGATTACGTCGCGATAAAGAAAGGCGAACACGGCGCGCTGCTTTTTGGCGAACATAATCAATTTTTCAGCTGCGGCGCTTATCCGCTTGAAGACATTCACGATCCAACTGGGGCAGGGGACACGTTTGCCGGCGGAATGGCAGGCTATCTCGCGGGCACTGTGAAAAAGGTGCATTTTAATGACTTACGCCGAGCGATGATTTACGGCAGTGTTCTGGCCAGCTTTTGCGTGGAAGCGTTCAGTCTGGAGCGTTTGCGCGCACTCTCGATGGAAGAGATTGCGAAGCGCTACGAGACGTTCAAACTCATGAGCCAGTTTGAGGCTCCGTTGTGAGGACCAGACCGGAACTGGATTATCGCGCACTACTGCGTCGCGCGTTGATCAGTACGGCCTTCTGCATTGTCGCCGTATTGATCTGTTACTTTTGGATCGATCGCCCAGTGGCATTCTTTGTCCATGATCATCATATCAATGGGTTCTCGCCTTTTCGATGGCTCACTTATCCACCGCCAGAGGTCCAGAATTGGTCGGCTCTTGTTTTGACGATCTTAATGGTTCGACGAGCGCGGGGATCATTTCTACTCTGGCAGAAGACGCTGTTTGTCGCGTGTCTCAGCCTGATTGTTGCGGATGATTTTCGCATCTCGTTAGGCGACGTTTTCGGTCGCTATTGGCCGGACACCTGGACTCACGATAATCCATCCCTGATCGGCACCGGGACGTACGGTTTCCATCCATTTCAGCGTGGCGATGACGTCGGCAGTTTTCCGTCCGGCCACGCTGCCAGAATCTTGGCCTTTGCTACCGTGTGGCTGATCGCAATGCCCCGCAGTCGAACCGTACAAGTCGTAGTTATTATTCTCTCGGCTTCGATGCTTCTGAGTCTTGTGGCGATGAATTATCATTTCGTCGGCGACGTGATTGCCGGTAGTGTGTTGGGCGGAATCATCGCGATGTACGCGGCGTATCTGGCGCGGCTGCAAACGCCTCAATTGTGATCTCGGATATGGTTTCCAGTTGCAAGTTCGCAGCCAGGCGCCTTACCCAACTGCGCTACAAAATCGGACTCCTTGCCCTTGCAATTGTTTGCGTGGCGCATGTTAGTGCACGCGAATCTCAAGATTGGATCGTGCTGGAAAATTGCCGGCTAATATCAAATCCGGCGAATGACGGTGACAGTTTTCACGCGAGCGCAGGCGCGAGGGAATACATTTTTCGCCTTTACATGGTTGACGCGCCTGAAACGGACGAAATGAATCCGACACGCCTCGTTGAACAGGCGAAATACTTTGCGATCACGGTGCCCCAGGCCATCGAAGTAGGCCTGGCAGCCAAAGAGTTCACGCGCGCGAAATTGTCCGAGCCGTTTACGGTGTTTACGCACATGTCAGATGCGATGGGCCGCAGCAAAATGGAGCGGTTTTACGCGTTTGTGCAGACTAAAGCCGGTGATCTCGGCGAGCAGCTGGTTCGCAACGGGCTTGCACGAAACTATGGATTCAAAGCGGTGCCGCCGGGATTAAGAAGTTCGCGACTAGAAGTAGAAAAACTTCAACAATTCGAAGACGAAGCACAGCAGGAGAGCATTGGAGGCTGGGGCGTTGATGCTAGGCGATTAAACGTCCACGCTCAAAAGCGAGCGCCGTTTAGTGTTTTCGTACCCGGACAGACGGCTCGGCCCCGCGCGCTGCCTCTGACGAATTCGCCTTCCGCGGCGTCAGCATTTCGTCCTTCGTCAACGACTGTCGGTCCGGTCCACGTTAAAAAGTCGCACGCCAAAGAAAAAATCGAGCCAGGCAAGATCGACATCAACACCGCGACGGAAAAGGAATTGAAAATGATTCCTGGCGTTGGGCAAGTTATGGCTTCTCGAATTATTGCGGCACGGCCGTTTCGCAGCGCTGATGATTTGAAAAAGGTAAACGGAATCGGCAACAAGAAATACGCCAAAATCCGGCCGTATTTTCAGTGACACCGCGAGCGCGGCGCGCAATTAGCAAGTGACTGCTAGGAATAAAGAAGCGCGCCCGAGAGGATTCGAACCACTAACCTTCTGATCCGTAGTCAGATGCTCTATCCAGTTGAGCTACGGGCGCCCAAGAAGAACAGCTAATTTGCGAAGGAAGAGCGCGGCGGTCAACTAACGCAAAAAATTTCCGGCCGCTTGCGAGATCAGAAACGATTTGCTGTCGCAGGGTTATGGCGTTGATCGCGCGAAAATCATCCACCCTACGATCCACCCGTCTGCATCGCTATGCGAAGCATTGCAGGCAGGAATCGACCGGACCGGAGTCCTCCGCCGGTGCATCAATCTCACCAATAAACTCACGTCTGTTCACTCGCGGAACAGCGCAACCGGAAAATAATTATGAACAAGCAAAGTCCGAATCGTCTTGACCTCAGTCATACTACCACACGCCGAAAATTCATCGGCACAACGGCGCTCAGCAGCGCCGCATTGCTAAGCGGAGGCCTTACTTCGCTCATTCAACGCTCTGCTTCAGCCGCGGGCGGTTTTGACTTTATTGAAAAGAGTATTCCCGAGCTTCAAGATGCCATGGCGTCGGGACAGATAACGAGCAGAGAATTGACGCACGGTTACATTCGTCGAATCCAGTCGCTCAATCCTTTGCTGCACTCGGTCATCGAGCTAAATCCCAATGCGATCGCGATCGCCGCTGGTCTCGATAATGAACGCCGCCGAGGACAAGTCCGCGGTCCGCTTCATGGAATTCCACTTCTCGTGAAGGACAACGTCGCGACAGACGATCAAATGCAGACCACAGCTGGATCGCTCGCGATTTACGGCAACCACGTGCCTGGCGATGCTGTGATTATTGAGCAATTGCGCGCAGCCGGCGCTATCATTCTTGGCAAATCGAACCTGGGCGAATGGGCAAATTTCCGGGACGATGAGGCTGAGACCTATCCTCTAGCAGTCGGTTGGAGCGCGCGCGGTGACGACACCAAGAACGCCTACGACTTGAGTTACACATCGTGGGGATCGAGTTCTGGTTCCGCTAACGGCGCTGCTGCGAATCTGTGCGCAGCGGCGATTGGCACGGAGACCGATGGATCAATCACAGGACCGTCGGCCGTTGAAAACATCGTCGGTCTGAAGCCGACACTCGGTCTTGTATCGCAAGACGGAATCATTCCGATCGCTCACGAGCAGGACACGGCTGGACCGATGGCGCGCAGCGTCACTGATGTTGCGATCCTGCTTGGAGTGTTGCAGTCGCCGTTTGGTGAAGTGCTTGGACATCAGTTGCCCAGCGATTACGCGCAATTTCTCGATCCGAACGCACTCGATGGCGTAGTGATCGGACGCGATGTGCGCTTTTTCGATTACAGCTACTACGGCAGCGGCATTCCGGGTGACGAGCTGACCGTCGCGTTTGCGGAAAATGCGCTGAGCGTGATGGAAAGCCTCGGTGCGACTGTCGTTGACGTTGATACGGGGGACGTATTCGCTTACAACGGCGACGAGTTCACAGCGTTGCTGTATGAATTTCGAGCGCAAATCGCGGACTACCTCGCGACGCTCACGCACACCGAGATGCACACGTTGGCCGACCTGATTGCGTTCAACGACGCGCATTGTCCACAAGAGATGCCCTACTACGACCAGGACGTATTCTTATTGTCGGATCAGTTCCCAGGTTATCCGAACGATCCCGCCTACATCGCTGCGCGAACGCATGCCCGCACTGCTGCGCGCTCTGGCATTGATAGTGTAATCAACTCGGGTGTCGATGCGATCGTCGCTCCGCACTTGACTAACTCGACCGGACCCGCAGTGGCGGGCTATCCAAATTTATCGATACCGGTGGGCATTCGCGATAACGGCCGGCCGGCGGGAATGCTCATGTACAGCACTTTCCTACATGAACCGCAGCTAATCGGCTTCGGCTACGCGTTGGAGCAGGCGTTAAATGTGCGGCAGCAGCCGCAATTCCTCGGCTCGATTATCCCGATCCCGAACGGCGGATTTTGCACCGGTCATCACAATCATGGCCAACCGCATCTGCCGCACGGCAAGATTTTCTAAGATCGCGAAGCTTCAGTCTTGAGCACGCGAGCAGAACGACGATTCTGCTCGCGTGACAATCTTCCTCGGCTGCGGGTTTGCTGCGAAATATCGCGAGGGCGGCGGAAATTTTTCCGTGCCGCTACAATGGATGCTCGGCCTGCGGCGATTGAAGCTCGATGCTGTCTGGCTCGAGCTGCTACCGGCCACGGATGACCCGCGGGCCGATCAGGCCAGGATTAACAACTTCCAGCGGCAATTGCGCGCGCATGGATTGGCTGGACGCTATTGTTTGCTCTATCAGAAACCAGCAGCGACTACACATGAGCTCGACGCGATACGTTGTGTCGGAATGTCGAAACGAAGGCTGCTTGATCGACTTGCCGGCCCAAACGCGCTGCTGAATCTTAGTTACTCGATTCACCCGCCATTTCTTTTGCAATTTGAGCGACGAATCTTTTGCGACCTGGATCCGAGTGAAATTTTTTACTGGATGAGCAAGATGGAGTTGGGCCAATCGTCTCACGACGAATTTTGGACGATCGGTCTTAACGCAAAGGGAAGCGATTGCCAGTTACCGAAATCGTCTCTGCGCTGGAAAACATTTTATCCGCTGGCCGACACAAAGCTCCTGCAAAGCCAACCTCGCCCGGGGCTGCGGAAGTTCACTACAATTGGACAATGGTACTGGAGCGGGGCCGTAGAAGTCGCGGGAGAATTCCCCGACTTGTCCAAGAGAGTCATGTTCGAACCGTATCTCGGTTTACCAGCGCGAGTGCCGGAGACGCAGTTTGAACTGGCGATGAATATCGGCTCGGACGACCCGGAGCGGTCGCGTTTGCAACGGCTTGGCTGGCACGTTGTCGACCCGCACCGGGTGGCGTGCACTCCGCGCGTGTACCGCCGGTACATGGCGGGCGCGCTTGCGGAGTTTACGGCGATCAAGGGTGTGGATGTAGCCTGGCGAACCGGGTGGTTAAGCGATCGGGCCGCGGCATTTCTTGCATTGGGGCGGCCGGTGATCACGGAAGACACAGGGGCAACGAGATATCTTCCACGTGACAGCGGATTCCGTTTCATCGGGAACATCGATGGAGCGGAAACGGCTGTGAAAGAAGTGTTGGGCGATTGGCCTCGACTATCGAAGCAGGCGCGAGCGTGCGCCGTGGAGGTTTTCGATTCTGCAAAAAATCTCAGAAAGATTCTCGGCATGTAGCGGTCATTCTGAGCGGAGCGGAGAGAAGGTAAAGCGTGGTCGAGGGCTCTCGCTGACTCGCCTTCAGGCAGTGTTGCGGGACCTCTCGACTCCGCTGCGCTCGCTCCGGATGACCGGCGTAAAAACACACGCTCGTTTTGGCGTTGCAAAACGATTTTCGGGTGTTACTCGTTGTGCCGTTATGGCTGACCTCATCAAACAAGGCGAGCTCAAGGAGCGAATGAAAAAAATCCCGGAATGGGAACTGGAGAAGAAGCACATCGAACGCACGTTTGAGTTCGATGATTTTGCCGATGCGATTGATTTCGTAAACGCAGTGGCCGAAGTGGCCGAGGAAGAGGAACACCATCCCGATATCGACATTCGTTACAACAAAGTACGTCTGGTTCTCTCAACTCACAGCAAAGGCGGCTTGACCGAGCTTGATTTTGGTCTTGCCGAACGAATCGATACGCTCGCCGAGTAACCGGCGAGAAATCTCAAATTCCAACTTCCAAGCTCCAAACAACTTTCAAATCCCAAACTAGATAGACCCGGAACAGTTTGGGATTTGGAAGTTTGAGATTTGTTTGGAATTTGGGTATTGGAACCTGGAGCTTCTACCCTATGGCAAGCGCCCTTCGTCGGCATCGATGAATTGGAACGCTGTCTGGATGTCCGATCTATCCATCATGCCTGCCTGCTTTTTGCGGCGCTGTAATATTTCAGAAACTTCGTCGTTCCAACCGCGCTTGCGCATGAATTCGTTCCAAATGTAAACGTCGTTTTCATCCGGTCTGCGCCCGTGATCGAAACACCACCGCAGGATTTCCTCGTCCGTACCGCCGCGATTCACTCGCTCTACTAATTGGTCGTAATTGATCCGGAGAAAGTTCGTACATTTTTCGTCAAATCCTTTTCCAAGGTTCGCGTGATAGTCCGAAGGCAATTTGCCCTGGGCGTGTAACCGGATTTTGTCCAACATCCGGCCGAAATAAAAAAGATCTCCTACTTTTTCGGACGGACTACGGAGGGCAAAAGTTGCCATAAAAAAGTTTGTGCTTTTTCCGCGACGATTCAAGCGGGCATTTCGATGTGGCTCCTGCCTTCGTTATCCCAGTGAAAGGAGGGACCTCACACAACGGCGAAATTCACACAGGATACCCAGTTTGATCGCATTCTCCTTCGCTCCGCTCAGGATGACGGCATTAGCACTTGAGGAGCAGCGACCCTTGGCGGATGCTCGCTAAACAATGGACCGGATCGTTGGGATTGAAACCGAATACGGCTGTCTTTTGAGCGAAGAAGAGCCGCACGTAAATTCCGAGCTCTGGCCGGCGAAGGTAAAAAACCATCTTTTCCGAAACGCCGAGGCCGGCACCATCGATCTGCATTACCGCGATTACGAAGAGCCACCGGGTAACGGAGGCTTTCTTCGTAACGGCGGGCGCCTCTATCTCGATATGGGACACATCGAGTACGCGTCGCCGGAATGTCTGCATCTGCACGATGCCGCAGCTTATGAATTGGCCGGAGACGACTTGCTGCAATCGTCACTGATTGCTCTGGGGGCGCAGGATCGCGTTTCGTTCATCAAAAATAACGTCGATCACTACACCGGCGCCACGTTTGGTTGTCACGAGAATTATCTGATGAAGCGGGAGGCGCAGTTCACGCCGCCAATTCTGGGGACCCTGCTTACTTTTCTGGCGACGCGACAAATCTTCACGGGTGCCGGCCGGGTCGGTCAATCCAATCCGCTGGCGTTCGATTTCGAACCGCCGCAGCTGGAAACGCGTGTGAATTTCCAACTTAGCCAGCGTGCGGATCATATCGTGAACGACATCTACCAATGGGTGCAATTTAATCGCGCCATCATCAACGCACGTGACGAGCCCCTGGCCGATTACCGAAAATACCGGCGACTTCACTTGCTCATCGGTGATTCGAACATGAGTCCCTATGCCACGGCGTTAAAAATCGGGACAACTGCATGTGTCTTGTCATTGCTCGAGGATGGCCGTTTACCGCGAAATCTGGTTCTGGCCGATGCGGTGCAAAGCACGCGCGACATATCCCGGGATCCAACTCAGCAATGGATTGTTAATCTTGAGAACGGCAAGACCATCGGTGCACTCGACGTGCAATGGGAATTTCATCAGCTGGCGCAAAAGTACCTGCGCAACAGCAGCGCGGAAACTAGCTGGCTCCTGGAAAACTGGGGATTCGTTCTCGAAGCAATTGCAAACAACCATCAGGCGCTCATTGGAGGGGTCGACTGGATTACGAAGAAATGGCTGCTGGAAGCATTCGTCGAGTCCGAAGGATTGGGTTGGGATGATCCATGGCTGCAAAGCGTTGACCTTGAATATCACAACATCGATCCACTTCACGGGCTATTCTTTGCTGTCACGCCTGGCAAGCGAATTGCGGAATGGAACAATAATGTACGGCGTACCAGTGCAACTCATACTCCGCCAGCTAATACGCGTGCATCCGGTCGGGCTCGAGCGGTGGCTTTCTTCCAGGATTGCGATTCCCCCTATGTTATCAACTGGGATTCCATCGCGTGCGATAACCGCGATTTTCTCGTGATGGGGGACCCATTCCAAACTTACAATGAGGAAGTGGAACGGTTCCTAGCCAAACCGCGCACCGCCGACGTCGGTATCGATGGCGTCGATAGTTAAATGCTCCCAGCGTTCTTCACCACCGCTTGGAAGAGAGCTAGAATGAGTTAAGTAAGATGCTGCAGGCACAGCCCTGTGGGGGCCGTCCTCCTGGCGTGAAAAGCGGCTCTGAGGTGAACTGGCCAGAGCCAGATGGCTACAACGATTGATAAGGCGCTCTGATCGACTTGAGTTGAGCGCTCGCGTTTCGCCTTTCAATTAAGGCGGTGCAATGCGGAAATACCGTAATTCTCCTGGAGATCTTGCGCCTCAGCGCCGACTTGTGCCGCATCGAGCTCGATCTGCTTTGGATCTTCTTCGGTTTCGACTTTGATGAACCCTTCGATTGGGTGTTTTACGGCTTCGGCCAGGTCGTCCAACGATTTGATTTCCTTGCCGTTCACCTTCGTCACAGTCAAATAGGCGAGTTCGTCGTAGCCAATCGTGCTGTTAGCAGGAAGGACTTGGCTGAGAATAACAACTCGTCGATTTCGGTCAGGAAACAGCTCGGACTGGAAATGGTCCAGGTAAACCAAACGTTGCGGAGCCTCTCTTTGCCAATTTGGACCCCATTCTTTGAGATATTGACGGGAAAGCTCCTGAAAAATCAGGCCACCGAGCACATAATATCGCGGCGGTTGATCGAGATTGTATGGTGGGCTCACATAATCCTTCGCGTCGCGGTGCTCAAGAGTAACATTTAACTGCATTGGATTGCCGCTACGCTGAATTCGAAGAGGAACAATATCGCCGGCGTACGCGTGAGCCGTGAGCAAATTCGTGAACTCGATCTTGCCGTAAAGCGGGTCCACGTAGTTGCCGTTTTGATCGATTTCATTGTTCGCGACTGCAGTAACGATGTCACCCACCTGGAGTCCCGCTTTCATAGCTGGTGTCCCTGGCTCGACAGTGGTTACATAAACTCCGCCCGCGTTCTTCCCTTTTTCCCCGGCGAACTCACGCAGCGCGGGGTCGCGCGTCGGAGAGAATGAAAAGCCAGCGGAGGGAAAACCTCGATAATTCTGGCTTTCAGCATCCTTTAAAAAGTGCATGATGACAGGCGCGGGAATTGCATCGACTAGCTGTGAGCGCGAATCGTAACGCAATAGCAACCCAGCAAGTTTATTTTTCTTAACAAGTGGCACCGTGTAGCTGTTCTCGCGGTATTGCAGCGGGATGCTGATGCGGTACGTGAGGAATTGGCCAACATCGATCGGATACGACATCATTTGGACTGTTGTCACCAAGCCTTCCGTCGCGAGCAACGCACCGGTTGGTTCCAATTGCCACGCGGCCAGCCGGTCGCCCACTACAGTGTCAGGCGCGATTTCGAGCGGAGTGATTCCATCGAGAAACGTTTTCTCCGCTGGTTGGAGCAGCGCGAGATTGGCTTCGTAATCAATCACCTCGACAGTG
This sequence comes from Verrucomicrobiota bacterium, assembly GCA_003221195.1. Lineage (GTDB taxonomy): Bacteria > Verrucomicrobiota > Verrucomicrobiia > Chthoniobacterales > UBA10450 > Udaeobacter. The sequence goes on from QHQO01000164.1 coordinate 12,895, forward strand.
GCCGCCGTTTTTTCGCCAGACTCGGCGCGCTCGAGCTCCACATAATTTTGGTTTGCAACCAGGTCCGCTGTCACGAGGACACGGCCTTTAGACAAAACTGCGCCGAGCGCGCGCTTTGAAAAAGGCGCTTTTTTTTGCCACGGCCGAAAATAATCATAGGACTGTCCGGTCACGTTTACCCGGACAAGCGCCAACTGTTTTTGCTTGCTTAATGCGGCAGGAACAGCGGATTCCTTCTTGGCCAGCGCTCCGCCGACTGTGAAAAGCACGAGGCCGAAAGTAATAAGAGCGTGCCTGGTCGTCGTCATGTTTTGTTTGCTTGTTCGGCTGCTTTTGACGCCGGTTGCTCCTCAAGATTTTGCTCCTTTAGCACGTTGTAACGCGTCATGATTCGTTCACGTGCAGCTTCCACCTGTTTCCGATCAAGGACCAGCGGAGGTCCGTCACCAATCATTCGAATCACCAGCCGGTCTTGTGAATCGGTAAAAGCTTTCGCCAATTCGTCCAGAGTCCGAATTTTCTTGCCGTTGATTTCATCCACAATCCCGCCCCGGTACGGCGCCAAATAGGTATTTATCGGGTCCGGCAAAATGTTAGTCAGGACAATAACGTCGGGATGCTGCACATAGAGCTGATCCAGAACGAAATATTCGAAGAAATGACGCACGCGCAGATCGGCTGTGCGGTATGCTTCCAGCATGTCAAGGTTTAACGGTTGAAAAAGCAGACCGCCGTAAAGGACGTAACGCGGCCGCACGTCGTAGCTATGGCCCTGCACCGAGTATGGCCAGGGCTTGTACAATTTGATCGAAACCGTCGTCGGCTGTTTGTTGCGCAAGACGTCCAACTTGACTGAATCGCCCTTGAATTTTCGCTCAACGACTTCCTCGAACTGTGCGTGTTCACCATCCAGTTCGACATTCGCATCGCTGGCGATCGGATGGCCGTCGATAGCGAGAAGAACGTCACCCGGGTAAAGAATGCCATTTGACGGCCCGGCGGCCACCACTGAGCTGACCACCACGCCGCGATCGTCATCCTTTAAACCGAGGAATCTTCGTTGAGCGGGATTCTGTAATTTCGCATAGGTAATTGCGAGATCGGGATACTCGTCATAATGCCCATTGCCGATATCCTGAAGAAACCGTTTTATCACGGGCGTGGGAATCATGTAGGCAACTCCCTGGGCGACATCGCCGCTGTAACCCTGAAAAGCGACGCCGACGACTTTGGCGTCTTGCATTACCGGGCCACCGCTGTTTCCGGGGTTAATCTGCGCGCTGATCTGGATCGCCAGATGCTGATCGACCGATGAATGCGTGTAGAGCTGGAAATCGACCCTCGACACGATCCCGGTGGTGACCGACATCCGCTCGCCTCCGATTGGGTAGCCGTAAGCCGAGACGGTCGATTCCAGCGTAGGAATCCCGCCAAATTGCAATGGCAACATGTTCTTGAAAAAATCCGGAGCCGGCACAGTGATCACCGCCAGGTCGCAATCATTCGCTATAAATTGTACTTTCGCCGGATACTTATTGGGATCGCCGTCGCGCTCTACGGTGACATAACGGCTGTTGGCAACAACGTGTGCGTTCGTCATGATGCGATTGCCGCTTATGACGAAACCGGCGCCAACGCCGCGCTCGAGCCCTCCGGCGTTCCAAGGCGCTTTGTAATCCGGTTCCACTGAAGTCGCGGTAATCCGGACCAGGCTTTTTTGAATCGGACCGTTTGGCTTTGGCGGCGCAATTGGAACCGGAACTGGAACCGCTGCTTGCGCTGGCGAGGTCGATCTCCAGGGACCCGGCCGCTCTGGGGCCTGTGGTTCCATCGGGGGAGGCGCCGGTGTGCTTTCCTGCGCGTCCAGAACCGGTCCAAACAGGAAGGTGGCGTAAATTAAAACAAGGATACGCTTCATGGGCGGAAAGGCTGCAAACTTAAATAGCGTACTCGAAAATCAAGATTCGGATTTGCATTAGCAAGTGGCCTTTTCGGACACAACAGACACGATACATGCTTTCTCCGTTCAAATCTCTAACAGATGAAGAAGGATTTGCGCTGCGCCCTCAGATTCCAGCGCGGTCGAGAATTGATTTCAACACTGTTTCAGCCTCAAAGACTTCACGAGCCAGAGAGTAAGCGGCCTGCGAGTGTTTCGCATAATCGGCGTTGATACTTTTCACAGCAGTGGCGATTTCATCCAGCGTTCGGAAAGATAAAAGGCCTCCTTCGCCGCCGTAGAATTTTGTAAAGCCGGTTTCCTGAGTGATGACTGGGCGTCCTGCTGCGAGGTAACACGCGCTCCTATCGCTGAACCACCCGGTATTCAGGCGCACGTATTGATCCTTGGCGACGGTGAACTCTCCTTTGGATCGCTGGACGTAATCCCGGTAGAGCCAGTAATCGACGCTCATTTGCAGCGGTGAAGTGAGTCGCCATCCGTTTCGCTCAAATTTTGAGCGGGTGGCGGCGTGCTCGATGTTTGTCGCCAGCTCAAATGTTTCGCCGGCTTT
>QHQO01000068.1 GCA_003221195.1 Verrucomicrobiota bacterium
GCCCTTACCTTCGTCGCCCCACTGCGCTCCAATTAAAATCGTATTGGCCATTGCAATCAGAAATGGGCAAAAAATTTTCCCGATGCATCCGGCAGGACACAGTCGGGACTGCCTACGAATAATATGTTGGCCAACGCTGGACGCAACAGATTTTGCGTCTTGAGAGGTTCTCCTGCTCTTGCTCTTAGAACCAGCACTCAAAAGAGCATGAGAAAGAGTAAGAGGGAAGCCTCCGATCAGGGTACAGGCGTTTGCCCTTTAGGCGAAGGAGAGGCACTTGGCTGCTCTCTTCCGGATTCCATCAACGTCGGCCGCACAGCGCCACTCGGCTCTGGCTTCGCAGTTCGTGAACTTCGTCGACGTGATGTGCTCGTTTGCTCAGAACCAGCTTCCTTTTTCGCAGGCCTGGGAGTTTCCTGGACTGCTGGGTTTACCGTCGGAGTAGCCTCGGATTCTGACTGGCCAGATTTCCTCGTTTGTGATGCACTCGGATTGTTCAGCCGCTCGGCGGCCAGCGCTCCCGCCATTCGCATTTGCTCAAGCGTGGGTTCTGCCGATTCAGATCTCTTGCCCCGCGATTTGGGCTTGGTTCGCTCCGGGGTTGGAGATTCTGAGGGAGTCTGCTCTGGGGGCGGAGCTGCTTGCTTGGGAGCTTCCGGTTTCGTTTCGCGCGCGACGATTACTTCCTGCGCTTCCGCCTGGCCGGCGAGGATAAAGCTGCAAAGCAGCACGCTGAAAAATCCCCTCGGCATAAATCGTCGTGATAAACGACTCCAACCCATTCGCAAGCCCCCATTCACAAGACGTTCGAACTCTTAACCAGTTTGCCGTTTGACCTGGATTACAGGCAACGGAAAACGCATCTTCAATTCGTTTTCCAGAAAAATCTCAACGTGATGTAATCCGTATTGCTGAAACTGCACTCCGCCAAAATAATGGACGTTGGTCGCGTGGCCTTCCATCTCCTTTAGGTTGAACTCAACCTCCGCCTGCGCGATGACCTGCTGCTCATCTACGCCAACAATGCGAGATTTTTGCCGAAATTTGCCCGAGCCGCTGCACCAACGCGTCCAGATGCAGAGCCGGATGTAATTGATTGGCAGAGCAGGCGCAGGAATTACACTCAGCACGCCAACGAGTGTTTGCATTCCGTTGATCTCGCAGCGTACGTCCTCGCAAAGAACAGCGCTTTGCAGATCCGGAAGAATAACGTCGGTCCCCATCGGTAATTGATTTACATGATCCCGCGAATTAGCAGCGTCAATAATCCGATGCCGAGGACAATCCGATAAACGGCAAACGGTACAAACCCGCGCGCGCGCACCCAATTCATAAACCATGCGACCACGGCCAGTGCTACGAAAAACGAAATGGTAAATCCGATTCCAAGCACGATCCACTCATGAAGATTCATCGCTAGTGGGGCAATATCCGCTTCATGATGATGCGGCATCACGGTCTTCAAAAAGTCAAATCCGGTAGCCACTACCATCGTCGGCATCGATAAGAAAAACGAGAACTCCAGCGCCGCTGGACGGGACAGGCCGGCGACTTGCCCTGCAGCGATGGTGGACATCGAACGCGAAGTACCGGGGAAAACAGCAGAAAGAATTTGCGCTGCACCGATCCATACTGCCTGCGGCAGGGTCATTTCTTCCATGTGCATCGTGCGTGGCCGTGTGAAGAGAGCGTCAACGATCCACATCACGATTCCGCCGACGAGAAGGGCGAAGGCCATCACCCAGAGATTTTCCAGGTTTTTGCCGATTTGTTTCGTAAGTGCCCACGCTGGAACTGCTGTTACAATAAACGCTATCAAGGTAAGACTGAGAGAATTTGTCAAAATGGTGCGATCGCCGCGCGCGCCTCTCGGGAACGTGCGAACAAACTCCAGGATGCGGCGCCAAAAATAAACCGGCAACGCCAGAATGGCGCCGAGCTGGATAACGATCGTGTACATTTTCCAAAAGCCATCGTGAAGATCGATATGCAGCAAGGCTTCGCAGATACGCAAATGCGCAGTTGAGCTTACTGGGAGAAATTCAGTCAGCCCTTCAACGATTCCGAGAAAGACTGACAGCAGATATTCGTGCATGAGTTGAATCGTTGAATAGTTAATACGTTAAGGGGATGCTCCTCCCCGGGAACTCTGTAGGTTTGTAACTTCTCAACTTTTTTAACTCTATTAACCTTTCAACAGCGTGAGCTCGCGCTCACAGTGCCTCCGTTCCGCGCTCGCCTGTCCGAATGCGCACCGCTTCTTCAACTTCGGTCACAAAGATTTTCCCATCGCCGATCTTCCCCGTTTTGGCTGCTCCCAAAATTGCCTCGACAGCCCGTTGTGCGCGGTCGTCGGGAAGAACCATTTCGAACTTTATTTTCGGAAGGAAATCGACGGTGTACTCCGTGCCACGATAAATCTCGCTGTGGCCCTTCTGTCGGCCAAATCCTTTTACCTCACTAAGAGACATTCCTTCTACACCTGCCGCCATCAGGGCCTCCTTCACCGGCTCTGTTTTAAAAGGCTTGATGATTGCCTCGATCTTTTTCACCGCGCCAAAACTAGAACTCGCGTACCAAATGGCAAGCAATCCGATTCAAATGATACGACCTGAGCGTGTTCGCTCGACTACACCCCGAAGTGAATCAATGTTGGATCGCTTCGGTATTGCAATTGTGGATAGGATCTTCCCGTTTCGTAGGAGATCTCTCCTCGCATGACAAACGACGGCGCATCATCAAAGTCGAACATTTGCACGCCTTCCTATGGAACAGAGTGATTCCTCCAAGGAGAGAATACGACATTGAGTACCGCATCCACACAGTTGCCCTCCGTTCTTAGCAGCTGGCCTGCTCGTCATCCTTTGGTCTGTTATTTCCTCATCGCCTTCGGTTTCTCCTGGCTCATGTTCCTGCCGGGTCCGCTCGTGTACTACGGCGTTATAAATCTGGGGGATGACGTGATCCGCTTATTGGCCATTGCCGGCCTGCTCGGACCAATCTTATCCGGATTCATCATGACTGCGGTTACCGAAGGGTGGCCCGGTATAGCGCGCTTGGTCCGCCGAATGGTGTGCTGGCGCGTTCGGATTCGATGGTACGTGTTCGCTCTCGTTGGGCTCCCGGCGACGATGGTGCTTGCCACTCTCATCCGGCCCGGTGCCGCGGAGTCGTTCGACATCTCCGCACGGCCATTCTTTCTGGACTATCTGCGTGCCTTCATCTCGATGGTTCTCTTAGGAGGCCCGCTTTTCGAGGAACCAGGCTGGACCGGCTTCGCGCAGCCTCGTTTGCAGCGATTATGTGGTCCTTTGATCGGAGGCTTAATTCTCGGCTGTCTGTGGGCTCTGTGGCATTTGCCTGGATTTTTAATCCCCTCCCAAGACGTGACGGATATACCTCCGAGGGGCACGATCCTCGAATTCGTCGTGTTCGCCGTTGCCCTAATCGGTCTGCGCCTGATCATCGTTTGGGTCGTCAATAACACGAGGAACAGCGTCTTTATGGCAATATTGGTACATGCTTCCTGGAATACTTTTTATTCCGCCGCCCTGATTCGATTGTTTCACTCTCCAATCGTACTCGGAAGCTACGCGAATCTCGCGATAGCCGGACCCGCGTTAACGCTGGTGCTTATTGCGGCTACTCGAGGACGAATGGGTTATCGGGAGGAGGCCGAAACAGTGTTTGACCAGGCAGCCGCCGCGCTATGAAGACGAAAGTCAGATCGCGTTTGCATGACTTGGGCTCAGAGCTGATAACTTCCGCCGATGAGGTTTGTTTTTTTCGTTTTCACAATCAGCGCAATCTCGATGTTCGTTCTCGCAGAAGAAGAGACCACGCCACCACCCCGGGTGTATCCCGTCGCATTGCCGAATTACGATGAGGAAACGGCCACGCGGTTGCAGATTTTTTTGGACAACAGCGATTTCGGGCCTGGGAAAATTGACGGAAGAATGGGCGAATTCTTTCGCAAAGCGCTAATCTCCTATAAGCATGCGCACGCCATGGCAAAGACTGGCGCGGTCGACCAATGGATGCTCGATCAAGTGCCGGTGACTTACACCACTTATACGATCAAGGATGAAGATCTGAAGTTCGTGGGCAATGTGCCGGGCAGCCGTGCAGAGCAGGCCAAATTAAAATGGCTGCCTTATACGTCCCTGCTTGAGTTCGTCGCTGAGCGTTATCATTCGGCCGAGTCCTACATTCAGAAACTTAATCCCGGAAAGAACTGGGAACACCTTCAGCCGGGCGAGACTTTAAAGGTGCCAAATGTATTGCCTTTTGAGGTTGAGAAATTCACCGAGGGAAAAGTCCCTGAAAATCCGGCGTTCGCTTCTCGTAAGATTTTTGTCGACACCTACGAACATCTTCTGGAGGTGTTCGACCAGGACCAACTCGTCTGTGTCTTTCCAATTACACCGGGATCGAAAACATTGCCGGCGCCGGTGGGCACCTGGAAGATTCTCGGTACCAATGTCTGGCCGTGGTTCCGCTACGATGAAGGCATGCTCAACCA
>QHQO01000165.1 GCA_003221195.1 Verrucomicrobiota bacterium
CATAGCGGCGACGATCGCCCTTTATCACCCAGACGTTTATCGAAAAGGATTATCGATCGTGACCTGCGCCACACGTCGCAGCAATCCGGCCGCGCTTAATCCGGCGGTCAAATCGCTCAATTATTTAAACAATGTGATGGCCCGAATCGAGGCGAACCTGGCTCGGGCGGATGAAGCCCTTATGTTGAACGATGCGGGCAACGTCGCCGAATGCACTGCTGATAACGTTTTTATCATCAAGCGCGGTCAAATTTTTACACCACCTATCACAGCCGGCGCGCTGCGCGGCATTACCCGCGGGATTGTCTTTGAGATCGCCGGCGAACTCGGCATCAAGATTTCGGAGATAGATATCACGCGCCACGATGTTTTCGTAGCCGACGAATGTTTCCTCACAGGGACTGCCGCGGAGATCGTTCCAGTTGTCAAAGCGGACGGGCGCTTGATAGGAAATGGAAAACCGGGATCAATTACCACGCGCACAATCGCACGATTTCGGGAGATGACGCGTGAAACAGGCACACCGATTTTTGCGGAAAGTTGAGCAGTGCAGGTTCTGAAGCACAAGGTGCTCAGGAAATATTCAGGGTTGAATGTTTCCAAAGTATCGAGGTCTAATTAAGAGAAATGTTGTGCGACGTTTGCAAATGCAATGATGCGACGGTTTTCCTGACGCAGATTCTGGAAGGCAAAATGCAGAAGGTGAATCTCTGCGACGCCTGCTCGAAAGAAAAAGGCGTGCAGGATCCAACCGGTTTCGCACTCGCGGATCTGCTCCTCGGTATCGGCGCAGCGGAGGAAATCGAAAAAGGAGCATCGACCCAGAAATGTCCAGTGTGCGGCTTTGGCCAGAGCGACTTCAAGAAAACTGGCCGTCTGGGCTGCAGCGCATGCTACGTCACGTTTGCGGAGGGTTTGAACGCGCTTTTAAAAGCGATGCACAAAGGCACCGAGCATGTAGGCAAACTGCCGGAACGCGCGCATCGTGCCATCCAGCTGAATCACCGGATGCGTGCCTTAACCGAGAACCTGCAGAAAGCAGTCGCGGCAGAAAACTACGAAACAGCGGCTTCGTTGCGCGATCAAATCAAACAACTGCAGAGCGAGCTCCCGAATTCGTCATGAAATTTTCCAATGTGCTGGCCACCGCCGGAGAATGGCTGCGCGGTGAAGGGCCTCATCACCAAGTTGTAATCAGCAGCCGGGTCCGACTCGCTCGAAATTTGCGCAGCCGCCCTTTTCCGGGTTGGGCCAAGAAAGCGGAACGCACTTCGATTCTCGAATTGGTAAGACCGCGTGTGGAAGAACTGTCTGAAATGCAGGATTCGTTCTCCGAAAGCCTGCAGGATCTTTCGGCGCTTGACAGGCAGGTGCTTGTGGAACGCCATCTAATCAGTCGCGAGCACGCCGCCAAGGGCGTCGGCAGCGCGGTCGTGATTAATCGCCGGCAAACCCTTAGCATCATGATCAACGAAGAAGATCATCTGCGCATGCAATCGATTCGCTCCGGCCTGCAGTTGAAACAGGCATTCAAACTCGTCGATAAGATCGACAGCGCGCTAGAGAGCAAACTGGAATTTGCCTACGACCGGCGCCTGGGATACCTGACCGCGTGCCCCACAAATGTGGGCACCGGCATGCGCGCCTCCGCGATGTTGCACTTGCCGGGGCTTGTCTTGAGCGAGCTGATTAACCAGGTCATTCAGGCCGTAAGCAAAATCGGTCTGGCAGTACGTGGTCTTTACGGCGAAGGGACAGAGGCGATGGGCAATCTTTTCCAGATTTCAAATCAGACGACGCTCGGGGAAAGGGAAGACGACATTATTAATCGTCTGAGCAAAGTGATTGAAACAATTATCGAGAAGGAACATGACGCGCGACAGGTTCTGCTCCAGAAAAAGCCAAATACGCTTTCCGATCAGATTGGTCGTGCGTACGGCGTTTTGACTTACGCGCACGCCATGGCTTCGAAGGAAGCGCTCAATTTATTGTCGATCATCAAGCTCGGCGTCGACCTTGGTGCATTTCCCGAAGAGCGGCGCTTCTCTATCGATGAATTGTTCATCGAGACGCAGCCCGCGCATTTACAAAAAACTTCTGAACAGAAGTTAAATGCCGAAGAGCGCGATCATCTGCGCGCCCAGATTATTCGCGAGCGTTTGAAACTCTTTCCCAGACCTGATATTAGTAAGCTGGCGAGGGAGCCGGGCAATGGCTCGGCTAAGGGGCCATCGAATAATGAATAATTTCACACCGCGCGCTCAACAGGTTCTGGCGCTTGCTCGCAAGGAAGCCGACCGCTTTAATCACAACTACGTCGGCACCGAACATCTGCTTTTGGGACTCATCAAATTGGGGCAAGGGGTGGCCGTGAACGTCTTGCAGAAGATGGGTCTCGACCTTGAGACCGTGCGCATGGAAGTGGAGAAGCAGGTGGGCTCGGGACCGGAAACGTCAAGAGTCTTGAAGTCGATATCGAACGCACGCGCAACGAGATTCTTAAAGAGCTCGATCCAAATTTCACCCCGCCCGAATCGGACCAGGAAAGCGGCGAACCGACGAAAAGAGACGTCAAGACTCCGGCGCTCCGCGCGTTTGGCCGTGATCTGACCGATTTGGCGAGAAAGGGCGAACTCGATCCGGTGATTGGCCGGCGCAATGAAATCGAGCGCGTAATTCAAGTGCTTTGCCGAAGGACGAAAAATAATCCGGTCCTGATCGGTGAAGCAGGCGTTGGCAAAACGGCCATTGCCGAGGGACTGGCGCAGGAGATTGCAAGTGGCAACGTGCCCGAATTGTTGCGCGACAAACGCGTGATCACGCTCGATCTGGCGTTGATGGTAGCGGGAACAAAATACCGGGGCCAATTCGAAGAGCGCATCAAAGCACAAGACTTTGAGAAAGCTGCCGCGCTTCGCGACAAGGAGAAGCAAACCAAAGAAAAGCTCGATGCCATTCTAACCAAATGGCGCGAGGAGCGAGAAGAGAAAGAGGTGGTGGTAACGGCGGATGACATGATGCACATCATCTCGAAGGTCACAGGCGTTCCTCTCCAGCGGATGGAACAGGCGGAAACACAAAAACTTCTCATGATGGAGTCGGAGATGAAGCAACGCGTTATTGGCCAGGACGAAGCTGTTATTGCGATTAGCAAGGCTTTGCGTCGATCCCGCGCCGATTTGAAAGATCCAAAGCGACCGATTGGATCATTTGTCTTTCTGGGGCCTACTGGCGTTGGCAAGACGTATCTTGCGCGCACGCTTGCCGAATTCATGTTCGGCGACTCCGACGCCCTGATTCAGATCGACATGTCCGAGTACATGGAAAAATTCACTGCGTCGCGTCTGATTGGTTCACCGCCAGGCTATGTTGGTTACGAGGAAGGCGGTCAGCTGTCCGAGGCCGTGCGTCGCCGGCCATATTCGGTGGTGCTTTTTGACGAGATCGAAAAAGCGCACCCCGATGTGATGCATTTGCTTTTGCAGATTCTCGAAGACGGCAAAATCACCGACTCGTTAGGGCGCAAGATCGATTTCCGGAACACGATTATTATCATGACTTCCAATGTTGGCGCCGAGTTACTGAAGAAACAGACAGTGATGGGCTTTGGCGCACCGCTGGAAGGGCATGATTATGATTCGATGCGGGACAAGATCCTCGATGAAACCAAACGCGTCTTTAAGCCCGAGTTTCTTAATCGGTTGGACGAAATCATCGTGTTCCATTCACTTGGCAAGCCGGAGCTGTTGCGAATTGTCGAGCTGGAAACAAACAAGGTACTGACCCGCATCAAAGCCAAGGAAGTCCACCTCGACTTGCAGCAAAGCGCGAAGGAATTCCTCATCGAGAAAGGATACGATCCTCAATATGGAGCGCGGCCGATGCGTCGTGCCGTGGAACGTTATCTCGAAGACCCGCTGGCGGAGGAATTGCTCCGCGGCAACGTTAAGGCGGGCGACCACGTCGAAGTGATCGCTACTGAGGGGAAGCTCAGCTTTCACGTCACCGAGCCTCAGAATAGTGCAGCCGCTCCCGCAGCGAGCTGATAAGGTAGCGCAAGCCTCTGGCTTGCAAATCAAGTTGGTCGCAACCGGGACGGTGACGCTACTTCACGCCCGCGGATGGGCATCCGCGTAAGCTTTCTTTAAGCGCTCGGTTGTCACGTGCGTATAGATTTGCGTCGTCGAAAGGCTGGCATGCCCGAGCAATGCCTGAACACTGCGCAAGTCGGCACCGCGGTCGAGCATGTGCGTCGCGAAACTGTGCCGCAATTTATGCGGGCTGATCGAGATCGGGATTGATGTGAACCGCAAATAACGTTTCAGAATAAGCCAGATAGAGCGCGTCGAAATTCGCGCGCGTGATTTGTTTATGAATAGCGGTCCCGAATGCACCTTCGCCGCGGCGCGGAAACGCGAGATCGACTCCAGCGCAGGCAAGCCCACGGGGCATACCCGCTCCTTGCGACCTTTGCCGAATACACGGACAGATTCTGTATAAAGATCGACGTCGGCCACGTCGAGCGCGGCGAGTTCGCTCAGTCGCAAGCCGCTGCTGTAGAATAATTCCATAATTGCGACATCGCGCAGAGGCATCCAACTCGGCGCAGACCTGGTTTTGCCTTCGCGCGTTGGGGCCGCAAGAAGTTCTTCAACCTGCTGGCGCGTGAGGACCAATGGAAGCTTCTTCTCGATCTTGGGCAATTGCACCTCGCGCACAGGATTGCCCCGCAGCCCCTTTCGAGCTGCCAGAAATTGATAAAACGTGCGTAACGCCGAGAATTGCAACCGCACGTAGGAACGCGCCTGGCCGCGTTTCGCAACTGCAAACAAGTAATTGCGAAAATCATCCCCTCGGCATTTTTTCCACGGTGTTTGGTTTTCAGCGCGAAAAGCCGTCAATGCCTGACGATATGCCTTTAACGTGCGCGGCGAAGCATTGCGCTCGTTTGTGAGATAGTGCAGGAAGTCCTCGGTAAGAGGATCCTTTTTGTGGGAAGCGCGCGCGCCTTCTGTCATGTCTCAGAGTTGCAAGGCCACAAAAGTACAACGGAGTCCACTTCCACGGCTGGTATCTTTTTAAACTTTTTAACGCTTCAACAATTCAACTTGGCGAAGCCGATTCATTCCGGCTTTTCTACCACGTAACGGAGATCTTCCGCGGTGGCGTGGCCACGGAATTGACTCTTGAAAATCGGTGGCGGGTTCATGGATATCAGCTGGTAGCCCTTCAAAACGAACTCAGGGTAAATTGAATTGCTCGCAGGTTCGTAAACCTTGTCGCCGCTAAAGTAACCGTAGAGCTTGTATTCGTAGTTGTTATCGCTGCCGAAATCGACACGCTCGCGGTCCGGGGCGAGCTTTTGTTTTTCATTCAACATCACTAATTCTGCTGTGCTCCAGGGTTGACCCGGGCGTCGGACGTAGCCCCAGAACTTGTAATCGGATTTGTAATAACGCCGTCCGATAAAATAATCTCCGGCGGGTTCAGCTGCGATGTTCTGCGCCATCTCAAGCCTGGCTTGTTGAATCCCCTGGGGGACGGTTTCGCAGGCGCCGAAAAATGCCGCGCCAAGCAAGAGATTGGCTGTGAGCAAAAAGCGAGTGACGCGTCTCATTCTTTCACGTGCACATCTCTTATCGCAGCTTTGCGTTCGGCGCAAACCAGCGAGGCGCTAAAGAATTGCGCTGATACGACCGGCTCGCTACGTTCCCGGCTATTATGATCGAACTGGAAGTGTATGCGCGGGGTTTGCGTGACCTAAACAAAATCCTGGAGCTGGATCTTCAACTTGAGCCAATTGCAGGGCTTCATTACAAGATCGATACAAACCACGATCTTGTATATTTCGAGTTCGATCGACCGACACTGAGCGTGCGTGACATTCGAGCGATTTTCCTCAAGCTTGGACTTGAACCTCTGTTCATCGGCGTGGTTCCTCCGGAGCTTCGACCCAGAACAAAAACCGAGCCACTGAGTGCATGATAAATGAATAGTGATTGGTGAATAGCAAGAGAAAGCTCGCTGCAAGTTCTCACCATTCACTAATTACCGATCACTAATCACGAAGGGACAATGGTTCGATTCTTCAATGCGCTTGGCACGCCGGTGCTCGCGTTTTTTCAATATCTGGGGGAATTGGTGCTGCTCGCTGGCGACACGTTTCGTTCCATTTTCACGCACAAGCTTCGATGGAAACTATTCCTTAACCAGGTTGTCGAGATCGGATTGCTCTCCCAACTGGTTGTCGTGATCACGGGGGCGTTTACCGGCGCGGTGTTCGCGGCTCAAACGTTCTTTCAATTTAATAAGATCGGCATGGGATCTGCCACAGGCGCAGTGGTATCGGTCTCGATCTGTCGCGAGCTTGGACCGGTGCTCACAGCATTGATGGTAGCGGGCCGCGTCGGCGCGGCCATGTCGGCCGAAATCGGCACAATGAAAGTTACGGAGCAAATCGATGCCCTTCGCGCGCTCGCGGTGTATCCAACCGATTATCTGGTGGTGCCGCGTGTACTCGCCATGATGGTATCCATGCCGTTGCTGGTAGCCGAATGCATCGCCGTCGGCATCGCTGCCGGCTATTTCGTTGCGATTTTCATGCTCGACATTAACGGCACTTACTACATGGCGAACATGGTGCGCTGGACGCGCAACCGCGACATTATCATGGGCCTCTCGAAAGCATTTTGTTTTGGGATTCTGATTGTATTCATCAGTTGCCAGAAGGGATTGAGCGCGCGTGAAGGCGCCGTCGGCGTGGGCCGTGCGACCACTGAAGCCGTAGTGAACTCCTCGCTCGCGGTTCTGATTTGCAATTTCTTTCTCACGATGTTGCTCAACATCATTTATCCGGCGGGATACCAATAATGCCACGTGGCCGTTTTGAGCCCGAAAGCGTTCGGGGTTGAGAGTTGAGAGTTGCGAGTTGAGAGTTGTGCGTTGCAATGATCGAAGCGCCGCCATCTCCAAAGCCCTCCACTAAAACTAATCTGGTCACCGCTAATTCGTCGCCAATGATCGCAGTCCGGTCATTGGTCAAAAGAATCGGGCAGCAGGAAATCTTGTGCGGTGTTGATCTTGAGATCGCAACTGGTGAGACGCTCGCGATTATTGGACGAAGCGGCGGCGGCAAAAGCGTTTTGCTTAAACATCTCGTTGGATTGATGGCGCCGGACGCGGGCGAAATTTGGATTGATGGTCGAAACATTATCGGCATGAATGAGCGCCAGCTTGGAGCGATCCGCAAAAAGGTAGGCATTCTTTTCCAAAGCGGCGCGCTTTTTGATTCCATGACAGTGGAGGAAAACATCGCTTTTCCACTGCGTGAGGCGGGTGAACGGGATCCAAAGGTGCTGCACGCGAAAGTGGAGGAAATGCTCGAAGTCATCGAGATGGAGGGGCAGAAAGATAAGATGCCGGAGAGTTTGAGCGGTGGAATGAAGAAGCGAGTTGGTCTCGCACGCTCCATCATTCGCCGGCCCTCGTGCGTATTGTACGATGAGCCGACATCGGGCCTTGATCCGGTAGTCGCGGACAGTATCAATCGCCTGATTCACCGGTTGCAACAGCGCTTTGGGATGACCAGCGTTGTCGTCACGCACGACATGAAAAGTGCGTTCGACGTCGCCAATCACATTGCCTACCTGCATGAAGGCCGGATTTATTTCTACGGCACGCCCAATCAGCTTCAGCAGGCGCGCGATCCGATTCTGCAGGATTTCCTACTCGGACGCTCCGAACAAGGAGTCGCCGCGACTTCCTAGCAGCCGAGTAAAACACAGCGATTTGGAAATCGCCGCTCCTTGCGAAAAGATCGGTAAGATCGACAATTAGTGTTCAATGAATCGGCAGGAACGAGGTTTGGAATTTAAAGTTGGCGCGTTTGTTTTCTTCGGCTTGGCGATGTTAGGCGCGCTCGTCGTGCAATTCGGTCGACTGGGAGAAGGCCTCAAGACGTATTACCCTCTCACTGTTCGCTTCAGTGACGCAAGCGGCCTGTTAAAAGGCTCCGATGTTTTGCTCGCAGGTGCCAAAATCGGAAAAGTCTCCGGTGGTCCGCGAATGGTCCGCGAAGGCCAGGGTGTGGATGTACCGCTGAAGATTTATGATTACATCAAAATTCCTGAAGCGAGCAAATTCACCGTCGGAAGTTCCGGCTTATTGGGCGATCGCTTCGTAAACGTAGTGATGCCGCCCGGACAGGCTAAGGCTTTTCTCGCGCCAAATGCCCACATCAGCGGCGCTCGAGAAACCGGCATTGACGACATCACGCGAGAGGGTGGTGCTCTCTTGGGCGACCTTCGAGGGACAGTGCAAAAGTTGAATCAGGAAACTCTTTCCTCCGAGAACATGCAAAACCTGAAGGCGAGTATGGAGCATTTAAACCAGGCGACCAGTGCGCTGGCGCAATCCTCAAAGAAGCTGGACGGAGTCGTCGATCAGGCGGGTTCCACAATGACGTCCGCAAAAGAAGCAGCTGACAATTTGCAGAATGCGATCGATGACACGCGCAAAGTCCTTCGCACCGCGACACAAGGCAAAGGCTTGGTGGCGACTCTTCTGAACAATCAAGAGTTGGCCAACGACCTGCACGCGCTGATCAGCAATTTGAGAGCGCACGGCGTTTTGTTTTACCGCGACAGCGCTGCAACTACTCAAACGAAACCCCAACAACAAACCAAACCAGCCCGCCAAAGTCGGGGGCGCTGAGGAAATGGAGGGGCGAGCTCCGCGAGCCCGTGTTAAGTCGCGCGTGGACTCCTGCGTTGGGGCGCCGCGGAGCTCCGCCCTCCATGCTTTTCAGATCGTGGCGAGCAATTGCTTTCGCACTTCTTCTTCGCTCAGACCATCGATGCGAAGCACCTTGTCACGCGATCTCTCACCGCGCTCCAGGACGATTGCGCGCTGAGGAATGCTCAATTTTTCCGCCAAAAACCTGCGCAATGCGGAGTTCGCTTTTCCTTCTATCGCTGGGGCCTGTAGCTTGATCTTGATCGCTTCGCCATGTTCTCCCACGACCTTAGCGGCCTTCGCGTTTGGAATGACATGAACCCGAATAGTCGGCACAGCTCAATTGGTACCCTCGTGGTCATTTCCCAATTGACAAGGGAGGCTCAATCCCGGCACAGAAATGGTAACCCTTATGGACACAACCAAACTAACAACTGTCATATCATTGCTTGTCGCTCTGAGTATCGCCTCTGAACGGCTCGTCGATATTATCAAGGGACTCGTTCCCTGGCTGAATCAACAACGACGGAAACCGGCCGAAGAAGGATGGAGGAAGGCGGCTCTTCAAGTAATTGCCGTTTTCGCTGGAATAACCACTGCGTGGCTGGCTGGCCCCGCGGTTCCGGCCTTTCTGCCACATGATTTCACTGGAAAACTGGCGCTCGGTCTTTTGGCTAGCGGCGGCTCAGGATTCTGGAATTCAATCCTCACGTACGTGACGAAGGCCAAAGATGTAAAAGCAGCCGAGGCTGAAAGCAGACAAATCGAAGCGCGAGCAAAGAAAGGGACTCTGCCCAAGCACGGTCGCTAGCGCAAACCCACCGACTTGCGGACGCGTTTCATGACTTGCTCCGCGATTTCGTTCGCGCGGGTCGCACCTTTTTTGAGAACGCTGTCGATGTACGATTTATCAGTCAGAATTTCCTCGCGGCGCTTGCGCATGGGCCCAAAATATTCCCAAAGTTTCTCGAAAAGCTGTTTCTTGAAATCGCCGTAGCCGGTTCCGCCTTTCAGGAACTTTTCGCGCATCGCCGCGTTTTCATTCTTGGACGCGACGAGTGAGTAAAGTTTGAAGATGGTGGATTTGGCCGGATCCTTCGACGCTTCAACCGGCGTGGAATCGGTGACGATGCTCATTACGCGCTTACGCATTTCCTTTTCGTCGCCGAAGATATCGATATTGTTGCCGTAGCTTTTGCTCATTTTCTGGCCGTCGATGCCGGGCACGGTTTCCGTCGTGGGCTGGATTCGCGCTTCCGGCAACTTGAAGATCTGCCCGTCCCGCTCGGACTGTCCAAAGATTTCGTTCATTTTCACAGCGAGATCGCGCGTCATTTCGATATGTTGTTTTTGGTCTTTTCCCACAGGCACGACGTCGCTGTCGTAAATCAAAATGTCCGCCGCCATGAGCACCGGGTAACTGAATAAGCCGACAGTCGCGGACAACCCGCGAGCGAGTTTATCTTTGTACGAGTGGGCGCGCTCTAGCAAACCCATGGGCGCAACAGTTGATAGGATCCACGCTAGCTCCGTGACTTGCGGAACGTCCGAGTGTCGAAAAAGTGTGGCGCGCTCGGGATCGAGGCCACACGCCAGAAAATCAACCGCGACGCGCCGACAGTTCTCGCGCAAGACATCCGGATCGCGCACACTGGTGAGCGCGTGATAATCGGCAATGAAATAGAGTGCTTCGCCTTCAGCTTGAAGCGCGATAGCCGGCTTCATCATGCCGAAATAATTGCCGATGTGCAGAACACCGCTGGGCTGAATTCCTGATAAAATTCGCATGAGCTACCACGTTCAACGCTCGACGTTTAACTTTCAACGTCCAACTGAGAATGTGTTCACGCGCTACTGTTACCAGACGATTTCGTCATTTGTGATGACTTCAGGCTGGCAAACTTGATCGGCCGACATTAGATAAATCGCGCAATGACCGCAAAGAACGCTGTTTCCGTCGTCACCGGCGCCGCTGGTTTTCTGGGATCGCATTTGAGCGAGCGCCTGCTGGCGGAAGGTCATCGGGTTATTGCCATCGACAATTTAATCACCGGCAACACAGCGAACATCGGGCACCTGGCCGGGAACGAGAATTTCCAATTCATCAAACATAATGTTTCGAATTTCATTTTTCTCCCGGAAGAGAAAATCGACTACGTTTTTCACTTCGCTTCTCCAGCCAGTCCAATCGATTATCTTGAGCTCCCGATTCCCACATTGAAAGTAGGCGCGCTCGGCACGCACAACACGCTGGGCTTGGCCAAGGACAAAAAGGCCACATTCATTCTTGCCTCAACATCAGAGGTGTACGGCGATCCTCTGGAACATCCGCAAAAGGAGGATTACTGGGGCAATGTGAACCCAATCGGGCCACGCGGCGTGTACGATGAAGCGAAACGTTACGCCGAGGCAATGACGATGGCCTATCATCGTTATCATCGCGTTGACACCAGGATCGTGCGCATATTCAACACATACGGGCCGCGAATGCGATTGCGTGATGGGCGCGTGGTTCCGGCGTTTATCGGACAGGCGTTGAATGGCCAGCCACTAACTGTTTTTGGCGATGGTTCACAAACGCGCTCGTTCTGTTATGTGTCCGATTTGATCGACGGCATTTTCAAACTGGCGACGAGCGATTTCCACGAGCCGGTTAACCTGGGTAATCCACGCGAAATGACGATCAAGCAGTTTGCGAACGAAATTATTCGCATCACCGGAGCAAAATCGGCAATTGAATATAAACCATTGCCCGTCGATGACCCGAGGGTGCGGCAACCGAATATCGCCCGCGCAAAAGAAGTCCTCGGGTGGGAACCGCGCGTGGATTTCGAGGAAGGAATTAAGACGACGATCGAATATTTTAAAGAGTCATTAAAACCCTGAAGCGTCTCTATCTGTCATGTTGAGCGAAGCGAAACATCTCTGGCTATTGCCTTGCCGTAAATCCCGAAATGACCAGAGATTCTTCGCTTCGCTCAGAATGACAACGAGGTTTTAACTACGGTAACGCACGGCGGCTCAGCGAAAATTTTACTGGCGCTCCTGGTTATTTAGATGTGAACTGTGTCATGGTTCAGCGCGCTCTTTGCGTAGCCCTCGGTTTGTTCGGCGCGTTGTTGCCGGCTGTTGCGCAACAGGCGCATCATTCGATCAGTCGCGAACAATTGCGATCTAGCAGCGTATCAAATGCCCCTTTGTCGCTGAGCCTTTACCGACCGAAAAATCCGGTTGCGAGCGATAGTTCATTTCTGCTTCATAATGGCTCGGTGCCGCTTTGGTTGGACGGAGCGCAAGTGAATAACGGGGGCCTCTACCCGGGTTATAGCTTCGTGAGTCAATGGGTTCAGATGGGATTCTCGGATCTCTTTCCGGCTGCGTTATTGAGCGCTGCTCCGCAGTCGGCACAAAGACCGAGTACTGGCCGGGTCCATCGTTCCGATGGCAAAGATCTTGGAGCAGATGGAAAAGATTCGCCCGGCGAGATGCTGAACTCATCGCTGAATCCGGTCTATTGCGGCGGGGAAGTGGGCGTATTATATGGCCGATGGAGCGGTAAAGGCGGCGGCGATATGTGGCAGACGTATATCGAGGGCACCGTCGGTAACGACAAATTTCAGATCACAGCCGGCGCGTCATACGACGAATGGAATAGCAATGGCCGCGGTGTGCGGTTCCGCTCATTTGGCGCCCCAAGATAAGCGCACGCACGCCCATCTGCCCTCCGTAAGCAAAAGTACTTGGGCATGGCGATGCTAACTTCGTCAATATTCCTGCCCTCGGGTTGCACAGCGCAGGCGCTAGCCGATTTTGAAAAGCTCGTCATTGAAGGCGGCGCAGTGAATCCACAAGGCTTGGCGGAACGGATCCGTAAAGCCTCTCGCCTTTTGTTTCTTCGGGCGTCAGATGATCAACTCGTAGGAGTAGGCGCGTTGAAACATCCTCGTGCGGATTACCGAAACAGGGTGTTTGCCAATGCGCGAGCAACCGTATCAGCAGACGATTACCCCGTTGAATTGGGCTGGGTCGTTGTCACTAAATCACACCGGGGACGGCGACTTTCTACTCGCATTGTCGGCCAGTTACTTCCTTTCGCGAAGAACGAGAACATTTTCGCGACAACCCGGGCAGACGAGCGCGTCCTGAGTTTCGCGTTCGACTATGGATTTAAAATCAACGGGAAGCCTTTCCCGAGCGGCCGCGGCTACGATCTTGTTCTCTATCTTCGTAACGCGCATGATTACCTGCGGTGATCTTTTGGATTGAAATCGCCAATCGGTCCTTTCTACTATGGGCGCGCCAGCAGGGCGAGAAGTTCCTGATTAAGCCCGGTGGCCAAGTCGCTTCAACGGACTAATATCAATGTCGGCTCGAAAATTCGCCGCGGATAAATTGCTGTGGGAAACGCTGGGACGCTGGAAACGTTCAAGCCCTGAATTGGATCGCATTCAATTCCTGAAGACCGTGCCATTCTTCGACCGACTCTCGAATCGCCAGCTCAAAACTGTCTCGGACATCATGTTCGAGCGTAACTATGACACTGACGAATCAATTTTTGAGGAAGGACAACCGGGAGCCGCGCTCTTCCTAATTTTAGACGGCAAAATTGCGATAGAAATTTGCCGCGAGACCAGCACGACGCGTCTGGCTGTTTTGGAAAGAGGTGCCTTTTTTGGTGAGATGGCACTGCTGGATGACACGCCGCGTTCCGCCAACGCGCGAGCTTTGGAACCGACTCGGACGCTGGCCCTTTATCGGAACGACCTTAACGGATTGATGGATCGGCATGCGCGAACCGCCTGCCAAATTTATCGTTCCCTTGCGTCGATGATCGGCGATCGCCTTCGTTCGACCAATGAATTGGTGCAGATGAAAATTTCTGCCGACACGGCCCGTCTGGAATGAGCAACGGTCAGAACTTGGAAGAAAAAGAGCGAGAACGGAAGGTTCGGCGCAAAATCTTTTATCTCATATTTGGAGCACTGGCTTTGATTTCCTGCGGCTTCCTGATCTGGAAATTGAGCATTCTCATTCTACCGATCATAGTCGGCGCGTTGATGGCCTTTTTGTTCCGCCCCGTAAAAGAGCGCTTCGAGGTCCGATGGTTGCCTCACGAGATTCAGGTTCTTTGTTCCTTCGCAGCCATCGGTCTTGTCCTGTTTTTCGCCTTCAATACTTTTCGCAAACACATTCCCGACGAAGAGCAGAAGCTGGAATTCAAGGTCCGCTTGAAATACAAATTGAATGACAGATACCGGCAGCTGGTGGCGAAATCGCCAGAGGGAAAAACAAACGCGGTGACGGCGCTACTTGAAAAAGAACTTGGCCCCCTCATGGACAAGATGAATCAGGTGCTCGCACTTAACGCGGAAGAACGCAATCTGTTCCTGAAATACGCTGCCGGATACAACGGCAAACCTCCCATTCAAAGTAAGTTTGTTGATTACTTTCGCGCGAACCAAACAACCGGGAAATATGTAATTCCAGAAGAGACTGCTATGGGTGCGGCTTCGCCTACGGCTCCGGCTGCGCCTGCCCCGACTCAACCTCCGGTTGCAGAGGAGGGCACGAGCCTGGAAAGTAAATTTTCCGCCTGGATTTTGGCGCCGTTAATTTTTCTCTTTCTCGGTTTCGATAACGGACAGATACGCCGCTTCTTTATTAGCCTGGTCCCGAATCGCTACTTCGAGTTGTCGCTCACGGTCCTCGACAGACTCGATGATGCTATCGGCAGGTATTTGCGCGGGACATTGATGGAATGTTTTCTCGTGGGCCTGACTCTTGCACTGGGATTAATCCTCCTTGGGATTCCGCTGGGGATCGCTGTGGCCATTGGCGTAGTTTCCGGACTTCTCAACGCCATTCCGTTTCTGGGCGCGGTGATCGCTCTGGTGATTGGTGTTAGTTATGCGCTGATCGCAGAGGACGTGAGGCCGTTAATTCCCGGCCTGAATCCGAATGACCTGGCGCTGTATGTAGTGATCCTGGTCGTAATCGCGCACGTGCTGGACGATGTTGTCTTTCAGCCCTTTATCTTGGGTGGCGCGGTGAACGTTCATCCACTGGTGGTCGTCATTGCGATCATCGCCGGCTCTCTCATTATGGGTTTATGGGGCATGTTGTTTGCTATTCCAACGGTGGTCGTCGTCAAAACTGCGGTCGAGACCTTCTTCAAAGAACTCAAAGATTATCGCATTATTTGATACAGGCTTTCCGGCCTCGACAACGCACGTCAAGCGCTACCGAGGTTCATCTGCTTTTTTCATGTTTGAGATTTCGAGCTTGAAATTTGTCTGGGATTTGCGTTTTGGGATTTGGACATGGCTATCTCACCGCGCCTGATCAGTCTCAATTTTGGGTCCCAGACCATTGGTTTGGCAGAGTTCCGCGTCCAGGCTCACGGCGGCCTGGTTTTGCTGGATTATCGTTTACGGGAAGCGCCGCTCGATCCTGCGACTGGCCAACGTCGCGAGGCCCATACGGCATTGCACGAAACGGCCGTCGCGTTGCGCGAAATGATGAGCGAGCTGCATATCAAACACGGCTCGGTGAATTGCGCGTTGCCCGCGCAATCGGTTTTTGCGCGTTTTGTTAAGCTGCCATCGCTTGAACACGAAAAGTTGGAGAAGGTCATCGCGTTCGAGGCGCAACAAAACGTACCCTTTCCGATCGACGACGTGGTTTGGGATTATCAGGTGGTCGGAGGCGGGTTGGACGAGCAAGTTCAGGTAATCCTGGTCGCGATCAAGCACGATCTGCTCGATGGAATTAACGACGCTGTGGAAGAAAGTGGGCTGCTTACTTCCACTATCGATGTGGCGCCGATGGCACTCTACAATGCATTTCGCTATAGCTACCCGAACGTCAACGAGTGCGCGTTGCTCGTGGATATCGGGGCGCGCACAACCAATGTTCTTTTTATCGAGCCTCGAAGAATTTTCTCGCGCAGTCTTCCCATTGGTGGCAGTTCGATTACCGGAGCAATTGCCAAGGAATTTGGCGAATCCTTCGAGGCGGCGGAAACTCGCAAAAAGCGAGACGGCTTTGTAAGTCTGGGAGGCGCTTACGCCGATCCCGCAGACCAGGATATTGCCCGCGTCTCGAAGCTGGCGCGCAGCACCATGACCCGACTGCACGCGGAGTTGATGCGCTCGGTCAGTCATTATCGGGCACAACAAGGGGGAAGTCGGCCGGACCGCATCTTTCTTTGCGGCGGAGCCGCGGGTATGCCCTACATGCGCGAGTTTTTTCACGAGAAATTCCAGTTACAGATCGAGTTTTTTAATCCGCTTCGAAACGTAGCTGTATCGGAAGCAGCCTCGGCGTCAGGTGTCGCGCACTCCGCCCATCTGCTTGGCGAATTAGTTGGGCTCGCGCTGCGCAGTGTGACGGCCTGTCCGATGGAATTAAGCCTGCTTCCGGCAAGCGTTGTTCGGAGGCAGGAATTGGACCGCCGCCGGCCGTTCTTCATTGCGGCGGCCGTATGCGTGGTTCTCGCCATGCTGGGCTGGTCGTTGTATTACACGCGAGCGGCGCAGGTAACACGCGAGACCGCCGAGTTGATCCAGCAAAAGAATGCCTCCATGCGAGGAGCTGAAGCGCAGCTTGATAAGCTCAAAAAGCAGTTCACCTCACTCGACAGCGTCGCCGCTCCGCTTATTAGCGCAGTTAACGATCGCGACTTCTGGCCGCAAATTCTTGACGATTTAAACGCGCGCCTTCCTGAGGCTGACATCTGGATCACCGAGCTCGGGGCGACGTCGGGTGGAAAACTTCTGGGCGCAGGTGGAAAACGCGCCGGAGAAACTGCGCCTGTGTCTCCTCAGCCAGCTTCTGGAGCGGCAGCGAAAACCATGGCCGCCGGCTCGAAGTCGATCGATGGCATTCTGGTGCGCGGTCTTTACCTTTATAATCCGAAACAACAGGAGATCGTCGTCGATTATTTGCGCAATCTGGCGGGCTCGCCGTTTTTCGTTGTTGATCCAAAAACTCCTGAGCGAGTAATCAAGTCGAACTCCGTGCCAAACGACACAGAATGGGCGTTCCCTTACGAGCTCCAGCTCACGCTGCGCAAGCCGGTGAAATTGCCATGAAAGTCAACCACGGATTGCTAACCACGAATGGACACGAATTGGGGGAGCAAAGGAGAGAACCACGGATGACGCGGATGTGTGCACAACCCCTACAATTATTCGTGTTCATTGGTGTTCATTCGTGGTTAAAACTTTTGGCTGTGGCCGCAGCGCGCCGTGTAATTCGCCTGCCACGCCGTAGCCTTGGCGGAGGCGGGTGGTTAATCCGATGAAGTTGTGGTTTCAACAAAATAGGGCGCTCGGGACACTTCTGATTGTGTTTGGAATCGGCGCATTATTTGCCGGGACTCTTCTTTATTGGAGATGGGCGACCTGGAGCGATGCCAGGCAAACTTTTGATCAGGCGGCAGCAGAGAGGACTCGTCTCCAGCAGCTCGATCCTTTTCCCAATGATGCCAATTATCGGAAATCGCAGGGTTACCTCGATCGATACAGCACTGCGCTGAACAAATTCAAAGACGAACTAAAAAACGGCGTCGTCCCGGCGCCACCGCTCGCGCCTAACGAATTTCAATCGCGTCTGCGTCTGGCGACAGTTGCCACGGTTAACAGAGCACAGACTAACAATGTAAAACTTCCGGATAAATTTGAGCTGGGCTTTGATGAGTTCGCCACGGGGTTGCCCGACACAACTGTGGCACCACTCCTTGGGCAGGAGCTTTCTCAAGTCCAGATGCTCATGAACATTCTACTGGACGCCAAGGTGGACAGTGTGATTTCCCTTCATCGCGCGCCGTTGCCCGAAGAACGGAAGTCTTTGTCGACTCGAACACCATCTCCAGCCGCCGGACGAACGGCGACTAAAACAGGCACGCCGCCGCCTACAGCCCTGCAGCGGAACGTTGTCGACGTGACCTTTAAAGCCACGCCTGCTGCCGCACGCAAAGTCTTGAACGAAATCGCAAATTCCAGCGGACAATTTTTCATTATTCGCACCCTGTATGTGCATAACGAAAAGGACAAAGGCCCTCCGCGCCAAAGAACCGAGCCAACTCCGCCTCAGGCACCGCAAACCACGTCGCCTCAGCCGGGCGCAGCCGCGCCGCTAAGTTTCATCGTGGGCAACGAGCACATCGAAGTCTCGGCCACGATCGAAATGCTTAGATTTGGATCTTAAGCACGAATTGAGCCTTTAAATTCAACCACGGATCACATGAGGAGCTAAGCCGTGAAATAATCGGTGCCGCGAATC
>QHQO01000069.1 GCA_003221195.1 Verrucomicrobiota bacterium
GCAACTTGATTTGTAGTAATTCCGCCGCCTCAGCGAGACGTCTCGTGAGGCTGTGATCTGTCTGACTCGGAGAAGCGTCACCGGAAGGATGGTTGTGGACCACGATGACGGCGTAAGCGGAATAGGTGATGGCCGGCCGAAAAATTTCGCGTGGATGCGCGATACTCTCATTCATGCTTCCCACCGACACCGATTCAACACGCATCAAACGGTAACGCGTGTCGAGCAGAACGACACGGAGCGATTCGGTCCGGAGCATGCGCATTTCGCGGCCAAGCAGTTCGTGGATTAGTTCCGGCGAATCAAGTTTTTGCTGCGACAACGGTTCCTGCGCGAAACGTTTTCCGAGATTAAATGCCGCTACCAACTCCAGGGCCTTGGCCGGACCGATTCCTTTGATCGCCCTAAGTTCGTTGACCGAGCAACGGCTCAGCTCCGCGAAGGATTTGTATTTTTCCAGAAGTTCGCGAGCGACCTCTATCACATTCGTTCCCCGCCGTCCGGTGCGCAGGAGGATTGCGATCAATTCCGGATTGGTCAGCGCGTCGGGACCTCGTGCGAGTAATTTTTCGCGCGGCCGCTCATCCTGCGGCATTTCGCGGATTTTCAGCTGCGCCATTGAATTTAGGAGCGAGCGCTTCAGTGCCGCGATATCAGACGCGAAGTTGATCGAACATTTCGCAGAACGCGTCGCCGAGGCACAACAATGCCTCAGCGTAAGGAGTCGATGTAATTCCATCCAATGCGGTTTGCGCATCGCGAATCAAGTCGCTTCCAGCGGCGATCGATTCATTTAGCGCTCCGTTGGTCGCGCCATTCTTCAGGAGCTCAATCATTTCTTCGACTCGCTCTTCGAGGACAAGCTGGCAACAGCGTTCCCGCTCAAACTCCGATGCTGAGCGCAGAAAGATCAGAACTGGCAGCGTGAATTTGCCCTTGCGGAGGTCGGTGCCGAGGGTCTTGCCAGTTGCTCTTTCGTTTCCAGCAAGATCGACACAATCGTCGTAAATCTGATACGCCGTCCCAATTTGAAACCCGAAATTCTTGAATCTTTCGATCACACTGGCGTTTGCCTGGCTGATTACGGCAGCTAGTTCGGCCGCTGCCGAGAACAGCGATCCCGTTTTCATTTCTACGATTCGCAAGTAGTCCTGAACGCCAAGGTTGAGATCAAACCTGCGCTGTGTCTGAATCATTTCGCCAGAGCAAACGGTCGCGGCTGTACGCGCGATAGCCCTCCCGATCCCCGCGTTTTCAAAATTTGTCGATAAGGTGAGCGCATGCGCAAAGAGGCAATCTCCCAGCAAAACGCTCAGCGAATTTCCCCAGCGCGCGTTCGCAGTAGGTTGTGCTCGACGTCGCTCTGCTTCATCCATCACGTCGTCGTGTACCAACGTCGCGATGTGGATGAGTTCCACAATGACGGCAAGATCGACATGTCCCTGGTTGATCTCTCCGGTTGCGCCACCTGCCAGAAGCGTCAGCAGCGGCCGTAAACGTTTACCGCGACTGCCGATTGCGTACACCACGTAGCCTTCGATTGCCGGATCAAAAGCCGCTGCTTGTTGCGCAATGCGTGTTTCAACTTGTTCGAGATGCGGCTGAACCAACTTCGCCACCTTAGCCAGCGAGCCGGCTGGAGAGGCGGCCGCCGCAGTCCCAGTCAGCCTCGGCCGTGAGCGCGCGGAGAGTTCCACGAGGCGAGGATAGCGGCGTGAGTTGTGTGTTGTCAAAGCAACACGAGCGTAAATTTTCAGGGGACACGCGCCAACCTTGCTCGCGGCTGGTTCAAGACTATTCAGCGTTTTCGCAGCCAGCTTTCGGTACCGTACTTTTGCTGGGCGAGTTTTTGCGCCAGCTTCAAAATTTCTTCGTCGACTTTTCGCTCGCAGCAATTCGCCGACAAAGCCTGCGCGAATCGTTCGGCCAAACCGTTCCCAATATCGGTCCCTTGGATGCTGCCTTGTTGCAGCAAACCGCGGCGCGTTCGGCGTTGAGCGGCGCCCGCGACTTTGCGGCCATCGATCATCACGTCTGCACGCACCGCGGTTGTGAAACAATTGTAGCTGGCATCGCTGATGCCGGCTCGACCCGCCGCAATCGTCGAACTGAATCGGCCAAAGTGATCGCCTTCGGCTAGAATTGCATGTCGCCTCGTTTCGCCCAGCGCATCGCACAAAGCCCGATGGACATTTTCGTAAATCCACATCGATGATTCAGCGAAGGTCACATCGTTCGCCGGAACTAGAATCGAATAAGTGAGGTCTTCTCCGTGAAATACAATTCCTCCGCCAGTCCAACGCCGGACCAAATCACGATTACCCTCGTAGTTAGCGACATCAGCAAATCGACCAAGTCGAGCGAAGTCGAGACATCTCTAGCTGTTTCAGAAATATCAAGAGATTCCTGGGCTCCGCTCGGAATGACAGGCATTACGTGAGTTCTTGTAAGATCTTTGCCACCGCTTCGTCTGGCTGGGCGTTCGCAATGATTGGCCGGCCAATCACAAGATAGTCTGCACCTGCTTTGAGCGCCTCGCGTGGAGTCATTGTTCGCTTTTGATCGCCGGGTTCCGACCAGCTCGGTCGAATCCCTGGGACAACGATTTTGATCTTGTCACCGAATTCACGACGGAGAGGTTTGATTTCGTGTGGACTAGCTACGACTCCATCAATTCCTGCTTCAATCCCTAATTTCGCCAGCCGCGACACCTGATCATCGACTTTGTCCTGAATTCCAATTTCCCGCAGCGCCTCTTCGGTCGCACTCGTTAGAACAGTCACACCCAGGAGCAGCATATTGTTTACTCGTGCCGCCGTCGCGGCGCGGACCATTTCGCTGCCGCCGCTCAAGTGAATGGTGAGCATCTGGACGCCAACGCGACCCGCGGATTCGACTGCTCGGGCGACCGTGTTTGGAATATCGTGGAGCTTGAGATCGAGCCAAACCTTAGAACCTCTGGCTGAAACCGCACGCACAATTTCGGGGCCTTCTGCGGTATAAAGTTGCAGCCCGATTTTGAAAAACGCGATTTGGTCGCGCAGCTTTTCAACCAGCTTAAGCGCTGCTTCCTTTGTCGGTACATCCAACGCGACAATGATTTTGTTAGCTGCTTTTGTCATTCCGAGTCCTTCATTGTCATGTCGAGCGAAGTCGAGACACCTCTAACTTTTCTTTGAGAATTAGAGATTCCTCCACTTCGGTCGGAATGACAAAATAGCAGCTCCCTGTGACGATATGGAAGTCCGCGCTCCAGCCAAAATCAACCTTTCACTGAAAATTCTCGGCCGGCGGAACGATGGTTTCCACGAACTCGATACGCTCATCGCGCCGATTTCGCTCTACGACGAGATCAGAATCGATAAACGACGCCTGGGAAAGGGGATCGAGTTTCGCTGCGACGATTCGTCAATACCACAGGGCGACGAAAATCTGGCCGTCCGCGCGGCGAAGGCGTTCTTTGACACAACAAAGATCGAGCCTGCCCTTTCGATCGAGCTTAAAAAGAAAATTCCGCACGGCGCCGGATTGGGCGGCGGAAGTAGCGACGCCGCTTCCGTGCTGCTTGCGCTCAACGACACGTTCGAAACGAAACAATCGCGGGAAGCGCTCGCCGAAATGGCGGAGCCGCTTGGATCAGACGTTCCATTTTTTCTCTTTCAATCCGCAGCCGTATGCAAGGGGCATGGCGAAATAGTCATGCCCGTGAAATTGCAGAGGCAGTTTTCGATCCTGTTGTTGAAACCGGCTTTTGCCGTCTCAACACCATGGGCCTACTCGCGCTGGCAACATTCTCGAGAGATTCTGGGAATTCGTTACCAAGCGAAGGAATTCGTCGGGCAAACTTTCGCGAACGATCTCGAACGTCCCGTCTTCGAAAAATTTGTCTTCTTGGCGCAATTGAAGATGTGGCTGCTCAGTCAATCTGAAGTTGGCGCGGCGCTGATGTCGGGCTCCGGTTCAACAGTGTTTGCGGTGGTGCGCGAAAATGCAGATGCGGATTCTGTGGCGACGCGGGCCAAAGCTAGGCTCGACCCCGAGCTCTGGACCTGCAGCTGCGAGACGCTCTGAATCAAACCCGCGAGCGACGACGCCCGGTTCCGCGGCGGGAATATTTCACCGGCCTTCGTTTTGGTTCGATTTTCGAAATACCGGTGCCGCCTTTCACCTCCATGATCTGATCGCGCAAAAGGGCTGCCCGCTCGAATTCGAGGTTCGCCGAAGCTTCTTGCATCTCTTCTTCCAATTCGCGCAGCAATTCAGTCACATTGAAATCGCCGCCGGCTTCCTGAATAACGGAGGCCGCAATTTCGCGACCGCGAAGAATGGTATGCAGACTCTCCTGCACAGCACGTCGAACCGTTTGCGGGGTGATGCCGTGCTTTTCGTTGTATTCCATTTGCTTCGTGCGCCGGTATTCGGAAATCGAGATAAGCGCTTCCATGCTCTGGGTGACCTGATCGGCAAAGAGCACGACTTCACCATTCACATGTCGCGCAGCGCGACCGGCGGTTTGGATCAAAGAAGTCTGGCTCCGTAAAAACCCTTCCTTGTCCGCATCCAGAATGCAGACGAGCGAAACTTCCGGAAGATCAAGACCTTCGCGGAGCAAATTGATTCCCACAAGAATATCGAAATCGGCTGCGCGTAGTCCGCGCAAAATCTCGACGCGTTCGATCGCGTCGATGTCGCTATGCAGATACCGGACTTTCAATCCGACATCGCGCAGATAATCGGCCAAATCTTCCGCCGTCCGCTTGGTCAGTGTCGTCACCAGAACTCGCTCACTCTTTTCCACGCGCTGACGGCAGAGTTCAATGGTCTCGTCGATCTGATTCTTCAGCGGTTTGAGCGTAATTTTGGGATCGAGAAGACCAGTAGGACGGATGATCTGCTCGACGACCAGCGGCGCACCCGGTGTGTGCACATCAAATTTTTCCGGCGGTTCATCAGTACGTGAGACCAGAACGTTCGAATTGGGCGATGAACGTTGTGCCCGGGCTCGCCGTTTATCTGAGTTGGGCGCCTGCTCGCGATCTATTGGAGCTGAGCCTTTTTCGCCAGGCAACACAAATGGAACAATTTCTTCCACCCCGATTCGCTGCCGCTTGTGAGGAATATATCCCATATTTCCAACTACGCTGTTTTGAATTTCAAATTCTGCCGGCGTCGCGCTGACGTAAATGGTCTGGTTGGTCAACTTCATGAACTCGTCGAAATTAAGTGGCCGATTATCGAGCGCGCTGGGCAAACGAAAGCCGTAATTTACTAGCACGGTCTTGCGTGAGCGGTCGCCTTCGTACATCCCGCCGATTTGCGGGATCGTGGCGTGTGACTCGTCGATGACTACGAGAAAATCTTTCGGAAAGAAGTCGATGATCGTGTACGGCTTGGAGCCAGGCGGGCGCCCGGACAAATGGCGCGAGTAATTCTCAATCCCGTTGCAGAACCCCATTTCCTGCAACATTTCCAGGTCGTATTCCGTGCGCATCCGCAGGCGTTGCGCTTCCAGGAGTTTGTTTTGCGACTCCAGTTCGACGATACGTTGCTCTAGTTCTTCCCGGATCGTTCGTAACGCGCGATTGAGTTTGTCTGCAGGTGTTACGAATTGCTTGGCGGGGTAAAAGGTAATCACCGACAGCGACTCGTGTGCATGCCCGGTCAAAGGATCAAACTTCGTGATCGCTTCAATTTCATCGCCGAAGAACTCGATTCGGACGCCTTCTTCGTCTGCGGAACCGGGATACACTTCGACGACGTCGCCGCGCACGCGAAATCTGCCGCGCGAAAAATTCATATCGTTGCGCTCGTACAACATTTCGATCAAACGGCTCAGCACCGCTTCGCGCGATATGTGCTGACTTTGTTTTACAGTGAGGAGCATTTGTAAATAATCTTCCGGCGAAGTGATTCCGTAGATGCAAGAGACACTTGCCACCACAATAGTGTCACGGCGCGAGAGGAGTGCGCTCGTTGCCGCAAGCCGCAATCGCTCGATCTCCTCGTTGATGGAAGAATCCTTCTCGATGTAGGTGTCGGATCGAGGGATATATGCTTCCGGCTGGTAATAATCGAAGTAGCTGACGAAATATTCGACTGCATTCCGCGGGAAGAATTGCTTGAACTCGGAGTAAAGCTGCGCGGCAAGTGTTTTGTTGTGCGAAATGACAAGGGTAGGGCGATCCAATTCCTGTACCACGTTGGCGATTGAGAAAGTCTTGCCTGAACCGGTGACACCCAGCAGCGTCTGGTGACGGTTGCCGGATTCAACGGACTTAATCAGCTTGCCAATCGCCTGCGCTTGGTCGCCTTTAGGTTTGTAATTCGATTCGAGCTGAAAAGACATTGAGCAATTTAGCAGCGACTGTTGAGAATGCCCAGTGCCACCGGGCGATGATTAGCCCCAGATCTGTGCCAGAACCCTCCGGAAATTCCCGCCAAGGATCAATTCGACGTCCGCGTCCGAGTAACCCCGGCGAATCAGGCCGTCGGTGATGTCAAACATGCGTTTGTAATGGTTCGCGCCATCGATGTCCATTTTGTCGCGAAAGGCATAACTAGATTTGTACAGTGCCCTTAACCATTTCTTATA
>QHQO01000070.1 GCA_003221195.1 Verrucomicrobiota bacterium
CGCGTAGTCTGGGACGAGTAATGGTTGGCAACCAGCCGCCAGTGCCCTTGCTGCTTTACCCACACCCTGGTAAAGCGAGTGTCACGGGGAACAGTTTTGCCTTTATCTTGCCCAATCATTGTCGAGAGGCCGGTCTCCACAGCCGTGTCTCCATAGACGCGCACTTGAACGTCATCGGTGGTGATAGATTGAAATTTCAAATCACCCGACGTGAAATCTAAAATCACCTGCGGCTTGGTTCTCACTGTGCCACTTGGCCCTACGCCTATGAAATCAGCAGCGTAGATGCGATCAAGGGCCGTCGCATCAGCATGAATCTGTGCTTGAATGCGTTCGTTATCCAGTTTCCTAATGGTCTCCTCGACACTTGTTCTGTGACTGCCCCTCGCGCTCTGCTCTTGCCCTACGCCCATAGGGGCCACTGTAAGGACGAGGACAGCTATAAAGAGTGCTGGTCTCATGTGTTCTCCATAAGCCTAACGAGAACAAGCTGAGCGACTGCCGCCGAGAGCGAGCGACGCTGTTGGTGAAACCGTTTTGATCATCTGAAATGTGAACACGCGCCGGGCGGCGGTTCGCTCCAGCGCTTGGTTAGGTTCCTGATGCATCAAGTCAAGATTTGTACCAATTCAAAGAGGTTGCCCTCCACATCCTTAAAGTAGGCCCAGTACTGCCGCGACTGCGGTCCTCCCTCAATCTCGGTGATGGCCTCAACCCCGCGATCGATAAGCTTCGCTCGCGCCGAGTGGATGTCATCGACTTCGAAGGCGAAGGACACCCGCCGACGGTCGTACTGTGGAAGTGGGGACTTTGCCAGCAGCTCCAAAAGCTTTCCATCGACGTCGAACCACACGAAGTCTTTGCCTGCCTTCAGCTCCTTTAGACTAAGCACATCGCGATAGAAGCGCCTCTGAGACCCAAGATCATCGCACACAATACCTATCCAGACCGGCCAACCAAGCATGGCTCCTCCTCTTTTGGATGTCTTTCCTTGCAGTCGCTTCATCCTAATTCCTACTTCTACTTTCCCACGGCTCCGAGTGGTAACTCATCTTCGGATCTGTTGCTGACAATTGCTACACAGGAGAAAGTCCGCTACCGGAGTGAGGCACACGTGGGGAAACTCTGTCTCTTCTGCTTCACGCATCAGGCGAGCGATGTCCGGATCGATTGGTGCCGCGGCCCTATGGGCTTGCCAGACGTCTTTGCTTGGCCACTGCGCATAAGCGTACCAGGTTCCATCCTCTGCCTTGTGAAGCCGCGACCCTAGTCCGCCGCGATACTGCATGATCAGCTGCGTTGCACGTTCCCACGCCGCAATAGACTGCGCTTCCAGACCTGGCCGAATTTTCCAGCGA
Source organism: Verrucomicrobiota bacterium (assembly GCA_003221195.1). Taxonomy (GTDB): domain Bacteria; phylum Verrucomicrobiota; class Verrucomicrobiia; order Chthoniobacterales; family UBA10450; genus Udaeobacter. The sequence goes on from QHQO01000070.1 coordinate 1,359, forward strand.
TACAGCACACAGAAGCCAATCTGCTTTGACGGGGGCGCTCATTTTTTATTTCGCGAAAGCTCTACGCGTCAATGACGTTCATTCAACCTAACGAGAATTAGGCGGCGTCATCCAAGTCAAAACTCCCAATCGCCACCCCATATGGTTGGAGGGGCTAGCTCAACAACATTGCCTGCCGGGTCACGAAGATAGATCGAATGCCCGCCTTCATCCCAATCAACCTCACGTTCGATGGGGACTCCAGCCTGACGCAATTGCTCCCTCCACGCATCGAGGTCCCCCGGCTTTGCAGCGAAAGCAATATGCCCGACCGCTGTAGTCCCGTGGGAAGGAACATCTCGATCCGGTGCGGCACTCTTGCGAGGGTCAAAGATTAGCAGAACTCCACCGCCACATCGGAAAACCACAGTCAAATTACTACGCCCTATTACTTCCAATCCAAGCGCCTCGTGATAAAACCGCTCCGCAGCAGCTAAATCCTCCGCATACAAGACCGTCTCAAAGATTTTGCTCGGTTGCATCGTGACAATTCCGGAATCGCGGCGCCTAACGAGAAGAAGCTCAGCCACGGCTCCGGCAGGCGCAAGCGGCAGCGACTGATGGCACACTAGCCAAGATCGACATCGAATGCATGACACAGTGGAGCCGTTGGCTGATGGTATGGGGTTAGGAATGAAGTTGTGCTGGACGGGAGGCGTGGCCGGAGCCTTCGATTGTTCCGATGGGACTGGCAAACAACGACAGAACCAGAGCGGAAGCGCAATGCCGGCAGGGACTCGAGCGATGCAGTGGGGCAACAACTCCCCGATTGAAGGCTGAATGAGTCCTGACGGATGCAACCCTCGTGGAGGTGCGTGGAATAGGTCCGCGCAGCCCCGGATGTCTGCTTGTGAGGCATTCGTCGGAGCCCGGCCGCGCCTTCCGTCCAGCAAACAAACATAAAAGAAAGGAAGCGAAAAAGATGAACAAAAGCAACAGAGTGATTGGGCTGGATGTGCATCCGGACAGTTTTGCCGGAGCGGTCCTGCTCAAGGGAAAGGATGCAGCGAGCGCGCGAGTGGTGAGCACATCACGACGAGTCGAGCTGCCGGAGCTGGAGAAGTGGGCCGCGCGGCATACCGGCGAGCAAGACGTGCTGGTCTTGGAAGCCAGCGGTAACGCCTTTGCGGTAGCGGAGCGACTGCGGGTATTGCAACGCCAAGTAGTGATCCTGGATAGTCACCGGGCGGGCAAAGTCGGCAAAGCTTACTGCGCCAACGATCGGGTGGATGCGATCAAGATTGCGCGCATTTACTTGACGGCTCTCTCGCCGGTGGTGTGGCAGCCTGATGCCAAGACCCGGGAGAGAAGAGAAGTCTTTAGTGCTTATCAGGCGGTGGTGAAAGAAGCGACCCGGCTCAAACAACAACTGCGCTCCATGCTCAACGAACATTGCGTGCGGTTGGAAAGCGGTTTTCGTTTGAGCCATCCCAGCGCGATTAACCGACTACTCAAACTGCGAGAGTGGACCCCGGTGCGAGCGATGTTGTTGGAACAACTCCACCGCGGGCTGGTCAGCGCCCAAGCGCGTCGCACCAGACTGCGTCGTTACATGGCGCAAGAAGTTTTGGATGAGCCCGAGTTGCTGCGTCTGACCCGGCTTTGCGGGATTAGTTTAATTACTCTTTACGGATTGAGCGCCTCCATTGGCGACATCAAACGTTTTAGCAACAGCCGCAAACTCTCCGCTTACTTTGGATTAAACCCCAGTGTCGAACAGACCGGAAACTGGGAAGGCGAAGGTGCTTTAAAGCGTCATGGTCGGGGAGCTTTGCGTGCCTTGCTGGTGCAGTCGGCCAAGAAACTGCTGCGGGTTAATAACCCGCTGCAAAAGTGGGGCCTGGCCGTGGCCACTCGCCGTGGACGCAACAAAGCGGCCGTAGCCGTAGCGCGCAAACTTTGCGTAGCGGTCTGGCATGTCACGCAGGGCCACGTCATCGGCGCGATCGAGCGCATGACTACCTTGCATACCAAACTCCACAAACTAGCTACCGAACTGGGCCTGAACACAATCAAGAGCCAAGGCTATGAAACTAAAGAAGCCTTCGTACAAAAGAAATTATTTGTCTTACGATCTTATGCTTGACCTAACCACATGTCTGCATCGCCTGGTTAGGTCTTTCTCTCGTATGCACGGTCCGCGTAACGCTCATATAGCGTCGGCTTTCTTCTTTCGGCAATGATCCGGTCAACGAGTGCACGGAATCTTGCAGTATGCCAATGCTTACGTGTGGCCCACCAAGCTTGCGCTCCAGGGTACGCGATTAGGTCCGCCGTCGTTTGCTCAAAAGTCTTCCACAGCTCTGAAGAAAGCGCTCCATCTAGGTAGAACAGATAGAGTCCTTCGCTAAG
>QHQO01000071.1 GCA_003221195.1 Verrucomicrobiota bacterium
ATGTTCTGATTGCTGATTGCTGATTTCTGATTGCTGATTGTGACTTGCGTGTTCGCGTGCTGTTCTTACGAGACGCCGAGATGTAGGAGACAGCCATAATGGCGACTAATTCGTTCGCCTCGTTTAAGAGCGGCGTGATTTTCTTCTGCGGCAGAATTTTGTCGTCAATGATCAGCTCCAGCCAAAGCGCTGTTTCGTCAGCTTCTTCTTCCACCACGCCAATTTTCGAGATGAATTCGGCACGCGATCTCGCTCGACAAGAGGCGCGATAATTTGCGGCTACGCTTGTACCGCTTCGCACCAGTTGACTGGCAAGTGCACGCCCCTTTGCTGATTTTGGCAGCGCATCTACCAACCGCATCACTCGCAGCGCGAATCGTTTCGTTCGTTCCTTAAGTTCTTGTGGGTTCATTTTGAAACAATCAGAAATCAAAAATCAGCAATTAATTCAGTCGAATACGTTCGTGCGAATCCCAGGCGCTGGTATCGGATAAAATGACTTGGTCGCCCGGTTGAAGGCCGCTCAAGATTTCAATCGTGTTGACCGAGCTCTTGCCAAGTTTAACCGGTGTACGCACAGCTTCGCCGCTGTCGTTGATGAGCTTGAACATTCCCACGGTGTTGTTCTCCTGGCCAAATGCAGGGCGCCCCACATAAACGACATTATCGAGACGCTCGAGCTCGATTGTTCCGTCCACACTAAGATCGGGGCGCGCGCCTTTCGGCAGCGGCTCATCGAACGCAACTTCGACAGTAACTGTTCCCTGCTCGACTGCGGGATCGACGCGCGTGACGTGCCCGTTGACGGTTCCGTTCCGCGTGTCAATCACAGCCTTTTGATTAATCTGAATATCCTTCGCCTGCGTTTCAGCGATTTTGACCTGCGCCTTCAGCTTCGTTGGATCCGCCACGCGAGCGAGATTGTCGCCGACCTTGAGTCGCTGACCGATTTGCACAGGTAATTGCTGTAACACGCCAGACATCCCAGCTTTCACGTGCAAGGCTTCAACCTGATCGAACTTCAGTTTCGCCAGTTGCTTCGCTTGATCGACTGCGGCTTGTTTCGAAGCTAGCTGCGGCTCGATCGAATCGCGCGCAAATGCCAGGCGCTTTTGCTCGATCTCATCGCTCTTCTGACATTCCCCTTCTTTAATCTTCGAAGTTTTGTAAATAAGATCGGCGACGAGACCGTTCTTTGCTAACTGATCGTTCGTTTTGCGCTCCATTTCCGCCTGCAAGAATGCGGAGTGTGCGGCGGTTGTCTTCGCTTCCTGCTCAAGTAATTCGCGCTGCAAGGTCGCGCGCATCGTCGTAAGCTCGGCCTCCGCGGCGGTCGCTTTTGATTCCGCATCATGTGCGCTCTGTTCCAATTCGGGGCTAGTCAACTCCAATATGACGTCACCGGGTTCGACTTTTGTTCCCGGCCAGATCAAAATTTTCTCGACGCTTCCCTCTGTGTTTGCCGGAATCCAACGGATGTCTTCGGGAACGAGCGTCCCCAAACCGCGCACCTGGCGCACCATTGGGCCGCGTTTAACCGTATCGATCCACACGGTAGAACGATCCACGCTCGGCACCGCGGGTTTCAATCGGGAGATTGCAATCGTCGCCAGAATTAAACCGAGCACGGAGGCCGCAATGATCATGATGCGGCGCTTGCGCTTTTTCGCTGCAACACCTGGGCGCGGCACGTCCATTGAGGAAAGGCTCGGCGTAAATCCTCCAGGACGCACAATCGTTTCGTCTTTTGTTTTTCGCTGCGGGATCACGGCTGATTAAAGCGGAGCGATTGCTCGACAAAACTCGGTGAGGGCAGATGCCATGCTAAGCAATGGCGCTGCTGCCAGAATGATTATCAATGCGAAGAGAAATGCTTCGCTGATGAAATCGCGTCGCGCCTCATTTTGAAAATAATGGCGGCTGATGTTTCGAAAAGATGGCACGGCGCTTCTGACGCATCGTGCGTGATAGCCGTCGAGCCTCATTACCTGATAATTGTAGTCAACCAGTGGAAAGCTCCGGCGGTTAGGAGTCGTTAGAGAGATCGGCTTCATGTCTTTATCCTTTGTTGACAGTTGTTACTGCAATGTCCGTGCCAACCGTAAAACAGACTTCATATCACCCGCTCCATTAACGACTTACGTTGTATCGGGGCATGGCAGCCGCCCGTTTTTCAATCCGCTTGTGGGATTTCGCCGTCCCAACTTTGGGACTCAGAACGGCCGCTTCCAGCGATCCTAACGGGGCAGCCGCAGCAAAGCTTGCACGCCCTGGTCACCTTCCCGATTCGTCAGCACCAGCGAGCCTCCATGCGCTTCAGCAATTTGTCGACTCAACGGTAGACCAATCCCGGAACCGTCCGGTTTCGTAGTGAAAAACGGCACGAAAAGATTTGCCGGGTTCATTATGCCTGGTCCGTCATCTTGAACAAAGATCTCAACGCAAGCTTCTTTTTCACGCCATCCGATCGCAACGTTTCCCTGAGTTTCAAGCGCCGCGTCAACAGCGTTGTGCACCAGGTTGATTAAAGCTTGTTCAATCTGCGCTGAGTCGGCACGAATGACGGTCTTTGGACCCGATTCAATTTGCACCTTCAGCCTTGGTTCCAAGTCCACGACCCGCTGCACCAGGCTCGCAAGATCGACATCTTGTTTTTGAGGCGGCGGAAGCTTCGTTAATCGCGTGTAAGCCTGTAGGAAACGACTGAGCGAATCGGCCCGGGACGCAATCGAGTTCAACCCTGCACCTGCATCGTCTTTCCAATCTGGTGGAAGAGGATCGCGTCGGAGGAGAGATTCCAGGCTGGCGGCAAGTGATTTGATCGGCGCTAGCGAATTGTTCATTTCATGGCCGAGGACACGCACAAGCCGCTGCCAGGCGCGCCGTTCCTCTTCGCGCAGCGTGCGACTGAGGTCGGTCAAAACCAGCAATTCGTGCGGTAACCCCTCCTCACGAAATGTGCTACGCCGGATACCCCAACGACCTGAGCCTCCAGGGAAGTTCAATGTTAGCGGCTCGTCCTCGCTAACCTCGAGACACGTGTCGAGAGACAGTTCGCTGGCCGTTTTGCCTAACAACTTGTCCATTGACTGACCGAGCAACGTTTCACCGGCGCGATTGACGAGCCGCAAATGCCGCCTTGGATCGAAAGTAAAAACTGCAACGTCAATTTCACTCATGATCGTGCGCAACAGAGCGGTCGCTTCAAAGGCGCCGAGACGTTGGAGACGCAAAGTTTCGCCGAGCGAATTAATTTCGAAGAGGACTTCGCCCAATGCGTTGCCCGCGCGGGCTCCGCGCGCGCGGATAGAGTAGTCGCCCTCGCGTAATGCCGCGAGCAAATTAGACATGGTTTGCAAGGGCCGAATAGTGTGTTCGCGCGTGCTGAAAATGAAAACTGCGAAACAGCCAACGATGAGAATCGTTAGTGTCCACTGTACTTTAGCGCTGTAATCACCCAACCAAAGAAGCGCAAGTGCCACAAAAATTGCAGGAAGAGCTGCGGCCACTGTGAGCCAGGTAATTTTTCCTTCGTAGGAAAACCGATGCGGATCTTTTGTTTTAGGGGCCATCGAAGCTGCAAGCGGCAGTGGGTAATAAGTTCACCAAGTGCGGCGGCAATCCGCAACTCTTAGAGACCATATTGTTGCAGGCGACGGTAGAATGCACTTCTGCTCAACCCGAGTGCCTCTGCCGCTTTACGTGCATTGCCATCGTTCCGAGCCAGCGCTTTTTTGATGAGAAATGCCTCCACCTCTTCGAGGCTCATGTCCTCGAGATCGCGCGATTTGCCGACGCCATTCGTTAGGGCCAGATCGCTTGCGCAGATTTGGCGGTTTTGCGCCATAAGCACGGCGCGTTCGACGATATGATCGAGCTCTCGAACATTTCCCGGAAAGCGATGCTGCAGCAGACATTCTCGCGCCGCGTCATCGAAGCCGGCAATCTGTTTGCGATAACGCTCCGCGTGTTGATGGAGAAAACTGTTGGCCAGCGGCATGATGTCATCTCGCCGGTCTCGCAAGGGCGGCAACGCGATTTGGATCGTATTCAGACGGAACAAGAGGTCCTGCCTAAAACGACCCGTTGTCACCTCGTTCTCGAGATTTGCATTTGTCGCGGAGATAATGCGCACGTTCGCATGCAAAGTTTTTGATGAACCGACTCGCTCAAAATCTCCCGTTTCGATGACTCGCAACAGCTTTGCCTGCTGAGCGAGCGGAATGTTTGCGATCTCGTCCATGAAGAGCGTGCTCTCGTCCGCAAGTTCGAATCGACCTGCTCGATCCGTCTTTGCATCGGTAAAGGCGCCTTTGACGTGCCCGAACAGTTCACTTTCAAATAAGGTCTCGGATAGGCCACCCATATTCACGGTGATCATGGTACGTGACGCTCGCGGTGAGAGGGCGTGAATCGCCCGCGCAATTAAACTTTTCCCAGTCCCATTCTCGCCGGTAATTAGCACGTTGGCATCGGAAGGCGCGACCCGTGAAATCATTTCGAGGACAGGCCGCATCGCAGGCGATTGCGTGATCAGATCCGGCATGGTGCCGCGCAGCATTTCATTTTCGGCTTCGAGCTTTCGTTCGCGGCGGAGCGCTGCAGCGAGCTCAATTTGGGTCCTCACGATTGTTACCAATCGCTGGTTATCCCACGGTTTGGTCACAAAATCGCGCGCACCGCGTTTCATTGCGTCCACTGCCAGTTCAATGCTGGCCCAAGCAGTCATCACGACAATCGGCAGCATACTGTCGAACGCCTGAATTTTGGGAATTGCTGATAAACCTTCCTGGCCAGAAGTGGTATCGCGCGTGTAGTTCAGATCCATCAGTAACAGCGCGTACTCTTTCTTTTCGAGCGCGTTGAAGATGCCGGCAAGCGACGTGACTGCTTCCGTCTGATAACCCTCGCCCTTAAGCAGGATTCGCAGCGCTTCGAGCACATCGCGCTGATCGTCTGCGATTAAGATCTTTGTCACTAACTATTTCTCAACCGCGTTTTGGGCGCGGTGTCAATTCGGTGTAAAACAAACCGCTAACCATGATTCTGTTAAGTTTGCTCGGCAATTTCTTTGCATTGTTCGTGCCAATCTTGTTTATATCCCCCAAATTCCAGGCTCGACCAGCGACCCGCGCATCACCGGCTGGATTGCGATGTTCCTTTCAATGCCGGTTACGGGATCTCGCAGTCCCGATTTCGGGATGCAAATCGTGAGAGCATGCCTAAACCATCGACGTAATCGGTATGCCTTTTGCTCGGCGCGGCGAGTTAACCGAGTGCGCCGAAAGCAAGCCCAAGCCCGTATGTGACGACTGCAACGATGACGCCAATCCAGGTCATTTCCAGACCTGATGCCCACCAGGAACGGATCGTGATCAGCGATTTCAATGCGCCCACGAGAAAGTGTGCCACCAGACTGATGCCAAACGAAATAATCACCGCGGTGACTCCGCCCGAGAAGAAGAACGGAATGATCGGAACAAAGGCGCCGATCGCCGTGGAAATGCCAGCCGAGATCGCTGCCGTCCATTGATTCGGGAACCGATGCTCGGACAACCCGAGCTCACTCTGCGCCATCGCTTGTACGAACTGCTCGGGTTGCTCGGCAAGGCGTTCCGCCATTCTCTGTGACTCTTCCGGAGTGAATCCTTGTAATTGGTAGAAGAGCGACATCTCTTCGATTTCTTCCTGGGGATTTTCTTCAACCTCGGCGCGTTCGCGCGAGATTTCGGCTTCATAGACTTCGGCTTCACTCTTTGCTGCAAGATAGGCGCCGGCGCCCATTGAGAGCGTCGAGGCGAGCATGCCGGCAAGCCCTGAAATCAGAATGTAGTGTTGTTGATTATTTGTCGCTCCGGCTACGCCCGAAACAATTCCAAATACCGCGCCCAACCCATCATTCGCGCCGTAGATCGCATCCGCCACCCAACTGCCGCCTCGCCCATGCCAGCGTTCGCGCTTCAGGATTTTGTCGAGTGCGGTACGCGGGCTAACCGGCGGCGCCATCGCGCTAAGCGCTCGCGCATGCGCTTTTTCCTCGATTGCGCTTTTCCGCAAAAATTCCTGCACATCTTGTTCGCCGGCCAAGGCACGCTCAGCTTGGTCATGAAATTCGGCTTCCTGCCGTTCCTCCGTCGCTTCCATCCGGCGAATAGCGATTTCGGCTCCTGCAATCTTGTTCCACCAACGGCTGAGCCGGCGGCCGATTGTGTCCTTCAGAATCGGCGGCTCTGCGCCAAGATCTCTGAGTTTTCTTTCCCAGCGCTGCGCATGGCGCTCTTCGGCTTCGGCCATGCGCAAAAGAACGCCTTTGCGTCTCTCGTCCCGCTCGCGTTCGGCCAGATCGCGATACGTTTGCGCCGTCTCGACTTCTGCGCGCCAATTGCGTTCGACGACCTCGATCGTCTGCTTTGGTCGCGATCCACTTGAGGGAGCTCGCCGTCCGCCTGAGGGAGATCGGGGTTGCGGATCTTTCGATTCAGGAGACGGATTTTCGTTGCTCATATACGTTCAATCAGCTGGTTCTATCACGGCACTGATCGCCGGCTCTGCTTTGGCCTTTAGTTGCTGCGCTGTAATTACAATCGCGACCGAACCGATAATCAGCGCGGCAGCAATCAGAACACGCATTGTTATGGTTTCCCCGGCAAAAGCAGCGCCTAACAACACCGCTACGATCGGGTTCACATACGCATAGGTCGCCACTTTCGCCGGCTCACAGTGACGCAACAGCCAGATATAGGCAGTGTATCCAACCACGGCTCCGATGATTACCAAATAAATAAACGAAGCGAGCGACAAGATCGAGACCGAACCAGGATGAAA
>QHQO01000072.1 GCA_003221195.1 Verrucomicrobiota bacterium
GTCCTGGTCGAATCCCTGCCGACGCTTCCACAGGCTCGTAGCGTGCCGTTCGATGACTTCGCAGATTCCCTGGCTGATAGCTTCGATCAGAGTGTTTCCGGAAGCTAACCCATTTGAGCTAGCTGCGAAACAACCATGACCATCCGGCAATGGCACGGCGTAATTTGTGTGAACCATCTCGTAAGGCACAAGCAGGCTTTCGCCGCTCAAGAGATCGCTTCCTTCGCACCACAGCAGGCGCAAAAATGGATGAAAACGGGATTCGAAGGCGCGTGGAAGATCGTCAACTTCGACCACGTTGTGCTGATAGCGAAGTTCCTCGTACGTGGCTAAGCGCAGCGGCAAGGTGATGGTTTCGGCGTGGTATAGCTCAACTGCCTCCATCAATCCCGACGCACGCGCGCTTGCGAGATCAATTCCTTTTCCTTGCGACACGGCCACAGACCGTGAGTTTGGCCGGCATACCATCACCACCGGGATGCCGACCGAGTCCAACCCGGTGACGTTAGCGACGCGCGTGATCCCCATTACCGGGGCCAGAGGCAGCGCGCGCTTCAGTGTGTCGTCAAGGCTGGCCGATCGGTGCGTGCCTCTACGCAAGACCTTGAGTGTCACGCCCATCAAAATCCGCTTCCGAACGGGTTTGGGCCGGTCGCGACATTCTTCAATACTGGTCGTCGAAATCCACTACGGTGATTCCGACCTTCACGCCAGGGTTCGCCTCGTCGAAAAGAGTTGCTAGGTTGTCGTTCGTGGTGGTGATGAAGTTCATCAATTCTGGTTTTTGGGGCTGCAGGTTCGGATCTTTTGAATGCACTTTCTCAGGGTTCTCGCCTTTTTTAACGAGCCAATAGTCGCCGTTGGCTGCGCGAACTAATTGTTTGGGCGGTGATGCTTCTTCTGATTCGGCCATAAGTCTGTTCCTTTCTAGTTAGCTAACATTGCACGTGCGGTCTTTTAGCATTTTCGTGGACGCCATCCAAGCATTTAATCTGGACTCATGATGCCTATGCGCCAGCCTTGCGATTTTCATCCAAACCTCTTTGTTCGATTTATTTTGGAGCGGTGACAGCAAATTCCCGGCGGCTAGGTTCCACAGCCTCCCTAACGAAACGAGTGTTGCTCTAATTGGCAGCGCGATAATCTTGCTCAATCCCCAACGAGCAACTCGAGATTTTCGCGTACGACGGGCTTCCCTAAGAAGAACGTGCAACTCGACACGGATTAAACCGAAACCCGATAAGTTGACTAACGGCGGCTAACGAATCCGCTTGTTGAGTCGCAGTCAAGCTCCTCGATCATCCTCTTTCGTGCGCGAGAATGGAACGCGTAGTCCCTCGGCACGCCGTAGCGGAGCCAAGGAGGTCAACGCGTTAGTGGTATCCGTGAAGTCGGCAGACTAGAAAAGGAGTTTAACTTTTTCGCGAACTTCGTTCCGTCATTTCCGGAGAATCAAAGTGAGTTCTATGCATCAGAGTCTGAGATAAAGTTTCTGCTAAGCAGAAAGAGCTCAGCGACAAACCAAAAGGGGTGGACGCGCAACACACGCTCGCGGAACCGACGCCCGATCCGCAGCTCGAGATTGCGCCATTTTCCGGGGCGACTTGGAGGTAGAATGGAAAGAATTCCTCGAAACAGTCGAAGCTGAAAGGCGCTCCGATGACTCGATAATGTCGATAAACAAACGATGCGCGATCTCGAGCTGAATTTCCTCAGCCGACATGTTCCGATGCGAACTTGGAGCTGCCGGACGTAGACCGTAAAGGCAGTTGGGCGATGCAATCGCGACGTTTCTCTGGGCTGCCACTCATCGGCAGCTTGGCCGTCATCTACTTCATCGCCGGCAAACTCGGTTTGATGCTGGCGTCGTTGCACGCGAGTGCATCGCCAGTATGGCCGCCGGCGGGAATCGCACTTGCCGGATCACTCTTGCTCGGTTATCGCGCGTGGCCGGCCATCTTTATCGGTGCATTTCTGGTGAACGTCACGACTGCGGGAAATGTGGCTACGTCATTTGCCATCGCCACCGGCAACACGCTCGAGGCGCTCGCGGGCGCCTGGCTGGTAAATCGATTCGCCGGCGGCACAAATGTCTTTGATCGTCTACAAGGCGTTTTCAAATTTGCGCTCGCGGCAGGGATCAGCGCCCTCATTAGCCCTGCTTTCGGCCTTACGAGTCTTGCGCTCACCGGCTTTGCCGCCTGGGCAAACTACGGCGCCATCTGGCTTACATGGTGGCTCGGCGATGTAACTGGCGATCTTGTCTTCACTCCGCTAGTTTTCCTGTGGAGTGTTGCCTCGAAACGGCGTTGGAATAAAAAGGAAGCCGCCGAAGTCGGCGCGCTCCTCCTGTTGCTGGTGGTGTTGAGCGGGGTGGTCTTTGGCGGATGGCCTGCCCTTTCCGTCCGAAATTATCCAATCGTTTTGATTTGCGGACCGATTGTGATTTGGACTGCCTTCCGCTTTACGCAACGCGAAACTGCCACGGGCATTTTCATCCTGTCCGCGATCGCGGTGTGGGGGACGCTGCATGGCTTCGGCCCATTCGTCAGGGAGACGGAAAATCAGTCGCTTCTCGCCCTACAATGGTGGACAGCCGTACTGTCAATTACGGCGATGGCGCTTTCCGCCGGTATGGCCGAACGCCGGCGCGTTGAGGAAGAGCTTCAGCAACAAAAGGTAGTTGTGGAGAGCGCCAACGGGACCAAAGACCATTTCCCTTCCGTGCTGTCGCACGAACTTCGTACTCCAATCACTCCGGTCAAGTCCGCATTGGAATCGCTCGAGACAGAGGCGGCGCAAACTGAGGAAGACAAGTCCGTGGAACCGAAGTCCGATCTGGAATTCGAGATGGCGCACCTTCTCTTAATCGACGTGGCTGGTTATTCCAAGCTGCTAATCAATGAGCAGATTGAGTTGCTGCAGGAATTAAATCAAATCGTGCGCAGCAGCGAATGTTTTCGATCGGCGGAAGCAAGCGGCAAGTTCAATCGAGTGCCGATGGGAGATGGGATGGCGCTGCTTTTTTTTCATAGCCCGGAAGAACCGGTGCGGTGTGCGTTCGAGATTAGCAGAGCGTTGCAAGATCATCCGCGGATTCAGTTGCGAATGGGAGTTCACAGTGGCCCTGTCAATAGAATCACCGACGTTAATGATAAAACGAACTTTGCAGGATCGGGAATCAATGTCGCCCAGCGAGTGCTTGATTGCGGTGATGCCGGACACATTCTCTTGTCGGCGCATGTCGCGGAAGATTTAGCGCAATACCGCCAGTGGCAACCGTGGTTGCACGACTTGGGCGAGTGTGAGGTGAAGCACGGACTACACCTGCACCTTTTCAATCTCTACAAAGAGAATCTTGGTAATCCACAGGTCCCGGAGAAGCTCAGGCGCACAAGAAGGTGGAAGCGAGGATCGGACATAGTTCGCCCAGTCAGCCTGCCCCGGCGGCCAAGGTCCCTGCTGGTACTTGCTTTAGTAGTCGCTGCCCTCGCTATGGTGATTAGTTCTTTGACCTTTTTCCAGCGAGTATCACTGAGGATGACCCCATCGACTTCTCCCGAGGAGACGGGTAGCAAGGGCACCGTTTTGATTTCCGAGAAGAGCATCGCCATTCTTCCCTTCGAGAATTTGAGCGGCGACAAGGCCAATGCCTATTTCGCGGACGGCATCCATGACGAGATTCTGATGCGCTTATCCAAGATTGCCGATTTGAAGGTCATCTCGCGTACATCGACACAGCATTACAAAAGCGCGCCGGAAAACCTGCCTGAGATCGCAAAACAACTGGGAGTAGCCCACATCCTTGAAGGAAGGGTTCAGAAGAGCGGCGACGCCGTGCGCGTGAACGTGCAGCTAATCAGGGCGGCCAATGATTCCCAGCTTTGGGCGGATACCTTTGATCGCAAACTGACCGACATCTTCTCTGTTGAGAGTGAGGTGGCCAAAGCCATCGCCGATCAGTTGCAAGCGAAGCTCACGGGTCAGGAAGAGCAAGTCATCGCTGCCAAACCAACAGATAATTCTGAAGCTTATGATGCTTATCTGCACGGTCTGGCTTATACGCTCAAAACCGGCAACAACCCCGCGAATGCTCTTGCCGCACAGAAATATCTTAGAGACGCGGTGCGATTGGATCCGAAGTTCGCGCTTGCTTGGGCGCTGCTGTCAAACGTAGATGCGCACGGCTACCAAGTAGGGAGTCTTCAACCAACGGTCGCCCTCCGCGAAGAGGCGCGAGAGGCGGCCGAGACCGCCTTTACTCTTCAGCCCAATCTCGGCGAAGCCATCTTGGCCAAGGGCTATTACAATTACGCTTGTCTAAAGGATTACGACGCCGCACTGCGTTACTTTGAGCAGGCACGTCAGTTCCTGCCGAATAGCAGTCGGATTCCTGAAGTGCTAGCCTATGT
>QHQO01000073.1 GCA_003221195.1 Verrucomicrobiota bacterium
TCGCCAGTCATTCCGACCATCAAATTGTCCGGCGGATTTTCCATCTCCAGCACAACGGTGTAGCGCTGCGTCGTTGGATCGGCCGCAGGTTGAACTGAGGAAACGCGCGCGGTGAAAGTCTTCATCCGATAGGCATACAATTGCAGTTTCGCCTTCATTCCCGGTTTCACTTCACCCACATCTTCTTCGTTTACTTCGCCGCGAACGTAATTCTTGTGCGACGAAACGGTGAAAAGCTCGTTGCCGTCTGAAACCAGTTCGCCATCGATGGTCTGGACGTTCGTGAGAACGCCGTCGATCGGCGCGCGAACTTCGGAGTTCTTCATCTGGGCCTCTAGTTTCTTCATTGTTTCTCCCAGCGAGTTGAGATTGCGGTCGCGCTCGATCCGCTCGGCTTCCACTGCGCCGCGCAGCCGGTTCGCTTCGCTTTTTGCCTTCTGATATTCGACTGCGGGCACGTTTCCCGAGCCGACGACCTTTTCGAGCCGCTGCAGATTGTCTTCAGCTGCTTTGAGCAATTCCGAAGACGGGAGCGGCAGAGCCGCCCGGTCGATCGCCGCCTGCAAATCGGCGCGGGCTTGCTTCAGTTCTCTGGAAGTTTCCTCGTCGGCGATTGTTGCCAGCAACTGTCCTTTCTCAACGCTCTTGCCAATTGCGCCGCGCCCAGCCGAGAAAGGTTCAGCCAATCGGATGAAGCCGTCATTTTGCGCTCGAACCCGCACCACAAACGCCGGCTCGATCCGCACTGTCCCATAAACTGCAGAGATGGCGGTACCGCGGCGTACTGTGACCACTTCCGCCACCGGCATCAGGAAATAATATGTCAGCGCGAAAAGGAGCACGAATGCTGCTCCACCGCCCAACAAGAGTCTTTTTGATTCCGGTAATTTCAATTCGGAGAACTAGTGTGGTGTTCGTGATGCTTCTTTGCAATAAACTGGGATCTTAGCGTTTTCAGCCTCATCCGAGCCTGTTGGCAGAGGTTCGAGGATGTAATTTCCAAGACACCGCAGCGGAAACGCTCGTTCGATCAGCGAAAGGGAATTAAAGATCGCCAAACGGTGTGCTGCAAGGTCCGAGCAGTTCTTGTAGCCGCCTTATTGCGTTTAGCGCGACTTCGTATTGTCGTCAGAAAATTGAAAATAGCGTCCCGTGGCGCGGTCCCATTCGGCCATGGCGAGATTGTGCTGATAGATCGCATCTAACAATCCGCTCTTGGTCTCCAGAAAGAAATTTTGAGTAACCCGATACTCGAGCGGGGATGCCAGACCGCTGGCCAGATTTTGCTGCACCGCGCGCGCGCTTTCCTCGGCGGCAGCTGTTGCGGAGGCGAGGGATTTTTCGCGAATCTCTGTTGTCTTAAGATCGTTCGCGATCCGCGAAAGCTCGCGAGGGATATTCGTCTCCAGTTTCCGGCACGTTAATTCGTTTATCTCTCGCGCTGAACGAGCCTTAAGAACCGCGCCATTTACTTTGCCGTTATCAACGACGCGCCACGTGTACGCCGCCTTCTCGCGAATCTCCGACCCAATAAAATCCTGTGTCTTGCTTGTAGAACCTTCGCGATGAATCCCTGTGACCGGGACGTACTCGCCTGGAAGGCTACCGATCACGGCGGGATAATAGTCGGCTTCGATGATTCGTTGATCCTCGTTGGCGGCGCGCACAAACAGCCGCGCGAGTTTAAGATCAGCTCTCCTTTGAAGAGCCGCCGCTGTTTCGGAATCAACATCGACGCGCATCGGGATGGAGTGTAGTTCGCCTTCAGGCTCGGGCTGCGATGCCTTTGCTGGATCGATCCCCATTGCCAGGGCCAATTGCAAGCGTGCGTCCAAATAGGTGCGATGCGCGCCTTCAATTCGCGTGTCCAATTCAGACGCCTGAACCGTTGCACTTGCAAGCGCAGTCTTATCAGTCAGGCCGGCTTCGAACCGGGTTTTTTGAGTAGTTACGTTCTCCTGCAGCCGTCGCTGTTGTTCCCTGCGGAGGGATTCCAACGATCGATTGTAGAGGGCGGCGTAAAACGCCAGGCGCGCTGCGTGTAACTGCTCGACGACAGCCACGTTCAATTGCTGTTGTGCAATCAAGACTTCGACATCGCCCCGCCGCAGAGAAGCGGGCAGACCCGCGTTGAACAGCGTCTGGGTCAAGACGCCGCGTCCCACGGCAAAGCCTTTTACTCCGCTTTCACCGGCACGGTGACCGGCCTGAACGCCTGCCGGGACGCCCAGTTCAGCGTCAGGCAAGGCGACGGAACGAAAGACCAGCCGTTTTCCCGCAGCTTGCTCAAGCCCTGATTTCGCCTCTTGGATGTTCGGGTTTCTTTCCAGCGTAGTTTGCAGAACATTTTCCAGTGTAATGGCGTCGGCCAGAGACGCGAAGCATGCTGTCAAAACAGCCGCGAACAGGTGAATCCGTACTGACGCTTGCTTGAAACTGGCGCGCCGCATTCTTGGTAGCTGCTTCCCCGTGCGACGCCTGGAGCCGACATGTTCAAAATGTGCGGGTCGCGCCGTCCGCAGGGCGACGGCTACAGATTGCGTCCTCAGAAACAGAGATCGTTGCTTCATCGTCGACTTAACTTTTCCGGTGGACGCGCGACGTCGGCAGCTTGCGCCGCACCGCGTTTTTCCTTCTTCGCATTTTCGATTTTTGATCCAAAATTAAGCGCTTCCGTGGAACTCGCGCAGGCGTGCGCCAGACGGGCAAGGGCCGCGTTGTGCAAATAAATTGCGCTTAGTCGGGTAGTGCGGGTCCGGGTGACATCGGATGCCGCTTGCAGGATGTCGAGTTGTGTTCCCAATCCGGCAGCAAAATTGCTTTTCGCAATGTCGAGAGATTCATCTGCGGCCTGAACATTGGTTGTCTCGATTTCAAGCACGCGGTCAGCCTGTTGGAGATCAAAAAAAGCGCTGCGCACTTCCGAGGCAACAGAGCGCCTGGCCGCTGCCAATGCTTGCACAGCTGCTTCGCGTCGGGCACGCGTGGCTTGCATGCGACCTTTGGTCGCAAACCCATCAAAGATATTCCACGTCGCGTTTATCCCTACCACGCCGCCGTAGTTAAATTCCTGACCGACATCCGGATCGCGCTCGCTGTAAACTTCGTAGCCGGAAAAAGCCCGGATATGTGGCCGCATCGCGCTCCGGTCGAGGATATACTGCTGGTCCTCGATCTCGATGTCCTTTTGCCGGGCTTTGATGACTGGCCGATTCGCGTCGGCGCGCGCGAGGCAATCGTTCAGATCGGGATGGTTTGCTTGATATTGTAATTCTCCCGAAACCTCAAATGGGGCTGTCTCGCCTCTGGGATGGGCCTCCGTGCCGAAAAGGTCGCCGAGTCGGAGGTAGGAATTTTTCAATTGCGTTTCGGCGTTAAAAAGTTCTGGCTGCTCGTTAGCCAGAGCCACTTCGGCGCGCTGTACGTTCAAATTACCAACAATGCCGGCGCTAAAGCTTTGCTGCTGGCCCTTGAGTTCTTCCTCCAGGACTCTCACCGAATTTTGGCGCACACCCACCTTTGCCCGGTTCAGGAGAAGTTCGTTAAACGCGACCCGCACATCCATTGCCACTCGACTGGCGGTCTCCTGCAACTCATAGTTCTGCTTCTCGATATTTAGCCGTGCGATAGATACCTGGCTGGATACTGCTCCGCCAGTGTACAGGTTCTGTTCGAGCTTCACTATCGCATTGTAATCTTCATCGCGGAGTCGAGTTTCTGTCTGCTGTTGTCGTTTATCGACCAGCCCCGTCGAGCTGAGCGACGGAAGATATCCCGAGCGCGCTTCGACCCAGCCGCCGTGCGCGCCTTGTACTTTCTTCCTCGCGATCTCGATTTCCGCGTTGTGCGCTTGAGCGACGGCGACCGCCTGTTC
The DNA here is from genome assembly GCA_003221195.1 of Verrucomicrobiota bacterium. Taxonomy (GTDB): domain Bacteria; phylum Verrucomicrobiota; class Verrucomicrobiia; order Chthoniobacterales; family UBA10450; genus Udaeobacter. The sequence continues at coordinate 3,875 of QHQO01000073.1, forward strand.
GATCGTGTAAATGGGAGTCCCAAATGCGTGCGACCAGACGGAAAAAGCAGCGATCAGGGTCGTGATGGCTGCAAATTTCAAGCGCATTTCGTCTATCTCCTTGCAAGGGCCTTCTTTGCATGAAGAATGCCCGTGACTTTTCCCCTTATAACAGTTCTTGCAAGCTGGCGCGACTTCGGACACATTCCGCGCTTATAATATTTAAGGCTACTGGCAGGCGCAGCCGATCGTTGTGAGACGGCCTAACTTGTGTCTTGCTCCGAATAATCTAATTCAGGTAGCCTTTCACCTTTAACAGTTTAGAAATGAGAAAAATAAGAATTGCCATCGTCGGCGTTGGAAACTGCGCCAGCTCTCTTGTCCAAGGAATTAACTTTTATGGCGCCTCCTCCGCCAACGGCTCTGCCATAGGGCTGATGCACCGGGAAATCGGTTTCTACCGGCCGAGCGACATCGAGGTTGTGGCTGCTTTTGACATCGACCGCCGTAAAGTCGGCCTCGACGTCAGCAAAGCGATTTTCTCGCCGCCCAATTGCACCAAGGCCTTTTGTGAGAAAATCAAGCTCACCGGCGCCATCGTGAAGATGGGCTGCGTTCTCGATGGCTACCCTCCGCATATGCGCGATGAGGATCCGTTGCGTACATTCCTCCCGCTGGAAAAGGAATCCACACGCGAACAAATCATCGCCGAATTGAAAGATTCCTCCGCTGAAATAATGGTCAATTATCTCCCCGTCGGCTCGGAAGAGGCGACCCGCTTTTACGCCGGTTGCGCGCTGGAGGCCGGCCTCGGGTTCGTCAATAACATTCCTGTCTTCATCGCCAGCGATCCAAAGTGGGCGAGACGATTTGCGGACAAGAATCTTCCTATCATTGGGGACGATATCAAAGCGCAGATGGGGGCGACTATTGTACACCGAATGATGGTAGATCTTTTCCGGAAGCGCGGCGTGAAACTCGTTCGCACATATCAACTAAACACCGGCGGGAACACCGATTTTCTAAATATGCTCAATCGCACCCGCCTGGCATCGAAGAAAACCTCCAAGACCGAAGCCGTCCAATCGGTGATCGGCGAACGCCTGGCGGACGAAAATATTCACATCGGCCCGAGCGATTATGTGCCATGGCAACTCGACAACAAGATTGCTTTCATTCGCGTGGAAGGCCGTCTCTTTGGCGATGTGCCGATGGAAATTGACGTGAAACTTTCCGTCGAAGATTCGCCAAACTCAGCCGGCGTGGCCATCGACGCTATCCGGTGCTGCAAGCTTGCGCTTGATCGCGGCATTGGTGGCGTGTTGCATTCGCCCTCTGCCTATTTCTCCAAACATCCGCCCGTCCAAATGACCGACGACGAAGCCTATCGCTGCGTCGAGCAATTCATTCGCGGCGAACGCGAGAGCTGATCCCTGCGACGCGCTCACAAGCGCGGGAGCTCCTCTGCTAGCGGGAATCCGCGATCTCACCAGCGGGATTGTTTGCAGGCAAATTTTTGAGGCGCTCCCATTCGGCGCCGAGCTCGTTTTCGCTGTAAACGAGGAGCTGCCCGGTCGACGTCGAATAAATTCCTGCACCCACCGGCCGCTTCGTCATTTCCGCGACCACCTTCCAATACGCTGCGATCTGCGGTCGATAGGAGACGCGCAACTTGTCTGTCTGATCGGGTTCCAGCCGATTGGTTTTCCAGTCCAAAATGAACCATTTTTCTGTGTCTGCTTCGAGGAACGCGAGATCAATTATCCCTTCCAGGGATTTGCGATCATCCATTCGCCAGAAGAAGGGCATCTCCTGACGAACCAAATTCGCGTCCTTCAAATGACGCCCGAGTCCCTCGGCCAATTCAATTTGCTTTTGCAACAGCTGCCATTCGCGTCTTGAGCGTGCCCGATCTGGCGACGCTGCAAGATTGCGCTCGAAAGTTTCGTTCCAGTTCTTGAGCTCGGATGACCAAGGAATTTGTTCGGCGAAGTCGTGCCACCAAACTCCGTAACGCGTAGCTGGGTTATCGATCCGCAGCGGTCGCAATTCCGGTTCGGTCTCGGACCATTGCACAGCTCTTGGTGTTTCGCTCAGTTCTTCTTCCGGTGCGAACTCACTCGGAGTGACTGTCTCTATGATAGACGCCGCTTGCTGCCGCGCGATGTCCACCCAGCCGGTCTCAAGTTGAAGGCCGCGCAAACTGTCGGCGATCGATTCAGGTACCCGTTCCTTGTGGCGTGCAGCGGTTTCCTCGCAAGCCATTGGTTCATCCGAAAGAGCCCACAGGATTTCCGCGTTCGCCTCGTTTGCGTCACCTTGCAGCCATTTGAGTTGTGTGTCGCTGTGGACGCCGCGCTTGCCCCGAAAGAAGTCAACATCGAACGCGAGCGCTAGTGTGTGGCGTGCGCGTGTGAGCGCTACGTAAAGCAGGCGTTCCATTTCCTGCCGTTGTACCTTTTTCATCTCTTCCTCCAGATCTGCGCGATCGCTTCGGTCGAACGCGATGAACGGTTGCTCCCCGCCAATGACCAGCGGATAACGAATATTCACACCTAGCCGCGCCTCACGCGCCAGAAAAGGCACAATCACGGTGTCCCACTCCGATCCTTTCGCCTTGTGCGCGGTGATCAGTTGGACCGCATCGGCTTCCGCCGGTTCAGTCTCGCGGACCTCATCGAGATTGCGGCGAAGAGTCAAGGCAAAGTCGGCCAGCGACTCCTGTCGCGCTTCGGCGGCTGCCGCTGCACTGAGCAGTTTCTCCAGGTCGTTCGCCGAATTGCCGAATTCTTCGCGCGGCAGAGTCCGAAGCCGCTCGCGCAGTTGCGTCATTCGCACGATCTCGCGCACGGCGCTAAAAAGTGGCTGATGGGGCAAAATTTCGCGAACTTGCCTCAGCAAATTCAACCTGTCCGCAACGACTCCGCGCCCATTGATTTTTCGCTCGATTTGAAACTTGTTGCCATCGGCTTGAGCAAATCGCGCCAGCTCGTCGTCGGAGATTCCGAACACTTCCCTCAGCACTCCCACGATTTCGTAGCTCGCATTCGGATCGACCATGATCGCGAGCAGCGCCGTAAGCCACGCGTACGCCGGATGCTCGGCTTGACGATCACTTTCGGATTGGACTTCGACCGGAATTTGTTGCTCGAGCAATGCATCGCGGATTGCGCGTAACCAGGCTTTGCGCGGACAGAGAATCGCGACTTCGCGCCAACATCTAGCCCGCAGCTTTTGCAAACCGGCGTCCCGAATCCATTTCGCCAAACATTGAGCTTCGATCTGCGCGCGACGAGTTTCGGTGTGCGACGCGTCAATGTCGCCGCCAAGGTCGAACCGAATTACCTGGCCCGGCAGAATTTCCGGGCGCGCACTGAGCTCAACAAACTCGACCTGGCCTTCAGTATTGGTCAGAATTTTCGGGAATGTGTCGTTTACAAAATCGAGCTGGGCCTGATCGAGCCGAAACGTTACGGAGAACCTCAGTTCTTCGGCCGCGCCGGTTGAAATCAAGGTTCGATGAAGCTCGCGATACTGATTTAGATCAGCTGGGTCGCGATAAATCGACTGCTGAAAATCGCCGACCATGCAAAAGTGCCCTGCGCGTGGACCTGCCGCGCCGTAGCCGGGCGAAGGCGGGCCATCGCGTTTGGTTTGAAGCCACTCGCCGTTAGCTTCCACTGGCCGCGTGATTTCGAGCAAAACAAAAAATTGCTGCGGATCCGTATCCTGAGCTTCGTAAGACGCGCACGCACTGGCCCATTCTCGTAGCGGCCGAAACGCTTCGCGCCAGCGCGCGGTGAAATCTCTCGCAGTCGTGGCACATGGTGGCCACGGCGCAAACTCATCCGTTTCGCGCCAGCGCCGCAGCCATTCACGCAGTTGCGACTTTGCTTTCGGAATGTTCGTCGCCTGCGCACTCTCAAAGGCGGCTTCGACTTTGCTGAAATCGCATTCCGGACAGCGTCCGAGCGATTGCGGCGGGATGAAGATGCGGTCCTGGTTTCGCGCAAGCTCCATTAACTGCCGCGCCTGCATTAAGCGTAACAACAGACGTCGATTTTCTTCGCCTAACGAAAGACCGATCTCCGTCTGTTGCTGGACGAATTCGTTCCACAGATCATCATTATTGTCGGGAATCGTTTCGAGTCTTGCCGGCAGACCGAGATGATGTCCATGCGTCGCGAGCAGTTTCATGCAGAAGGCATGAATCGTTCCGAAAAACGCGCGACCGAACGCTTCCACGGTTTCCAACGGCAGGCCGGCTTCGAGGATTCGCTGTCGCGTTCGCTGCTGCATTTCATCGGCAGCGCGATTCGTGTAGGTAACGACCACGAGCTGCGGCAGCCATTCGAGCGCACGCTGTGAACGGCTCGCGATTTCAACGATCCGATCGGTGATCGCGCGTGTTTTCCCGGAGCCCGCCGAAGCGATGACCGAAAAGTTGTGATCTAATTCGCGAGCAAACCGCTGCCGCGCTGCTTCGTCGGCAATCGCAGTCACTTCACTTTCTCCTCCTCTTCAAGGACGAATGCTGGATGGGTCAACGCCCATTTTTCTTTGAGCAGATCTATGTCGATCGGCAGCGTCGCGAGGGGATAACTCCGTGCGAAACCAAAGTCGGTGTGCACCGGTCCGAGCATTCCGAAAACGCCCGTTTCCTGCATCTGATGCAGTTCGCT
>QHQO01000074.1 GCA_003221195.1 Verrucomicrobiota bacterium
GGCTGGAATTTTCGGCGCATCATTTGCGTAATCCGTCTGTCCAGTATGTGGCAGCCGATAGTCGGCTCCGCCCACTGAACGAATCAAACACGCAACAGCGCCTTGTCGCGCGGCTGCGCTCGGGCCATCGGCTCTATAAACAACTGCCTCGCCGTATGCTTCGCCACCGCGACCTTCCGCGGCCATTTGTTTGTCGAACGGATAATTGAACAGCACGATCTTGCCTGCGACTTTCTCGCGAGGCAGCGATTTTAGTTCATCAAAATTTCTGACAGCGATCACCTCTGCTTCGATTCCATCCGCAGGTGTCGCAACGCTGTCCCCGAGCGCGCACAAGACAATTTTCTGCGTGGTATTCGCTGCCTGTCCGGGAAATTGAACAAGCGCTGCTGTTTCTTCGCCGCGAACCCAATGCGGTACCATGACTCTTTCCATCTGCACTTCGCAGCCTATTGCCTTTAATTCGCTGGCGACGTACTCAACAGCTTTGCCCGCCTGTGCGGATCCGGTCAGTCGCGGTCCGATGTTATTCGATAGATGTGCGACCTGCCTGTAAGCGTAGTCACTGGTCAGAGCTGCCTGTTGCAATCGTTTCAGATCCGCCAGTGTCTCCGTAGAAAAGACTGCAGGCGTCGGCGATGGCGAAGGACTCCGACTCGACGCTGGTGTTTGTTGCGCATCAATATTCAGCGCACAAAAACAGAATGGAAACAGCAGACAACAAATTGTGAAGAATCGACTCCTTGGTCTGAGCATCCCGAACTTTGTCAGAAGAGCCTTCAATCATCAATTGTCGCAAACAGGGAATCGCGCTCGACCATCGCGCTGATAGATCGCTTTTTCATTACACGTCGCGCAGCCTGTCATTTTGAGTGAAGCGAAGAATCTCAGGTTCTTTCTGGCGCACGCCAAGCCAACAATTAGAGATGTTTCGCGTCGCTCAACATGACAGCAGGCGGCGGCTATTTCTCTTTGCTAAACTCGATCTCTTCGCCAAAGAGCTCAGGGTTTCGGACGTTTTTGGTTAAAAGCGCAGCAACCGTAGCTGAGTCCTTGGTTTCCTTTGGGATTAGCTTGTTGACGCTCCGCAAACTCAGCGTCTTGCCGTCATCGGACAGTTTCCAAACCACGTAAGCATACTTGCGATCATTCGAGTTGAGATCCTGGACGCTAACAAACGGCGTTTCCGCGATGTCGGAGTGATAAGCGCGGAATAAATCTCCATCGTAGTAAACGATGTAAATGCTGTCATCGAGCTTGCGCACTTTCATCTTTTCTTTGCCGTCTGTGGAAGTCCAATCGCCAAGCAACGGTTCCTGCACTTTTTGAGTAGGGCTCGGTGTGATTGGAACTTCGTATTCGCACGCACTGAAAGCAGAATGCACAGGCAAGCCACAATGCAGAACCCGAGTCGGCGATGAATCAAATTCGATGCGGTCACGCGGTTTTGGTGGCCTCAGGGGACCGGCCTTCGTCGAAATCGATGAAGTCAGACATTGTAAGAACGTCGTTGCGATCAGTGATGCTGTGCTCTTTTTTCCTTTGTTCCAATCTCGCCGCGAACGAATCGCGCCATCCGAGTTTCGATGAGAATGCATTCCAGACAAAGAGGTCGCCCTCGTTCAAGCGCCGCCCGTTTTCAAAACACCATTCGAGAATGTCTTCATCGGTTCCCCCTTGGAGAACGCGCTCGCGAAGATCGGCATAGTTGACGCGCAAAAAATTGCAGCAGGCTCCATCAAGCGTTCGAGGCGCCCCGAGGTTGTCGCGATAATCCTCGTGCAACTCCCCGCGCGAATGAAGTCGGATCTTATCAACCATTCGCGGGAAATAGCTCATTCCCTTCGTCATTTCTTTTGGGCTTTTTGGATAGGTCGTCATTCCAGAGTAATCGCCGTGTCGCTATACTCGTGCAACTCCAGCGGCTAGTTTGTCTGGTTCGCGCTGCGATTTGTTAGGGCCAGGATGCGCGCCTTTTTTCCACCGTAATCCAACGAATGAAAGCGGCGGATTTCATCGAGGCGCCGGGCCCCATTCAGAGTATCGAGGTAGTGCGTGTAGCTCGTTGCGAGCTGGCTTGTCTCCAAATAGCGGCCACGCAAATTTGCATCCCGGAACGCTTCCGGGCATTGGCGCGCGAAAAGATGAAAGCGCAGCCAACGCCGGTCCATGCGCGAAACGCGCTGGGTTTTTCGAAAGAACGCGATAAACAAAAGTAGAACGAGATAAGTATCGACCTGCGCCTGGAGCTCCAGATTGCGGGCAAAATCTTCAGAAGCGATCTCGCGAATTCCGCTTTTGAACTGAAGCGCCGCGTGCAAGGCGTGATTGAGTTCCTCCACAAACATGATCAGCGACCGGATATTGCGATCACCCACGCCTGCGCGCGGATCATGCTGTTCGAGTTGTTCAATGAGCCAGCGCGAATAGTAAATGCCGACGTAAAGCTGATCTCCGGTGCGCCGCAAAAACGTGCGGGCGAGCTCGCTCAATTCGCGGGCGGACTTTCCAGCCAGAAGTGACAATTGCGCGCAGCGCCTCCGATCGATCAAACAATCTTCCAGATTGATCCCGACCTGCGCGTAGGTTCGCTCAAATAACTTCTGGATCTGGCTGAAGAGTGTCTCGTTCACAAACAAAGCGATGGGCGCGCATCGTCATCCAGATTCAGTAATCGATCGGAGAGTTGATTCAGCGCGAGCCGAACATCGCGAAACCGATCAGCCAACCCTTCGAAAACGTCGTCGAGTTCACACCGACGCGCAGCGGCGTGCGAAGCAACCAGTTGATAATTGGTCCGGCCAACTTGCTCATAGAATCCGATGTCCGGGCCGCCGCGCAAACTGCGGCGCTGGGTGTTCTCGTGAAAAATCCCGCTGATAAAAAGCGAATAGTTACCAATGTGAGCGCGAAGCAGAAACGCTTGCTCGGGACTCGCCTTGGTGAGCGCAATGAGCATGTCGGAAATGTATTGTTCAGCGATATGATGGGTCTCATCGGAGATCTGCAACCGGCTTGCGCGTGAAAATGTTTCGAGCAACGACGCGACATAATCGCAAAGCTTGCGGTCGCCGATCCTGCCCTGCTGCAGAACGTGCCGGGCCAGAACGTAAAAATAAAACTGCGACGAAATCCGCAGATGTCCGCAATGGTTTAGAATCGCATCGACGAGTCGCGGATGATCGAGAATGGAATCGCGCGTTTCAACATCGCTCAAAAGATCGACCAGCGAGACTTGGTCAGTTTGCGAGCGCGCGAGCGTGCGCACAATGAAGTCGAAATCAGCCGCCGTAAACCGCGCCCGACAATTCGCTTGAACCATCGGGACTTAATCATGCGCGAGAGACGCGCCTATGGCAAGTCAGATTACAAAGGCGTCCTAAGGAACACAGGCATCGTGTTCGCCAAAGGACGAATCCGTCCCGTGTGCGGACCTGTGCGGCACGCGAGCTTCCAGCCTGCGCGATTTAAAACCCACCTTACCGTTGTGCCGGGTTTATGGCGACCGGATTACCTGTTGTGCCTGGCTCCTGCTTCGCATTTTCTGTTGCGATGTCCCTGATTTGCCTCGTGATCGCGACCGATTGAAACGTGTCCGCGCTGGAGAGTTGCTTCAAAAGCTCCTGAATCTTTGCGGCTTTATTGTCTTCGATGATCATATCAACCTTTCGTTAACGCTTTCACAGCGGCAGCGAGTTGATCTTTGGAAATTGTCGCCGCCTGTTTCTCGGCCATCAATGTGAGAATTTTACCACCGCTCAAACCGATCACAAGCGAGGTGAGTAGCTGCGCGACGGTCAAACGCACACCGGCCATCTCTCCGGTTAGCAGATCGACCGACGCTAGCGGACCATAAATACCCCATACGACGACAGACGCTACCGCGCCGACGAGAACGTTGCCGATCCAACCAGGGCGCCACACTTTCGCCGCAGCGTCAAACCGTGGATAATTGAATTCGCCGCTGATCGCGCAGTTAACAATCCCGCCGACCGCTCCACAGCCGGCGATAAGCAGAATAATTTGCCAGATGGTCATAAAACCTCCGTCCTCCACCCTGCACCGTTCGCACAGGCAATTAAAGCAAATTTGAGCAGATTTGGCCTAACGACTTTCAACCACGTGATTCTGGATGAGTTGGTTTTGCTCGCCGCAAAGCGAACCGCGCGGTAAGAGTGGAAGCATGGTGGAGACGCATAAGGTCAATGTTACTGCGGGGCCGTGGAGATCGAAGTGCGCGGTGATCCGATGGAGATTGGTTATTGCCATTGCGAAAACTGCCGGCGTTATTCCGCCGCGCCGGTGAGCGCGTTCACGTTGTGGAAAAAGGAGAAGGTAGTCCTTACCAAAGGAGCGGAGTTCCT
>QHQO01000166.1 GCA_003221195.1 Verrucomicrobiota bacterium
ATCGTTTTGTAATCGAGAGTTTCCGGCTCGATGCCGTACAGGTTCCACATCTTGAACGATGAAACTTGCAGGCGACGTGCGCGCTCCAGATCTCCGGAGAAGGCGAGCAACGCAGGGAAGAATGCATCGAGCGCGCCGTACTCCGTCTTGGTCCGCTTACCCGTCTGCATATCGGCGTGGCCGTACCACAATTCCCCGCGGATTTCGTCGGCAAAATACTTGTTAACGGCGGAAATACTCGCTTCCCACATCGTGCGGCAATCCTTATCGCCGAACAGAAGCCAGCATTTCCAGAGATATTCGTAGTACGAATCGATGCCGCCGCTGATGTGACTATCCGTGTTTGTCCAGGCGCCTGTCTCGATGTTGATGCTCTCTCCAACGAGGCAGAGCGGCGAGCGTCGCTTGAAAGTTTCGACCAAAGCCCGCTTCGCTTTCTCATAGAAAACGGGTTTGCCGGTCAGCTTACTCAGCGTCCCAAATTCCAATAACAGCGTGCCTATTTCTGCCGGATTCGTCACCGGGTCGCGTGTCTGACCAGTGCGAAGATTGATGTAAACATAAGGGAGCCCCGTTGGTGAATTGAAAACCGGAAGTAATCGGTTGCCCAAATCTTCGGCGAGGCTCAGGAGACGCGTGTCGCCGGTCAGTTGATAGCTGGAAAGAAGCCCGCCGAGCAGGCGTATCGTTATCTCAAAATTTTTGACGTAAATATCGCGATCGAACGTGAGATCACTAGCGATAAGTGCGCGCGTTCTTTCCGCCTCGGTATCGAGATGCATCAGGATAAGTGTGTCGAGGGCATCGACGGGAGTCATCAAAAGGGACTGGCCGTACCAATCGTGCCCGGTTTTACTCAAAGGCCGCAGCGCGTCGTGGCCCCATGCATAACGCTCGTAATTATTCCAGGCGTGCAGAAATTCAGTTCGCACACGATCAGCAAGCTTCCGCGCGTGCTCGTCCTCGCGCGTCTTGGCACAGCCGTGCGTTGCGAACGCGGCAAAGGCAGCCAACAAAAAGGCGGTGGGCACAATTCGGGCTGGCATTTGATTCGAATCAGCCTAACAATCGACTAGGAGGACTCAAAAATGAATACAATGTCTGTTTCTCGACGTAAATTTGCACAGTTACTCGGCGCAGGCGCGGCGGCGGTGGTCGTCAGGCCGACGTTCTCTTTCGCAAAGCCGACTCAGTCCGTTACCACGCCTTTGGCAGAAGGCGGCAACATCGTCCGCTTGAGTGCGAATGAGAATCCTTATGGACCTTGTCCGAAAGCATTGGAGGCGATAACAAATTCGTTCGGTCTCGCTTGCCGTTATCCGGACGAACACAACAATCTTCTGATCGACAAGCTAGCAAAGCTGAACGGCGTCAACCACGATCAGATCCTTCTCGGTGACGGTTCGGGTGAAATTCTCAAACTCTGCGCAGAAACATTTACCGGACCTCAGAACGGAAAGCTAGTCGCAGCGGACCCGACCTTTGAAGCAATTCTCAATAATGCCAGTGCTAATGGCGCTGAAGTAGTAAAGGCGCCGCTGACCAGCAGCTTTGCGCATGATATGCCGAAAATGCTTGCTGCTACAAAGGGCGGTTTGATTTACGTCTGCAATCCGAACAACCCCACTGCCAGCATCACGCCCAAGGACGAATTACGCGACTTCATCGCAAAGACCCCGCGCGAGACAATGATTCTGGTGGACGAAGCATATTTCCATTTCGCGGATAGCCCCGACTACGAGAGCGTGATCCCGCTCGTGAAAGAGCACCCGAATCTGATTGTTTCCCGCACGTTTTCAAAAATTTACGGAATGGCAGGATTGCGCTGCGGCTACTGTGTCGCGCAGAAGGAAACGATCGAACGCATGCGCCGAAACCAAATGTGGGACAGCGTCAACTGCATGGCGCTGGCTGCCGCGACTGCGAGCCTGGACGATCTAGATCACGTCCCAACCGGCCAGCGTTTAAACAGAGAAGCGAAACAATTCACGACATCCGAGCTCGAAAAGATGGGCTACAAATCAATTCCGTCGCAGGCGAACTTCATCATGTTCGATTGTAAGCGTTCCGTCGTGCCGATTATCAAAGCGATGAAAGAGCGCAACGTACGCGTGGGGCGCTTATTCCCCGCTCTGCCGAACCACATGCGACTGACTATTGGTAAGAAGACTGAAATGGAAACTTTCCTAGCGGCGTTCCGAGAAGTGATGGCCTAACAATCAGCCGACTAAGCAGAAATATCGCCATCCATGCCGCGGCGTAACCCTTCGATCTCAAATAAGCATCGCGAGATCGGGCAATGCCGCCCGGAGCGCAGCAGCGCGCGCATGATCATCGGCAAGCAAGCGAAAGTCCGCGAAGTCGAATCCCGGGCCAACAGTGCAGCCGACGAACGCGTACTCCCATAGCGTCCTAGCGGCTTGCCAAATCCCGGCACCGATCGTGTAAACTGGCGCCTCCGTGCCACCGCCAACCGGACCCAACACGTGACGCAGGATGGTCTGCCCCGATGCGTTCAGCTCCAGCAACTCCAGTAGGCCACCCTCGTAGATGCCAGACCTCGTCCGATGCGACCTGATGCCACCGGCTGACGTTACCCTTCGGGAGGAGGAAGTAGATCGTCGTCAGTGCAGCACGGGAGCCGCGCCCATCCATCGGAGTAACCTGAACTGCGGACCGGAATATCTGGCGATAAAAACCGCCCTCGGGATGGGGCCGCAAATCCAATGTTGTGATCAATTCGGCAGCTCGCGGGTGCATCACAAACAACAGTATTGAGTCGCGGAGAATCGCTGCGGCAGACTAACGAGACGGAGCTGAACCACTGGTGGCGGGAGCAAGCGTGGCAAACTTACTAAGCTGTTTCATAAATTTGAATGTCTGCACCGCAGCGTCCACCGGTTGGCTGTAGCAATTGGTGCCAGCGATTGGTTAGGCCGTTGACCTGCGGATGTATGTAAATCATGAGCGAGCAGTGAAACTATACCGCGCGATGAGACCTCCAATGATTGACCCGGCGAAAGCTCCGAGTATGGCTGGCACGACAACGACAATAGACATGAATTCAGAGTTGACCTCGTAGTGATCGCCAATGCGAACGCGTGCGATAAAGTAGCCGACAACGAGGGCAACGAAGGAGACGAATAAGATGGCAATGAGACCACTTGCCGCAGCCGTACGGAAGGAGAACGATTGCCTCCGAAACACTGCGAACTGAACAAAAGCGGCGGCAATAGCCAGCCGAAGAGTGCAGCAAAGATGACAACGCCCATAGACCTAACGAGAACTAGACCGAATTTTTCGATCTAATCCAAGCGTGTTCACGAAATCACTTCTCGAAACAAGAGCGCACCGTTTTTGGCATCGACTTGGACGGTCTGGCCTTCGCGGACTTTGCCTTCGAGGATATCGATCGAGAGCGGGTCAAAGGTCCAGCGAGTTCTAAGGTAGTTATGCTTCGTTGACCAAAATGGATTCGATCTTTGCACGAAGCTGAGGCATGTCGTGAGCCGCGGTATTCCAAAGCACGTCATTCGACACAACATCGTAGCCATGGATCATCACGTTGCGCATTCCAATAATCTGTCGCCACGGAATATCCTGGTGATGCTCGCGCCACTCTTCCGGTAAACGCCTTGCCGCCTCGCCTACCAGTTCAATGCAGCGTTCAAGGGCGCGTCGAAATTCCTTAGTGCTATTCAGTTGGTCGCGCGAGCGGTTGGCGATCAAAGCTGCTATCTCATCAGCGAATTCGATGATCTGCCGCAGCGTCACGGCGACATCACGTTTGCTCATAAATCGTGAGCGAGTCGTTTTCGACGCGTTTCCGTATTTCGGGGTGCAGTTGTGAACAGAAATCGACGCGATAACCGAATATCTTTCCGAGTTCGTGCCCGTAATCGAAATACTGCAACCCAACGCCGCGCAACGCGCCAGGCTCAAACTCTGCGAAGACATCGACATCGCTCAGTGCTGGGTTAAAATCCCCTCGCAGCACAGACCCGAAAAGCGCCAGCTTACGGATACCACGCTCTCGGCAAAACTGTGCGATTTCGCCCGAGTCAATGTTGATCGGCAACCGCGCTGTTTTCACCAACGACCATGCTAACATCTGCCGTTTGCCGGGCAAGGCGCGAAGAAAAGCAAATCATTTCTCGGAGAATTCCAGCGTACAATCCTTGCGGTGATCTAAATGGTCTGACCTTCGCGGACTTTGCCTTCGAAGATATCGACGCCGAGCGGCCGAGAATTTCTCTGGTCAACGATAACGCTTTTTTAGCTCGTCGTGGCCAAGACGCGGTTTGCCCGCATCTTTTGCGCAGGCTTCCAAAACGTCAAGGTAATCTAAAAGGTGTTCGACTTCTTCACGAATTTCGCAAAGTTGTTGCCGCTTTTGCTGCATGGTTCGACCGATTGCGCGTTCGAGAGCCTTAGCCATGTCTGCTACTCCCATCGAGGATGCTATCGACCAGAATAACCTGATCCATCTGCAGAAATCGAGAGATTTCTCGACTACGCTCGAAATGACAAAGCTCCGTCTTTCGCATCGACGCGGACGGTCTGGCCTTCGCGGACTTTGCCTTCCAGGATGTCGATGCTGAGAGGGTCGAGAATTTCTTTTTGAATGGTGCGGCGCAGCGGACGCGCGCCGTAAACGGGATCGTAACCTTCGCGCGCCAACAGCTCCTTGGCAGAATCCGAGAGCTTGAGTGTGATCTTTTGTTGCTCCAGGCGTTTCGACAAGCGGCCCAGTTGGATTTCCACAATCTTTTTCAGATCGTCCTCGCTGAGCCGATCGAAAATGATGATTTCATCGACTCGATTGAGGAATTCAGGACGGAAATGTGCGCGCAATGCGTCCGTCACCAGTCGCCGGCGCGCTTCTTTCGATTCTTCCTCGGTGATGTACTGAGAACCGATGTTTGAGGTCATGATGATGACGGTGTTCTTGAAATCGACCGTTCTCCCCTGCCCGTCCGTGATTCGGCCGTCATCGAGCACCTGCAGCAAAACATTGAACACGTCCGCATGCGCTTTCTCGATTTCGTCGAAGAGGACCACTGAGTATGGCCTGCGCCGAACGGCCTCGGAAAGTTGACCGCCTTCTTCGTAACCGACATATCCCGGCGGCGCGCCAATTAATCTAGAGACCGTGTGTTTCTCCATGTATTCGCTCATGTCGATCCGGACCATGGCGTTTTCGTCGTCGAACAAAAATTCCGCAAGCGCGCGCGACAACTCCGTTTTGCCGACACCAGTCGGTCCAAGAAAAATGAATGAGCCGAGAGGACGATTTGGATCCTGTAACCCTGCCCGGGCACGGCGCACCGCGTTGGAAACCGCTTTGATCGCTTCATCCTGTCCGACCACGCGCAAATGCAAGTGCTCTTCCAGTTTCACCAGCTTTTGGCGTTCTCCTTCCTGCAATCGCGAGACGGGAATATGGGTCCAGCTCGAGACAACCTCGGCGATGTCTTCTTCGGTTACTTCTTCGCGAAGGAGCGATTTTTTTGTCTTTGCACTTTTTGCCGTCGCGTCAGCCAATTTCTTTTCCAACTCAGGAATGCGTCCGTATTGGATTTCGCTCGCCTTCGCCAGCTCACCACGGCGCTGTGCGCGCTCGAGCTCCGTGCGGAGGTGATCAAGTTCTTCTTTCCATTTCCGCTGTTCTTCGAGCACCGCTTTCTCTTTCTGCCATTCGGCTTTGAGAGCGGAAGATTTTTCTTTTAATCCGGCCAACTCTTTTTCGAGTTTCTTCAAACGCTCCTTGCTTGCGGGATCTTTCTCTTTCTTGAGCGCCTGGCGTTCCATTTCGTGCTGCATTATCTCGCGTTCGATCACGTCAATCTCTGTGGGCATTGAATCGAGCTCGATCTTCAAACGCGACGCTGCTTCATCAACCAGATCGATCGCCTTATCCGGCAAAAACCGATCAGTGATGTAACGCTGCGACAACACGGCTGCTGCAACGAGCGCGCTGTCAGTGATGCGCACACCGTGGTGCACTTCGTAGCGTTCCTTCAGTCCGCGGAGAATCGCGATTGTATCTTCCACTGTCGGTTCGTTTACCAAAACCGGTTGGAAACGCCGTTCTAGTGCCGCGTCTTTCTCGATATATTTGCGGTACTCATCGATCGTGGTCGCACCGATCGTGCGCAGCTCGCCACGCGCCAACATCGGCTTAAGCATGTTTGAAGCATCGACAGAGCCTTCCGCTGCGCCTGCTCCAACAATGGTGTGCAATTCGTCGATGAACAAAATGACCTGACCTTGCGAATCGGTTACCTCTTTCAAGAATGCTTTCAGGCGATCTTCAAATTCACCGCGAAACTTCGCGCCGGCAACCATCGCACCAATATCCATGGCAATGATTCGTTTTTGCTTTAATGAATCGGGTACGTCGCCGCTGATGATTCGCCGCGCGAGGCCTTCTGCGATTGCGGTCTTGCCAACGCCTGGATCGCCGATGAGCACCGGATTATTTTTCGTCCGGCGCGACAGCACCTGCATAATCCGCCGGATTTCGTTGTCGCGTCCAATCACTGGATCGATCTTGCCGCGTCGAGCGAGCTCGGTTAGGTCGCGTCCATATTTTTCCAGCGCCTGATATTTGCCTTCAGGATTTTGATCCGTCACCCGCTGGGAGCCGCGCACCTGCTGAAGGCCTTGCATGATTTTGTCGCGCGTGACGCCGGCTTCCTTAAGTAATTTTGCGGCTGGAACATTCGACCCAGCCAACGCCAGCAAATAATGCTCTGCGCTGGTAAACTCATCCTTCAGCTTCGACATTTCCTTTTCCGCCGAATCCAGAACGTTGCGGAGTTCGTTTGAGAGACGCACATCGGCAGCGGCGCCGTGGATTTTTGGGCGGCGGTCCAGTTCCGAACGCAACCGGTCGCGCAGTTGCTCCACATTTGCGCCAATCTTCTCGAGGAGCGGCCGGGTTATCCCCTCGCCTTGATCCAAGAGAGCGGAAAGAAAATGTTCGTTGGTGATTTCGGGATGATTAGCCTGCGAAGCCAGGTCCTGTGCCGCTTGCAGTGCCTCTTGCATCTTCTGTGTGTGTTTGTCGATGCGCATGCTCGAAAGATAGTGAACGCAACCCGTAGAGGCAATCACGCGCGATGGTCATTCCGAGCGAAGCGAGAAACCTCGCGGTCGAAGCTTCGATCACATGATTTCAAGTATGTGCTCAACGGGTTTTTGGGAGGTCCTTCGCTACGCTCAGGATGACGGCGAGAAGGATAAGCACGCTCGTCCATTGCAGCGGCACTTCATCCCATTTATGAGTGTTTGCGATGGACGAGAAAGAAAAAGGGATTGGAGGAAAAGCGTTGGCGCTTTTGGGGCAGGGGCCGTTTCGTCGCTACATTATCGGTTCGCTCATTTCCGACAGTGGCACTTGGATGCAAATGATGGCGCAGAGCTGGGTCCTAAGTGGGCTCACCAACAAGGCGATTTTGCTTGGCCTTGTTAATTTCGCTGCCGGTTTGCCAGCGCTTGCACTCGCTCCAATTGCTGGGTCGCTCGCTGATCGGTGGGACAAACGCAAGATCCTGATTGCAACCCAGATTGTGCAAATCATCTTTGCGATCGCGCTTGGGTTTTTGGTAATGAGCGGGCGCATTCAAATTTGGCATATAATCTTTTTTGCGCTTCTGCTGGGGATTGCTTTTTCCTATGAAATGCCGGCCATCTCCGCGCTTGTGCCAGAGTTGGTGAAGCGAGACGAGATTGGTGCCGCCGTCGCGCTTGATCGTTCCGTGTTTCATGGGTCCCGTCTGATTGGCCCGTCGCTGGCCGGTTTTTTTATCGGATGGTGGGGCGCGGCTTCGGCATTTTTCACGAACGCATTTTCTTTTGTGGCGCTCATCGTTGCGCTCATCTCGCTTCCCAAGCGGCCCATCGGCACGCCCGAGGAAGAAGAACAACGCCGCAGCGGCATACGCGAAGGTTTTCGGTATGTCTGCTCAAATCGACTTATTCTATCTCTGATCGCAATGATCGCGTTGAACACGATCTTTGTCTTTCCAGCTATATCCGTGATGCTGCCGCTCTACGTGCGCAATATTCTTCACCTCGGCGCGGAAAGCATGGGAGGATTGATGGCGGTGTCTGGTAGCGGCGCATTCCTTGGCTCGATCGGTTTATTTAGCGTCGCGCGCGAAAACCGCTTGAAATTCATGGGCGGAAATGTGGCCGCCATCGCCTTGGGAGTTTTCCTCATGTCCTGGTCACAAAGTTTCCTGCTTACGGCGTGTGCCATGGGAGCCATTGCCATCGCGCTCTCGATGAACTTTGGTCTGGTTAACACCATCGTGCAGGAGCAGGCACCAGCGCACTTGCGGGGTCGCGTGTCTGCGGTGGTAGGCATGAGCTTTTTCGGCTTAATGCCCATTGCCGGTCTGATCGCGCCTGGCTTCTCCGACTTGATCGGAATAAGGCCCACGCTCGGTATTGCCTCGCTGATTTATGGAGTTGCCGCAGCCTCAGTTTTGAGCGTCGCCGGGCGGCACGTTTGCGACAGCCCTGTCTCGCCTGCCCCGTCAGCTGAGATTGAGCCGGTCTGCTAATTATTGAAATAGCGTTTCACAGAAACGCCCTACAATTAGTTAGCCGATGATTTCGTTTTCCACGTGTTGGAATTCCAGACGCCATACGAGCGGCGACGCGATGCTGCGCGAAATCAAAACCAAGCTTGGGTTTGACTTGATTGAGCTGGACCATGGTATCCGCATGCCCCTGATGTCAGGAATTCAAAAAATGTCCGATACGCGAGAAATCCGCTTCAGCAGTTTGCATAATTTTTGCCTGTTGTCTGGCGAAGCGACGGTGGTTCCGCCAGACTGTTACAAATTTTCCGCCGCGTCAGCCGAGGAACGCGAGCGCGCTGTCACGCAAACGTTTCACGCGATTGATCTCGCCGGGCAACTAAACGCGCCGTTCGTTGTATTGAATTTAGGACAGGTCAACATGCCGCCAATTACTGATCGGTTGATTGCGATGGCAAAAGCCGGCGAATACCTTTCGCGCAATTACGTGAAACTGAAAATAAAAGCCGTGCACAAGCGAGAACGATGTTCGCCCCAATACCTGCAGCACATGCAGGACTGCCTGCGCCGTGTGATCGAGTATGCCGGTTCGAAAGGCGTCCGTCTGGGAATCGAGGGCCGCCGCGCCTACGAAGAGATTCCAACCGAGCGCGAATTGGCGATCTTACTGGACGAGATGAATTCTCCGCAACTCGGTTACTGGCATGATTTCGGTCACTCTCAGATTAAAGAGAATCTTGGGTTCATTGATCACGCCGAGTGGCTGCGCGCGGTCGGTCCGCGTACATTCGGCTGCCATGTGCATGACTGCATCTGGCCGGCGCGCGAGGATCAACTACCCTTTACCGGAGGTGTCGATTTTGAGAAACTTGTTCCGCTCCTTCCCCCAAACTGCTTATTTGTCTGGAAGATGAACCCGAACAGGACAGCTGATGCAATTCGCCAGTCGGTCCAAATGTGGAAGGAACGCTTCGGCGAATGAAAAAAATCCTGGTCACGCTTTTCCAGCTTAGCGTCACCATTGCGGTGCTCTACTGGGTTTATCACGATCCCAGCAGGCGCGCCCAGATGGTTGAGGCGATCCGAAACGCTCAATACCACTGGGTTTTCCTGGGTATCCTCGCCTATGTTGTGGTGGAAGTTGCCGCAGCCTTTCGCTGGCACGTCTTGCTGAAGGTTCAAAAGATTCGCCTGACTCTTCCGCGCCTCTCAGGCTTGTTTCTTATCGGAATGTTTTACAACCAGTTTCTCCCGGGCGGCACGGGCGGCGATATCATAAAAAGCTATTATCTACTCAAGGAAACGCCGGACAAAAAAGCGGGTGCATTGCTAGCCGTCGTGTTTGACCGGTTCATCGGGCTTGTTGCATTGGTCGCCATTACCGTCACCCTCATCGGATTGCGCTATGATTTTCTCGCCCAGACTACCGAAACCCGAAACTTGCTCTGGCTCTTGCTTTTTCTCCTGGGCACATCGGTCCTGACATTGATATCCACTTTTGTAATCAGCGGATTTAATTTGTTTCATTCGTTGCCAGAGAAGTTCCCTGGTCGTGACAAGCTGATCGAGATTTCCGCCGCGTATCATCTCTACGCGCATCATTGGCGCGCAACGCTCGTTGCGTTTGGAGCATCTCTCATAGCCCACCTGGCCACGTTCACGACTTTTCTCTGTGCGGCTTACGCATTGGGTGCGCCCGTGCCAGTGGTCAACTTTTTTGCTGTGATGCCAGTAGAACGCACGATCTCCGCATTACCCATCAGTTTCGCGGGAATTGGACTTCGCGAAAAAGTCCTGCAGATCATGCTTAGCGGTCTTTGCGGTGTGCCGGAAGCAAAAGCCATTCTCATCGGCTCTCTTAGTTTCCTCATTATTCTCGTCTGCTGTCTGCCGGGCGCGCTCGTTTATCTGTTTTACAAGCCGAGTGGTGCAGTCGCGCGTGTGAAAATGCGCGAGATGGAGCACGAAGTAGTCACACTGGAGCATGAGATCGGCGAAGCCGAATAAGGGTCGTGATTCGTAAATCGTAAGTTCGTGATTCGGTTTGACGATGTAACGATTCAACGATTTACGTCTCAACGTTTCTTATGAAAGACAAGCGCCCATTCGTCGTCGCCACTTTCGCGATGACTGTCGATGGCAAGGTCACCACGAAGAATTTGTCACCGGTAGATTTCACTTCGCGCGAAGACAAGTTGCATTTGTTTCGGCAGCGCGCTCTGGCCGATGCGGTATTGATCGGGCACACCAGCTTAAAACGCGACAATGTCCGGCTTGGCCTTCCGGTTGAAATGCAGGAAAACAGAGTGAAGCGCGGTCAAAGCCGCTGCCCGCTACGCGTGATTGTCTCGAATGAAGGCAGGATCGAGCATCGTCTGAAGATTTTTCAGTCGGACGTTTCGCCGATCATTATTTTTTCTACCAAAGGGATGCCGAGAAAATATCAGCGAGCCTTGGAGAAGAAGGCAACCCTCCATCTTAGCAGTTCAAAGCATGTCGACCTCGCCGGCATGCTGGAAACATTGCGCAAGAAATATGGAGTTCGGAGGGTTGCATGTGAAGGCGGACCAACTCTCTTTCGGTCATTATTAGAACAAGGCCTTATCGATCGGCTCAATCTAACCATTGCGCCTTACATGTTTGGTGGAGCAAAGGCCCCAACACTGACAGGCTTGAGCAAGAAATTCCTGCCCGCCAGTGTGCATTGTTCGTTGAACGGTATGCGCACCATCGGCGAGGAATGCTTTCTCACCTTTCAAATCAGGCACCAGCGGAGGCGCCGGAAGTAGGCGTCTCTCTGCGACGCGGTCGCCGCACAAGTTCCCCTTCACAGTTCGGGCAGACGAAATTCATTTGCCCGGCGCAACCCGCGCAAAAAGTGCATTCGTAAGTGCAAATATAGGCGACACCACCCGGTGCAAGCGTCGCTTCGCATTTTTCACATGCGCCTTTTAGCTCCAGCCCCATTTTCATTTCCATTCTCTACGAGCGCCTCAAATCGTTCAACGACGAAATCGCAGTCTGGATCGCTCGGTTTTTAGCGTGTGCTGACTAACCGCTTTGTGTAAGCTCGCGGTGTTTCTCGGAGGAACCAGTATGTTCAAACCAATAGGCTGCTTCATTGTAATCGCGCTAGTCGTTGCGTTACAAATAACCGGATCAGCCGCCGATGATGCGGAATGGGATCGAACCGTGCTGCCGCGTCCACCTCAGCCTTTTCAAGGCGTGACCAAGCGCTCGCTGGAAGGCTCTGTTGCAGCCTTTACTCAGCCAGTGAAGGCGCCACCCAACGCGCCGAACATCCTGCTTGTCTTGATTGATGATGCCGGGTTCGGCAATCCATCCACATTCGGTGGACCCGTCGCGACACCTACGTTCGACAAACTAGCGACCCAGGGACTTCGTTATAATCGATTCCACGTCACGGCGCTTTGTTCGCCGACGCGGGCAGCGTTGTTATCGGGGCGAAACCATCACGCAGTCGGATTCGGTTCTATTTGCGAGTTGGTCGGCGGCTGGCCCGGCTATAGCACGAGCTGGCCAACGAGCGCGGCTTCCATCGCACAGATTCTTCAGGGTAACGGCTATAACACGGCTGCGATCGGCAAGTGGCATCTGACACCTGACGCGCAACAGGGGCCTGCGGGCCCTTTTGACCGCTGGCCGAATGCGCTTGGCTTCGATTATTTCTGGGGATTTCTCGGCGGAGAAAGCGGACAGTTCGATCCCGTCCTCGCAGAGAATAACAGCATCATTGGCGTCCCGAAGGACAAGAATTTCTATCTAAACGACGCGATGGTACGACACTCCGTTACCTGGATTCGTGATCAAAAAGCGCAGGCGCCGGACAAACCTTTCTTTCTCTACTTCTCGACTGGAGCAACTCATGCCCCGCACCAAGTACCGAAGGAATGGAGTGACAAATACAAAGGCAAGTTTGACCAGGGCTGGGACAAGTTGCGCGAGGAGACGTTTGCGCGGCAGAAGCAGCTCGGCGTGATTCCGGCCAACGCCCAGCTCACCTCTCGTGATCCGGCGTTCCCCGCATGGGACAGCGTACCGCCGGAAGTGAAGCAATTGTATGCGCATCAAATGGAGGTGTACGCCGGGTATCAAGAAAACGCCGATCACTCTGTCGGGAGCGTCGTGCAAGCCATTGAGGATATGGGTCTCGCAGATAACACACTAATTATTTACATCTTTGGTGATAACGGCGCGAGCATGGAAGGCACGGAGAGCGGGACGTTCAACGAAATGACTACTCTGAACGGCGTTCCACTCACGAATGAACAGCAACTAAAAGCGATTAAAGCTTATGGCGGCCTGGACAAATGGGGCGGGCCAGACATGGCTCCGCATTACGCGGCGGGGTGGGCGTGGGCTGGTAACGCGCCATTTAAGTGGGGAAAGCAAGTGGCCTCACACCTCGGCGGTATTCGTAACCCAATGGTTGTTACCTGGCCTAAACGCATCAAGGATAAAGGGAGACTGCGAAGTCAGTTCACTCATTGTACCGACATCGCGCCGACAATCCTGGAAGCCGCCGGCTTGCCGGAGCCAAAGGAGGTCAACGGCGTAGCACAGATGCCGATGCACGGCGTAAGTTTTCTCTCCACATTCGATGACGCCAATGCGCCGTCGAAACACACGCAACAGTACTTCGAGATTTTGGGAAATCGCGCAATGTACAAGGACGGCTGGCTGGCATGCTGGCGACTGGACCGAATTCCGTGGAAGATTGATCCCGAAACACTCGCGCGATTCGCACCAGGCAAGTGGGATCCCGATAAGGACAAATGCGAATTGTACAATCTCGACGAGGATTTCTCGCAGGCTAACGATGTCGCCGACAAGTATCCTGACAAAGTGCGCGACCTAACGGCGCTGTTCTGGGCGGAGGCCGAGAAATATCAGGTGCTGCCACTACTGGGAGAGATGGCGGCTGTCTGGGGCTTTCCGAAAGGCTTGCCGGAACAGACGAAGTTCACCTATTACAACGGAACGGAAAACATCTCTTCCGGGATGATTCCTCCGATTTACAATCGTTCTTACAGTATTAGCGCGAACCTCGACAATCCGGGTCGATCAGGCTTGGGACTGCGTCCCGGTATCGCTGGCGTGATTGTTGCCGAGGGCAGCTTTCTTGGCGGCTTCTCGCTCTATGTAGAAAACGGCCACCTCAAGCAGACCTATAGCATGCTCGGTCTGAAATTGGATACCATCAGTTCGCGCGATCAGGTGCCGAAGGGAAAAGTGAATGTTCGTTACGAGTTCACCGCCGATAAACCCGGGGATTTCGCCACCAGCGGCACAAGCCGTCTATTCATCAATGGCAAACAACAAGCCGAAGGGAAACTCGAACACACAGTACCGTTCCGATTCGCCTCCTATGCCGGCATGGATATTGGGACCGACAATGGACTGCCAGTCGTCCCACAATTTGAATACACCAAAGTACTACCAAAGTATTTCAGAGGCACAATTGAAAAAGTAGAGTTCGACCTTGGCCCTGCCAAGACCAGCGCCAAGGATCTACAGCGGATGTATCTTGAGCGTTTTGCGAGAGCCGTACACAATTGAGAAGACAAACGAGTGTAAGGCCCTGGTCGATGCGGGTGCCTTTAACACGCCTCACTTCGCCGGGCGCTCCAACACGTTTATCAGCGGCTTGCTCGGAATGTGTATCAGGCCTCCAAAAGGCTGATCCAGCTCAAGAATCAGAAAAATTGCGCACGCAACTGAAAACGCAGAGGCGACCAGGGCTAGCATGGTCGTGGCATTGGGCGGCGCAATGAGGCTGAAACCGAAGAAGATCACCACGAGCCACGAGACAAGAATGATCAGAATCGGCATCGAAATCGACGGGATGGACTGAGCTATCAGCAGCGCCCGAAGCTGACCCAGATCCACCATCAAGTTTGCGATTTGTGTCTTAAGCGCACGTTGCGTGTCGTCGTGAGGCGACAGGCCTTGGATCGCAACATAAACCATGTCACCCGCCTGTTCGCCAGGCGTTAACTGACCAGGCCTGTTTCGGTCGGTCGACCAAAGGTGCTGAACCGCGGCGACGACGGCCGCGCGAAGCTCGGTGCGAGCCTCTGCAGCC
>QHQO01000075.1 GCA_003221195.1 Verrucomicrobiota bacterium
TCATGGGAATAAACCGAGATGTTTCGCTCCGCTCAACATGACAGAGCAAAAAAACCGGGAGGAAAATAAATTCTCCTCCCGGGGTTGAAGTTAGGGTTGTGACTCCGAAAGCCTTCGGAGCCGTTAATCAAGCGTGGGGCGTTAATGCCTCTTTTTCTTCGCTGATTTTTTCTTTGCTGCTTTTTTCTTCTTCGCCATCGACTAATTCCCCCCTTTCATCCGCAACACGCGCGGAACTCTGTGAAGAGTTGGGAATGACTTCACTTATTCGAGTTCAGTTAATCGTCACATTTTTTTTGTCAAACATTTTGTTGCGAATTTTGAAAATATTTTCACAAGCTCGCGCGCGATAATTCTTTTTGGCGCGCGAGAAATTTTCTCTTTTTCGCCATTTCGAAACAAAATCGTCACTTCATTCACATCGCTCTCCATTCCCGAATTTGCGCCGCTGACATCGTTTGCAACGATGATGTCGCAATCCTTTTCGCGCAGCTTCTTCGCGGCATTTTCTTCCACGTGATCTGTTTCCGCAGCGAAACCTACGAGAAGAAATTGCCGGTCTTGCCGGTGACCTAACGAATCGAGAATGTCGCGCGTGGGAATCAGTTCGAGCGAAAACTTCTCGCCGTGCTTTTTGGTTTTAGTCGACGAAACGTTTGCCGGCTTGTAATCCGCGACCGCGGCGCACAAGACGCATATGTCAACCTGGTCCGCATGGTGGTGCACGGCTTCGAACATTTCGTCACTCGTTAAAACGGAAATCAGTTGCGCGTCGCGCGGCGCCTCGAGGTTCACCGGGCCTGAAATCAAGGTGACATGGTGCCCGTCAGCCAGGGCCGCTTCGGCGATGGCGTAGCCCATTTTTCCAGATGAGCGATTCGAAATGTAACGAACCGGATCGATCGGCTCGCGCGTGGGCCCGGCCGTGATGAGGAATCTCACGCGATCAAATTATCCTGGCGGGCAAGCAAGAACTCCGCGCGGAACGCGATGTCATTTACTTTCCAGAGTCTGCCGACGCCTTCGTAGCCGCAGGCAAGCATTCCTTCTTCTGGCCCGATAAATTCAGCGCCGCGCGCTTTCAATTTTTTCACGTTATCCACAGTGGCAGGATTCTCCCACATTTTTCCATTCATCGCCGGCGCCAGCAAAATTGGGGCGCGGGTCGCGAGTGCGATGGCTGCAAGCGGGTGATCGGCCAGTCCATGCGCGAGCTCGGCGATGATGTGCGCAGTCGCCGGAGCAATCAGGAGGAGGTTCGCGCGATCCGCCAGCTCAATGTGGCCGGGTCGCAAACTTTCCTTTTCGTCGAAGAAACTGGTGGTCACGGGATTTTTTGAAAGCGTCTGCAAAGTGAGTGGAGAAATAAATTCCGTCGCATCCCGCGTCATGACGACAAAAACTTCGTGGCCCTGTTTGACCAGCAGACTGGCGAGCTCGGCAGACTTGTACGCAGCAATCGATCCCGTCACTCCGAGCACGATGGTTTTCGTGCCCGGTCGAATGCGCACAACTTTCCGCGCGCTCGCTTTATCGCGTTTCCTTTTGGAATCTCTGCCTTCTGCAATCATTTCTCGATCAAACGCCGGCTTAAATAGCCTTCTGCCTCCATGATCTGCCGGAATCTCCGCAAATCTTCCTCGATCGATCCACTGATAATAGTATAACGATAGTCGCGCCAGTGTTCCATTTCCCGGGCGGCGGTGGCCAGGCGCGAATCGATTTGCTCCACGGTTTCCGTTCCGCGATTTACCAGGCGTTTTCGCAATTCCTCAAGATCGGGAGGCATAAGAAACACGTCGGCCAGAGCATCCCGGATAAGAGGATCGCCGCAGTTCCGAATAACAGCGGCGCCCTGTGTATCGATGTCGATCAAAACATTCCTTCCGCTTTTTAGATTTGTTACGACCGGTTCGCGCAGGGTCCCATAACGGTCTCCGTGCACCTGCGCGTGCTCCAGAAAATCTCCCTTATCAGTTCGCTCGCTAAAATCTGTATCGGAAAGAAATTGATAATCTTCGCCGTCAATTTCGCCGGCTCTAGGCGCTCGCGTCGTGCAGGAGACGGAATAAAAAAGATTAGGAGATTGACGAATCCTTTCCACGAGCGTGGTCTTACCCGCGCCCGATGGAGCAGAAACCACAAAAAGAATTCCGCGGCGGCTGAATTTTTTACTCAAGATTTTGGGCTTGCTCGCGAATCTTCTCTAGTTCCGCCTTGCAGGCGATGACGCGCTGGGAAATTGCTGCGTCATTTGCTTTTGCGCCAAGGGTGTTGAGCTCGCGAAACATCTCCTGGGTGATGAATTCCAGAGTGCGCCCGACCGGTTCTTTGCTGCGCAGATGATGCGCAAACTGGGCGAGATGACTTTCAAGACGCGTTAGTTCCTCCGACACATCTGCGCGATCGGCAAAGAATGAGATCTCTTTCAACAGACGCTCATCGTCACTGGCAATCGGCAAGCCAGCCTTTTGGATGCGATCGAGAAGGACGGCACGATATCGTTTCACCACATCGGGATGAAATGCGTGGATTTCTTTGAGTTTTCTACGGATTGCTTTCAGGCGATGGATCAAATCCTTGGCCAGATGTTTCCCCTCGCGTTCGCGCATTTTGATTAAATCTGAAAGGGCACCGCGCAGCGCGCGATCGATCGCGGGCCATGCTTCTTCCGCGTTCAAGGCCTGTTCAGGAAAACGCATCACTCCCGGGGCCTGCAGGATTGTGCTGATCGTGATCTCACCGGGGGCATTCAACTCCTTTTGCAACGCACGCATCGCTTCGTGATAAGAGCGCGCCAACTCGGTATCGAGTGCCAGGTTTCGCGCGCCGTTGGGGCTACTGTGGAGAGCAATTGTGGCGTTGGTCCGGCCGCGCGAGATATTTTCATTGATCGTCTGGCGAATACGCGGTTCGAGTTCGGCCAGGTCGCGCGGCAGATTGATCACGATATCGCTCTGCTTTCGATTCACTGAATTGAGCTCCACGCTGAATTTTCTTCCAGCGTGGACCACTTCAGCGCGGCCATATCCAGTCATGCTTCTCATTCGATGCAAAAGTTTATGCCAGAGAAACGCTCAACGTTCAACGGAAAGCAGCAAAGCGATGCGGGGACAAGCCGTTGAAAAGCACCGGGGCATCCGTTATGCACGCGTGTGAACCACTGGCAGCAGGAGCTTATTGCAGGCGCCATCTTCGCAATCACCTACGTTCTCATCAGCGGCCGGCAACTCAAGATTCTGCCCTTGAATCGCCCCGCCGCGGCCTTGTTAGGCGCGGTACTAATGATTGCGACTGGGGTGATGACACCCGAGCGCGCGTATCGCGCAATCAACTACGACACATTGGTGCTGCTGCTGGGTATGATGCTCATCTCGGCCTACCTGGATCTCGCTCATTTTTTCGAATGGGCGGCGGAACTGGTTCTGAATTTCTCGCGAACTCCCGTGCATCTGCTGCTTTATGTCACGCTCACTTCGGGAATTCTCTCGGCGCTGTTAGTGAACGACACAATTTGCCTGATGCTCACCCCGCTCGTCGTGGCAGTTATCAGGCGCGGCAAGCTGCCCCTTCTGCCATACCTCGTTGCGCTCGCGACCAGCGCAAATATTGGCAGTGTGGCCACGCTGGTCGGGAATCCGCAAAATATGATCATTGGACACTTCTCGCACATCTCCTTTCCGGAATTTTCGCGGTCGCTCCTGCCGGCGGCCGCTGTTGGGCTGGCAATCAATTTTTTCATTTTGCGTTTTGGTTTTCGAAAAATTTTGCGCGTGACAGCGATTGATCGGGCCGACTATCCAGCCCCAAAACTGGAGAGCGGCTTGTTCGCGCTTGTTTGTGTTGTGTTGGTGTCGATCTTTGGCGGTTTCTTAGCCGGCCTGAACCTGGCGTGGACAGCGATGGCTGGGGCGGCACTTGTGATGGTACTCGCGCGACGCGACACGCACGGGGTGCTGAAGCTGGTCGACTGGCATCTGCTCCTTTTTTTCGCGGCGCTCTTCATCGTAGTCGATGGCTTAAGCGATACCGGCCTGCCAGCTGCGATTTACTCGCGGTTGCAACCGATCTTCGGATCAAGCGCGCCGGCGCAGGCATGGAATCTCACCTGGTTTTCCGTGGTCGGATCGAACGTTTTCTCAAACGTGCCGTTCGTGTTGGTGGCAGGAAACTGGATCGCGCGATTCGCGGAACCGGCTTTGATGTGGAAGGTGCTCGCGCTTTCGACGACGTTTGGTGGCAATCTCACTATCGTGGGTTCGGTCGCGAACATGATCGTGGTTGAATCAGCGCGCGATCATATCCAGGTCGGTTTTTGGGATTACGCGCGCTTTGGAATTCCTATTACCATTCTGACGACCGCCGCCGGTGTGACCGTGTTGCTGGTCTTGCGCTAAGAAGATCGACAATTGCGCGGCGATGAGGAGAAGGGATGGGGACCGACTCAATTCGGCGGATGGAAAACCAGCGCTGAGAACGATTGTCGATCTTCGGCGGGCCCTGGTGAAAAATGCGCAGCGTCACGCGATGATGCGTGAATGGAAACACGAACTTGTAAGCGGGACGTTGCCGCGAACTTGACGGCCTTAAGCCGTCAAGTTTGAGCGGTGGCAGTATCCACATGCCGTGCCAGCGTGCGGATGATTGTTCGAGAAGAACTCTGCCATTATTAGTGACGAATGCGTGTGTTTCGATAAGTCGCTTGGTGCGCGGTCTAGATTTCTTGATTGGCAGCGCTTCCGGATTTTTAGCTCGGCAAAATTTTTTTACCGGACAGACGTTGCATTTGGGTCTGTCCGCTAGGCAAACCAGCGCGCCCAGATCGATAAGCGCGGAATTGAAACGCGCTGCATTGCGGCTGGGAACAACTTGTGCGGCGCTCTCCCAGAGTTTTTCGCGGCCGATCGCGGAATCAATCGGGGCGCGCATGTCAAACAGGCGGGCGAGCAGACGCGCGGTATTCGTTTCGA
This sequence comes from Verrucomicrobiota bacterium, assembly GCA_003221195.1. Classification (GTDB taxonomy): domain Bacteria; phylum Verrucomicrobiota; class Verrucomicrobiia; order Chthoniobacterales; family UBA10450; genus Udaeobacter. The sequence goes on from QHQO01000075.1 coordinate 4,971, forward strand.
CAATTGGAACCGGTTGATGAAAAGCAAAAGTCGCGACTGCGTTCGCCGTATAGCGGCCAATGCCAGGCAATTTACGAATCGCTGCGATATCGTCGGGAAAGATTCCCATGTGTTGATCCTGCACAATCTTGGAGGCGGCATGAAGATTCCGGGCGCGGTTGTAATAGCCGAGACCTTGCCAGCCGTGGAGAACATCGTTTTGCGAAGCGCGCGCGACGGAAGCGAAGTCCGGAAATCGGCGAAGCCATTTATTATAATACGGGATCACGGTGGTGACCTGGGTTTGCTGGAGCATGAACTCGGAGATAAGGATCGCGTAAGGATCGCGGATTTTGCGCCAAGGTAGATCGCGGCCATGGCGGCCAAACCAGCGGAGGAGGGAGCGTCGGAACGCGCGAACGTCTTTTGGCGATAT
>QHQO01000076.1 GCA_003221195.1 Verrucomicrobiota bacterium
AAAAGAGCTTTCGCGACTCATGCGTTGTGAACCTTTAGACAACCAAACGTTCTGCGGGACTCGAACTGAAACTCAGAACCTATGAAAAAATACCTATTGTGTTTAATCAGCGCCGTAATCGGAATCGCATTCGTCGCTTCTTGCACCCAACAGCAGGGAACGACTGCGACTTCGACGGCACCGGCAGTCACCAACCCGTCACCCACCCCGTCGCGGACGCGGCACAAGGCCGCAAGAAGAAATCCGCCGAAGACGGAGGGTTCAGTTGAGGCGCCCTCGCCCTCGCCAGGGGAGTCGCCCGCGCCGACGCCGTAAGATAAGACAGCGGCGGCTTAGGACCATTGTTGGGTAAAGTTTGCGACGAGCTAGTCACACGCTTGTCGAACAGGAGGATTGCATCCTTTTGGTGCTTCGATTCTTGTAGCCGCTGTTAACCACACTTAACTCGTTGCTAGTCTCGGACTGTCGCGCGAAGAGACTTCAGAACAGCTCTCTCGACCGCATGCAGATTGATCTTAGCAGAGTTTTTGATGGCTTGTCCAAGGCCGGCAATTTGCGTTCCGCTTAAGTAAGCTTCGATGATGGCTGGATGTACGTAACATTTACGGCAAATCGCCGGAGTGTTCCCGAGAAGTTGTGCCACGGCAGAAATCGCCGTCTTTACATTCGCTTTCCCCTCTTTGTTCGTTTTAAATCCGCCCTGTGCGTTGAGGGCTAACGCTGACAGAAGCGTACCAGCCCAGGTTCGGAAATCTTTCGCCGTAAAATTTTCATTCGTGATACCGCGCAGGTAATCGTTTACGTCCTGCGATCTTACGTCGTGTACCTTGCCATCATCATCGATATATTGAAACAGCTCCTGGCCAGGCAAGTCCTGTAGCCTGGAAATGACCTTCGCGACTTGCCTGTCTCTTATATCTACTTCGTGTTGTCGTCCGCTCTTTCCACGAAAACGAAAACGTAAATGTGCGCCCTTCAACGTCACGTGCCGATCTTTGATCGTGGTTAGGCCAAATGATTTGTTCTCGCGCGCGTATTCATCGTTGCCGATGCGTATGAAAGTTCGCTCCAACAGTCGTACCACTGTTGCGAGCACCTTCTCTCGCGGCAGACCGGGCAATTTGATGTCATGATCGACTCGTTTTCGAATCTGTGGCAGCGCTTTGGCAAAATCAGCGAGGCGGCCGAATTTATTTTCGTCGCGTATCTCGCGCCAACGCTCGTGATAGCGGTATTGCTTCCGCTGGCGTGCGTCGCGACCGGTAGCTTGAATATGGCCAGTAGGCGATGGACAAATCCAAACGTCAGTCCATGCCGGCGGAATGGCCAGCCGTTTGATTCGAAGAACCCGTTGCTCGTCGCGGATTCTTTTGCCTTCTGTATCTAAATACTTGAAGTCTTTACCGTTCAGCCTGCGTCTGTAACCTGGCTTCTCGTCGCTTACGTACTGCAGCCCGGCTTCTTCTGCCGCAGCCACGGCTTCATCAGACGCGACTTCGGTTCCGTTCCAGTTATCAACTTTTGTTGCTGCGGTGCCCATCAGAAGCCATTATCCTTAGTCAGTCGCGCATTTGTAAGAGTCAGTTCTTTCATGGGATCGAATCCAGTGCCTGCGGACTAAACCGGACTTAACCTTTCTTCAGCGGGCCCAGCCATAACCTCGCCAGTCGCTTTGAAGCGTGAGCCATGACAAGGACAATCCCAAGTTGACTCAGCCGAGTTCCACCTGACAAGGCAGCCAAGGTGCGTGCAAACAGGCGAGAGCTTGTATATCTTCCCATTGCGGTCGCGGAAAGCGGCGCATTTCTTCCCGCGCGAGCCGATTAGCATACCCTCGCCACGTTTTAGCTCTCTGACGGAATCGGCTTCGGGACGAGTGACCCGATCTTTGACCATGTAGTAGGGGTAGTCCTTGTTTTCCCGGAGATAATTCCAAGTGGCGCCTTTGATTTTTTTTCGGTCTACGGCGAATACATCGGTCCACGGATTTGTTCTTTCCGTAGCCCAGTCGCGTGCCATGATTGCGGCTATCGTTCCAAACGTGATGCCATTTCCGCAATACCCTGTCGCGATGAACTGGCGTTCGGCATTCTCACCGATATAAGGCAAACCGTCAGGAGTACAGATAACCTGTCCCGACCAGCGATAATCAACGCGCGCCTTGGGAATGATTTTTTTTAATCGCGCCCGCAACCGAGCATAGGCTTTTTCGGTCTGGTTCTTTTGTCCCGTTTTATGATCCTCACCGCCGTAGATGAGATAATCGAAGCCGCGACGTCGATCTACCCGCAGATAATCGTAAGGATCTCTTGTATCCCAAAAAAGCGCTTCGGGAACCGTTCCCGATGGAACGCGGGCGCCAAACACGTAGCTGGTATAGAGCGACAGCTTCGTTTGCAGAAGTGTTGCTGCGGTAACATGGGTCAGACCTACGAGGGGATTGTTTGTTGCCATAATCACACGATCGAAATTGATCCAACTGCGATTGACCTTGACGCGGAGCTTTTTCGCATCGAATTCGCTCGCCGCGCTTTTTTCGAAAACGTGGGAGCCGTTGCCAGGAACTTTTCCAGCCAGCGCGCGAAGATATTTCCTTGGATGAAACTTTGCCTGATTGGGATATCGCACACCTGGCAAATTGAAGTAGGGAACCGATTCCAGATAAGTTGCATCGAATCCGAGTTTCGCAGCAAGGCTGGCCTCTTTCTTTAGCCGAGAAATCTCCTTTTGTGAAAAACTGTGGCCGTAGACATGCACATAAGCAGGTACGCGCGTAAACTCGCACTCTATCTGCTCCTTCTGGACAAGCCTCTGGATCTCATCGATAGCGGCCGCGCCAGCATCCCATGCGGCCTGAGCATGATCGTCACCAAAGGTTCGTGCCAATTCCTGGAGTTCGACATCCGTGATACAGGTCAGGTGAGCAGTGGTATGGCCGGTATCGATTGAGGCCACACGCTCACGCTCGATCAGCGCCACCGTTAAACCGGTCTCCTTCAAGAGATGGGCCGTCGTGATACCTGTGATACCTGCGCCGACGACAACGATATCGACCTTCACGTTCCTCTCCAAATATGGAAATCGCTTAATCGGCGCGCTATCAATCCAGAACGGAACGCTTCTCATCCATGGTTGTTCGCGGCCAATGCATGGTTTAGCCGTGCATGGAAAACCTTTTTCGGCGGCGCACTGGGCGCGCGATTCTTTCGTTAAATTCCGCTCACGATTTTGCTTTTAGTCTTTCCGTCGGGTTGCTACACACAATTCGTGGAGGAAAAACCAAACCGAAAATAAACTTATGCTTTGGACTATATTCATAATTCTTATCGTTCTCTGGCTTCTGGGTTTTCTTGGGCATGTCGGGGGCGGCCTGATCCATTTGCTACTCGTGATTGCTGTGGTTGTTTTGATCGTTAATCTGATTCAAGGCAGACGACCGCTCTAAAAATCGAAAGCATTGTCGGGCGTAACGGTAGGAGATCGACGAGAGCGAAATACGCTGTCGTAAGTAAGTGCAGCTCCGAGGCGGCATATGTCATGTTCGGCCATTTCCCATGGTCGTTTGAGAAGCTCGACCACTATCTTACGAGATCGCGCGGATCAGCCCCTTATTGACGGCTTCTTAGGGTTGAACGCCCAGCTGATGTTCACAGACAATATGATAGACTGCTGCTACCCCGACGCCTTTTGTCGCGCGTGAACGGCCACTCGTTTATGTAATACATTGCACTTCGAAAAATGAGACACGCGCAGGAACTACGGCGTGCGACTAAGTTTATATGAAAGAACAAAAAGAAATTGTCTCAGTCATCGATGATTTGATTCAAACGCTTAAAGATGGCCAGGAAGGCTTTAAGCAAGCCGCAGAAGGCGTGAAAGCTCCGCAGTTGAAGTCACTCTTTAACGAATATTCGAATCAGCGGTCGAAGTTCGCTACTGAGCTCCAGAGTCAGGCTCGCAGCCTGGGCAGATCCCAGCCCGAAGAAAGCGGTAGTGCCGCCGGGGCATTGCATCGGACCTGGATTAACTTGAAATCTGCTATCACGAGTGGCGATGACCACGCGATCCTTGCGGAATGTGAACGCGGGGAAGACTCGGCAGTTGAACAATATGAGAAGGCAATGAATGACAATTTACCAGCGCAATTCCTTGAGATTGTCTCGCGTCAATATTCCGAGATCAAAAACGCGCACGACCGTATCAAACATCTGCGCGACACAGCCAAAGCGAGTTGACTACGTCGGGGTGGGTATCGTCGTAGAAAAGCTAGAGCACGTTCAGACTCGTCGCATCACTGAGCGAATGAGGAGGTCTCCAAGATAACCAGGCCCAAGCCATCATTTTGGTAACAGGCTCCAACAGTAGCTATGGCCGGAGTAGCAGCGCGCATTAAGAAAAAGACCAGCCTAGGTATAAGAAAAATGCCTATGGGTAATGCCCTTTCTCACCAGGTCCACATGGCGCGTAGCTTTGATAATCGTTTCCGTCCCTTGATATGCTCTCAGTGATCGTTAGCTGCTCAATGCGCGGAGTTATGAGATAAACGCGGCGACCTGCCCATTTTTCGTAACATCCAAATGTGTCCTGGGGAGCGAAACGAATTGGTATGCCGGAAGAAGAACCAGTCGAAAGGGCGCGTGAAGACGAACGCGAAGGCAAATCTCCCTCCACCCAGGCAGGCGAATTCGTGCGCGAGGAAATGGAACATATTCGCGAAGGCGAACATGGTGCACGTTCCCCACAGCAAGCGGTTGCCATCGGTCTGTCAAAGGCGCGCAGAGCTGGAGTAAAGTTGCCCCCACCGGAGCGGGGCAAGAAGCGAACGAAACGCCAAGCCAAGCGCAATCTCGCCAAGGGCCGCAAAGGCGGCCGCAAAAGGACTTCACGCACGCGGTCCCGCGCCACCAAAGCTGCGCTCAAACGCGAGGGGCGCCGGGCGGCATCGAAAAAGGCGTTATCACGACAAGCGAAACGGGCTTCAGCTCGGCGTTCAGCGCGTTCACGGTCGGCGGCCGCAAAGAAAGCCGCCCGTACACGCAAACGTCGTCGCTGAGATGGATGCGGCAGTTTGCGGTGCACGGGGATTCTATGCCTAACGAAAGGAAACTTCAGCCACGCCAACGCCAGCATCAGCAACCTGGCCGGGAACATAAAATGCGGCCCCGACCGAAGACTCAGGATGAAACGCATCGCGCCAGTGAAAAACTGCGGAATAAGGTAGCGATCATCACCGGCGGCGACAGCGGGATAGGCCGGGCCGTTGCCATAGCTTTCGCGAAAGAAGGCGCAGATGTTGCAGTGGTCTATCTCGAAGAAGAAAAGGACGCGAACGAAACAAAACGCCTGGTGGAAGAACACGGCCGCAAATGCCTGTTGATTGCAGGCGACGTCGGCCAGGAAGAGTTCTGTCGAAAGGCCATCGCGAAAACCATCAAGGAGTTCGCCAAGCTCGACATCCTGGTAAACAACGCGGCTGAACAGCATCTGCAGGAGTCAATTGAGAAAATTACTGAAGAACAGCTCGAACGTACGTTTCGCACGAACATCTTTTCGTTCTTTTTCATGACGAAAGCGGCGCTGAAGCATTTGAAAAAAGGCGCCGCAATTATCAATACGACTTCGGTAACCGCCTACAAAGGCAATCCCCAACTACTTGATTATTCTTCGACCAAAGGTGCTATTACAACGTTCACGCGCTCTCTCTCGCAAGCCCTGGTTGACAAAGCTATTCGTGTACATGGTGTCGCGCCGGGTCCCATCTGGACACCTCTCATTCCTGCCTCCTTTCCTTCAAAAGATGTCGAGACGTTTGGCTCAGACGTCCCACTCGGCCGACCTGGTCAGCCGGAGGAAATCGCGCCGAGCTACGTGTTCCTCGCATCTGACGACTCCTCCTACATGACGGGGCAGATTCTGCATCCAAACGGCGGTACTGTAGTAAATGGCTAACAAGTGCTAACCAACCCCGCGTTGCGCGGACTGGAAATCATACTGTAAAAAAATATGACAACTGGAAAACAACGAGCCGCCGCGAGGCGGAATATCAAGAAGGCGGCTAGAACTGCGCGCCGGAAGAGAACAGTTGCGCACCTACCCAAAAAGACCCGCACTGCTCTCGGCAAAGAAGGCGCTAAGGGTGCACGAAGGAAACGAGGCAGATCGAAATAAGGATAAGTGTTCGGGCGGCGCTGCCGCGATGTCCTTTTGTGAGACTACTGGCACTGCCTTATCTTCGGCCGCCTTTTCTTCCGCCGCCTTTTCTTCCGCCTTTGCGCGAACTCGACTTGCTTCGCTTTTTCCCGCGACCT
>QHQO01000167.1 GCA_003221195.1 Verrucomicrobiota bacterium
TTCCGTGACTGGTCATGACTACAGTTTCTCGACTACGGCACGCAGGTTCCAGTCCGCTGCTTCGAGTCGTCGACGCGCAGACTCATAATCGCATTGCCCTAAATCGGCGACGACCCGCACCGCGCGATTGCGCAGCTTGGCATTGGTGGTGTGGAGATCAATCATCAGATTGCCGCGCACTTTGCCAAGCGCGACCATCGCGCCGGTGCTGACAATATTAAGCGCCACCTTCGTCGCGGTTCCAGCTTTTAGCCTGGTCGATCCAGTCAGGAGCTCGGGGCCAACGGCAAGTGCGATCACCAGCCCGGCATCCACTGTAGAGGTAACTGTGCCGGCTGCAGCAGGCGACACGCCTGCCACCACAGTTGGATTGCACGTGAGCAGGATTGTTGTTGCTCCTACCCATTTTGCGCAGGCGAGCGCGCCGAGGACAAAAGGCGTCCGACCGCTGGCGGTGATCCCAATGATAACATCGCTATTTTTTATTCCCCTCTCCCGCATGGCCAACGCGCCTGCGCTCTCCTTGTCCTCCGCGCCTTCGACGCTGCGATAAAGGGCGGTTACTCCGCCGGCAATTACTCCCTGCACGAGATTAGCGGACGCGCCAAAGGTCGGGGGAATTTCGCTCGCATCGAGGACGCCGATGCGACCGCTGCTGCCAGAGCCGACGTAAAACAAGCGGCCACCATTCCGGAGCGATCCAGTCACCATTTCAATGGCTTTGGCAAGCTCCGCGGTTACTGCGCGTAACGCATCCTGAACGAATTTCTCTTCCTCGACAAAGAGCTCGACCAGTTCATGAATGCTCATCTTTTCCAGGTTCTCCGAGCGCGGATTGCGTTGCTCGGTAAGCGCAGCAGCCAGATCTTCGATTTCTTTTTCAGAGAACTTTGGCCGAACCGTGACAGCATCGGGCGTCTCTGCTGCAAGCCACGCCGCGCCCAGTTCGGGAGGTCGCTCTGCTGTAGCAATGCGAGCGTCGGGCAGATTCTTTTTTAGTTGGCGTCGAAACGCGTGGGTATAGATCGAGTCGCGGTAAAAAAGGCCGCCCATCAACACGACTTTGGGAGCAAGCAGGTGCAGACGAGACGCGACAGCCTCGGTGTATTCGCAGAGGACATGCGCGCCTTCTTCGACGATCTCGTTCACACGCGTCTCGCCACCGGCTGCAGCTTCAAACACAACCGGCGCCAGCATCGCAATCTCGTTTTTGTCCGCTGTTTGCGCCCAGCGCACGAGCTCGTCAAGATTGTTCAACGAAAGTGCTTGGAGAATCTTCGCAGTGAACGGCATCTCACCGCAATGCAAGTCATGCTCGCGCAGGATCAGACGCAGCGCTTCAATGGACAAAAAATAACCGCCGCCGGTATCGCCCAGAATATGTCCCCACCCACCGGCTCTTTCGATTCGGTCGCCCCGCCGGCCAGTCACCGAAGAACCACTTCCCGCGTTTACAACAATGCCGTCTCCGTGGTCGAGGGCCGCAGCAAGACCGGAATCACGATCGCTGCCCGTCACAATTTTCGCATTTGGCCAAATGTCTCTGCAAATGAGCGCAAGTGATTGACGATCTTCCTCGGTGCCACAACCGGCAAGAAAAACTCCCGCGCGATCGATTTCCCTTGGCAACCCGGCAAAAACTTCGCGCAAACGTTCCGGGGTAGTCAGGCGCAAATTGGACGGCGGCAGCTTTCCTTGATCGAGAATCACCCATTGCGAGCCGGGTTCAGCTCCCCCGGCTACGGGTCGTTCAATTAACACCCAGGCGGTTTTTGTTCCGCCTCCTTCGACGCCGAGGATGCGCTCGCCGGATTTCACAGTTGTTTATGCTTAGCTGCTTTTCCGCGAATTTGAAAGCCTCGTTGCTCTCTCACGCGATCATCCTGAGCGAAGCGAAGGACCTCACCCACGGCGATGGAGCACGCTCGGAAGATTGTGTGTCCTAAGTTCCGAATGTGAGGTTCCTCGCTTCGCTCGGAATGACACGGTTGAGCATCATTGCCGATATTCGGCGCAACTCGTATCGTGCAAAAATGGCCAAGGACGAAACACGAGCGGCAAAGCGAATGGAGCAGTTACGGGACGAAATCCGCAAGCATGACCGGCTCTACTACGAAGAGGCTGCACCAATCATTAGCGACCGCGAATACGACCACCTCTACAAAGAACTTATCGATCTGGAGATGCAGTTTCCCGATCTGATTACGCCTGATTCACCCACTCAGCGAGTCGGCGGAAAACCGCTTAAAGCGTTCGAGCAGGTTGCGCATCTGATCCCAATGCTCAGTCTCGATAACACTTACTCGGAAGAGGAAGTGAAAAATTTTTACGCCCGTATTCAGCGGCTTTTGCCTAACGAAAAGATACCGGTGGTGATCGAGCCAAAGGTGGACGGCGTTGCCGTTTCGCTCATTTACGAAAACGGCAGACTGCGCCAGGCGGCAACGCGGGGGGACGGAAACGTGGGCGACAACATCACTCAAAATATTCGAACGATCCGTTCGGTGCCCGAGCGACTGCGCGGCGCTGCGCCGAAACTTTTGGAGGTGCGCGGAGAGGTTTACATGGACAAACATGGCTTCGAAAAATTAAACGACGAAAGGCGCAAGGCCGGTCTGCTGCTGTTTGCAAATCCGCGCAACGCAGCGGCCGGTTCACTCAAGCAACTGGATCCGGCGATCGTGGCGAAGCGCCCCCTCGATGTTGTGTTGTATGGAACTGGGGCGACCGAGGGAGTGGACGTGGATGTTCACTCGGAAATTTTCCCGCTCCTAAAAAAGCTGGGCCTGCCAGCCACCGAGCGCTGGTGGGTGGCTGAGTCAGTCGAGGAAATTCTGGAAGCAATTCACGAACTGGACGGCATCCGGCATAAGTTCGCCTATCAAACCGACGGCGCGGTGGTGAAGGTGAATTCATTTGCGCAACGCGAGCGCCTCGGGTTCACCGCGAAATCGCCGCGTTGGGCCATAGCTTACAAATACGAAGCCGAACGCGTTCAAACGCGCCTGAACGAGATCGTAATCCAGGTCGGACGCACTGGAATTCTCACGCCAGTGGCGGTGTTGGAGCCGGTGTTCGTAAGCGGAAGCACTGTTGGGCGCGCGACATTGCACAACGAAGACGAAATCAAACGCAAAGACATCCGCATTGGCGACACCGTGGTAATCGAAAAGGCGGGCGAAGTTATCCCAGCCGTTGTTGAAGTCGTAAAATCGAAACGGCCGCGCGATGCCAAGCCTTTCGATTTTGCCAAACATATTCACGGCAAGTGCCCTGTGTGTGGCGGCCCAATTCGCCGCGACCTGCAATTCGTTGCCTGGCGCTGTGAGAATCTTCAGTGCCCCGCGCAAACGACGCGTCGCGTCGAATTTTTTGCAGCGCGCACCGCGCTCGACATCGAAAGTGTCGGCGGCATTGTGGCAGATAAACTCGTCGAACGTGGGCTTGTACGTGAGCCGCTTGATCTCTTTGAGTTAAAGACGGAACAACTGGCCAAACTGAATCTGGGAACGGACGAAGAATCGCGTGTGTTCGGCGAGAAAAATGCGACGAAAGCCATCCACGCAATCGAAAGGGCCCGAACTCTGCCGCTCTCGCGTTGGCTTTTTGCTCTTGCCATTCCGGATGTGGGAAGAACCACAGCAACGCAACTCGCCAGGTTCCACGAGACGATTGAAGACGTCGCCAATTCGCCGCTGCTCCGTGGTGTTTTACAGTACCACGAAAAGCGGGATGACAAGGAGGATGCAAAGGAAATTGCCGATCGGCTCGTCCAATCCGGTTTTGCGAAGCCATCGAAAAGCAAAGCCGAAAAAGGCCGCGGCATCACCACGGAAGTGGGACCTGTCGTTGCTCAAAGCGTCCTGGATTTCTTCGCCTCAGCAGCCGGGAAAAAAATTCTGCGCCGGATAAAAGAACTCGGGATTCACCCTAAGAGCGAAAAAGTCTCATCAAAAAAAGCGGCGGAATTGCCCCTATCTGGAAAAACTTTTGTTCTTACCGGAACATTGCCTTCGATGACGCGGGAAGAAGCAACAGAAAAAATCGAAATGCTCGGGGGACACGTAACCGGCAGCGTGAGCAAGAAAACCGATTACGTCCTCGCAGGCACCGAGCCCGGAAGCAAATTCGACAAGGCGAAAGAACTTGGCGTGCGAATTATCGACGAACCCGAGTTTCGCAAGATGCTGTGATTCAACTGACCGCGCTATCCGGATGCGTAGCTGAAAAACCTGCGATCGCAAACTTAGGGCGTGGGTGGCACGTCGGAACCGAGCGAGAGCGGGATCCCCTGCTGATTTATTGCGGGAGTGCCGGGAGAGGCAAGTAATACCCCGCTCCGGCTGGCGGGATGAAGAGTTGCCTGCACACTGAAAATCAGTTTTTGATTTCCGCGCATCACAGTAATCGGAACGGTGTCTCCGGCAGTGATGAAGAATGAGGCATCCAGCACATCTTCCGGCTGCGTTACTCTCTTCCTGCCGACTTGTAGGAGAATGTCGCCGGATTTGATTCCGGAACGGGCGGCTGGCGTGTCTTCCATGATCTGCTTCATTTCCGCAACCGAACCTTCCACTGGTTGCCGCGCCATGGTGACATTGATCCCGATCCAGCCATGTCTGGCTTCACCGAAACGCATGAAATCGCCCCGAATTTTTTCGGCTGCCTCGATTGGCACCGCGTAACACGCTGAGTTGTTCTCGAGACTGCTGACCACGATGCCAACGACCTCACCTTTCATGTTCAAAAGCGGCGCGCCGGCTTCTCCACGCTGTGTCGGCAGGTTAACGCGCAGATGCGTTGTCGAGAAATAACGACCGAGATATTTGCGATCGAATCCCGCGATCATCCCGAAATTTGGTGTCTCCGGTAAGTCCAACGGATAACCAACCGCAAGGACCGGAGTTGCTACTTCCAGTCCTTCGGATTTTCCAATCGGCAGGGCCGGAGTGGGCGCATCGATCTTCAACATGGCGGTCCCGCTGCGGATGTCTGCCAAAAGCTGGCGCGCCGGGTATTTTTTACCGCCGAATTCAATTGTGAAATTTCCCGCTTCACCTCCAACCGTGTATGCCGTGTAAAGGGTCCCAGTGGGATCGATGAAAAACCCAGTCCCGCAAATTGGGCTGTGTTCATCGACACCATGAATCTTGACCACTGCCTTCGCGGCACGCTCAAAGATGTCCTTCACCTGATGGCTAACTGCTGTAGCCGATTCTGCCTGCGCCATGACGCGTTCAAAAGTCTCCTTAACCCGATCGCCACCTTTTTTGGCGGACTGCTCCTGCGCAAAGAGCGAACTGGCGCTAAAGCAAAAAATCAGCGCGAAGGCGGCTTTACGAGGCATAATGAGGCGCAGATTCTTAACTTGCGACACGGGGACGCGCAAGCCGCGTCGGACTACACCGTTCCTAAAATCTGAAAGTCGGCTCATAACTCACGGGGACGCTATCGAGCACGTAGCGCGGCGGGGCTGCGGCTCGGTGAGTCTGGGCGCTTTCATTGAAACGGCGAACCGGCTGCGTCCTGAAAATCTGCGTGGCCACCGGAGATGTAAGGCTCCATTCCCCTTCCGCGCTTGTCGGCACGGACAAAGCCGGCGGGCTCTGGAGAGCGACGCGAGCCGTCTGCGGTTGCTGATAAATCTTTAATGAAATTACTGCGGCGCAGACCAGGACTGCTGCGACGGCAGCTGGATACGAGGCGAGAGATCGAACATCAAGGCGGAGCATCAAACCATGAGCGCGCTCGAGACAGATGCGCCACAACGGCTGGCGGAGCATTTCATCGCGCTGCCGGCGATGAAATTCATGCAGGAAATTCTCGAAGTAACCGGGTGGCGGCTGTTCGTACCGCTTCAGTCGAAGCAGCCTTGCGATTTCGTTATCGTCAAACTCGTCCATTTTTCAGCGCGGATTAGGAAACAGGATTTTTCCGAAATTCGTCCAGATAGTTCTGTAGCTGCCGATTCGCGTAGAAGAGCCTGGAACGTACCGTTCCTTCCGAGACGCGCAAGATTTTACTAATCTCTGCGTGGGGCATCCCCTGGATATGGAACATGGTAACCACGGCTCTGTGTTCATCAGACAATTTCATCATGGCCTCGTTCAATCTTCGCTGCAGCTCGGACAAGTCTGCTTCGCGCACCGGACTGCTCGTGGCCGTGCTTTCCAGGAACTCCTTGTCGTTCTGAATGCTGGCATCGACGTCATCGAGGCTCAGTTGAAAACGCCGGCCGCGTTTCTTCAGAAAATTGAGCGTCATATTCACAGCAATGGAATGAATCCACGTATAAAAGGAAGATTTGCCGCGGAACCCGCGGATTGCGCGGTACGCCTTGGCGAAAATATCCTGCAAAAGATCGTTCGTGTCCTCGTGGTTCGAAGTCATGTTGTACACGAGACCATAAAGACGCGGAGTGTATTTAATGACCAGTTCATCGAAGGCGCCAGCATCGCCCGATTGCGTACGCGTTACCAACTCTTGATCTGGATCGACCCGCGGCTGGTCCATTGTCTCTCGTCTAGACTTAGCACGAGCCTCGAGACCGGACGACAACAAATCCGAAATACGGCGAGCAGGTAAGGCGAGAGTGGGATCCATTTCCACTAGTGCGCTCGATCAGCGCCGATCGCGGATCGACATCAGCCAGAGCAAGTTTCCTAGCGCAGCGATGAAAGCCGCGATGTACGTAAGTGCAGCCGCATTGAGGACCTTGTTCACGCCAACAACTTCCTGCCCGGGCCGTACGATGCCCATCTGCTGCAAAATGATTTTTGCCCGCCGGGAGGCGTCGAATTCCACTGGGAGCGTGATCAATTGGAAGACCAGCAAGACCAGATAGCAATAGATGCCGAGCGTGATCAGACCGCTGATCCGAAAGAAGAGACCGCCAATAATGATGAACGGCAGCAATTGCGACGCAACCATTGTCACCGGCACGATCGCCATGCGCGCTTTCAATGGCGCGTAAGCCTTCGCGTGCTGAATTGCGTGACCGGTCTCGTGCGCAGCAATCCCCAATGCTGCTACTGAAGGCGTGTTGTACACGCTGCTGGAGAGGTGCAGCCTCTTGTCTCTCGGGTCGTAATGATCTCCGAGAAAATCGTTCGTCTCCACAACATCGACATCTGGTATTTGGGCCGCTTGCAGGATTTCGCGCGCGCATTCCGCGCCAGTGATGTTGGAGCTTGCGCGGACCTCACCCCATTTTCGAAACGCGCTCGTGACACGTATCTGCGCCCAAATCCCGATGATCAGCGGGACGCCGATATATAGTAACCAATGAGATCCAAAACCGAAACCGTATGGATAAAACATACCGAGCTTAATTTAATGTATCGAAGTCAATTGTCACTTTACTGGTTGGAACAAATTAGACGCTCAAATGCGCGCTTCGTTCATTTCCTCCAACGTCGTTCCGAGGGAACGAGCAACCACTCGCAGGATTATGGATCGCCCTCCAGGCAAAGCGTGTGTCAAACTTCATAGGCGCGAGCCTTCACTTCGCTCAGGATGATATCGGGATATGGGCGGGAAACTAGATTTCCAGTTGCTTCGGGAACCGCGAAAGGATTTTGCAACCTGTCTTGGTAACTAGAACTACGTCTTCCAGCCGCACGCCGCCTAGTCCTGGATAATACAGGCCGGGCTCGACGGTCATCACCTGTCGGTCTTTTAGAACAACTTTCTGCAAGCGCGGATGCTCGTGAATTTCCAGCCCAAGACCATGCCCGGTGCCATGAAAGAATCCGACCCGTCGGCCTCTGCGCACCTCAGTCGGAAAACCGCATTTAGCGAAAAATTCCTGGATCGCCTTGTGAATTGTCATCCCATCGACTCCTGCCTTGATTCTCTTCAACGCGAGCGCTTGACCGGATTTTACTGTTTCCCACAGCTTACGCTGGCCTTCGCTGGCACGTCCGCGCAACACCGTGCGGGTCATGTCGCCAAAATATCCGGTCTTCGCGTCGCGTGGAAAAACATCGAGGATAATCAGTGAATCGGCAAAAAGCGGACCATAGCCCCGCTCATGTGGATCGCATGCCTGGTCGCCACCGGCGACAATCGTGCCGGTTGGAATGCCGCCCGCGCGCAAGATCGTAGAATCAATTTCGGCGCGGAGGACTTCGGAAGTCAATGCCTTGCCGTTCCAGCGCAATCGTTTTCCGGCGCCCGGCTTGGACGCTTTCAAAATTTCGATCGCGCGTTTGAGTCCTTTTTCCGTGATTCGCAAGGCTTGGCCCATCATTTCGACTTCCTTTTGCGATTTCGCCTCGCGCTCCGGCCAGAAAAATCCGTTTGTCGCGCGGACACGGATTTTGTTTGCGACGAGTTCCTTCGCGTATCCGAGGGCAAAATTTGCAGGGACAACTACTGAGCGCACACCTCGTTTTTTTAGAAAATGCGCCAGAACTTTTTCGTACAGCGGCGCCTTTTTGGATTTTCCCTGTACCTCGCGCTCGATCTCGCTGAACATGACAAATTCATCTGCGTCGGCTTGCTTGCGACCACGATCGATTTCCAAATCGCTCAGCACGAGCGTGCGTTTACCATTGCGTTCGAGAAATATGAATGGATCGGGCGCCCAAAATTTCGTCGCATAAAGCATGTCGGCATCCGTCTCGCTGGTAGCGACAATGAGACGGGCTGGTTTTGTTTTTGATTTGGCCATCCCTCTTGTTACGCCGCTCGGCGTTGTAGGGCAACCGCATCGGTTGCCAAATCGTGGAATAGCAGGCGGAGCGCCCGCCCTACACATGAAATCAGCTTCTCCGTACCTCGAGTTCTCTCCGCAAAATCCAATGCAACAGCGCAAGCAATCCAAGTGTCGATAGAAGCAGAACAGCTGTGTTGAAGAAAAACACACCAAACTTGATTCCGAAATAACGTTTCTGCGCACCGAAGAACACGTTCGGTTTGTTCCCACGGCGGTAGTCGCTTTGATCCATCTCGGCGTTGGCCATCAGGTCCGACACCTTTTGATTCACGTAAATTTGCTCGGCTGTGATCGGGCCGTTGGCGTTCTTGAAAAGCGCGCGATCGAATGGCCTTTTGCCATTGAGGACTTGATCGATCAACCCAAGGTAGTGATCCAATTCGCTGGCCGATTTTGCCTCGAGACCAGAGAGCAGAGCGAGCGGTTCCTTGAGATCCTCCAGGCGCTTATCTGCTTCAGGGTCTTTCCGATGTTCTGCCACGAGCCCGTCGATCTCGCGTTGCGCGCGATCCTGCCGCCGCGTCAGGGGATTGAGCTTGGCCTGTGCGACAATCATCTCTTCGTACGACCAGCGCATGGCGATGAATTGACAGACAAGCGGAACCTGCAGCTTGCTCTCCGTCTTCCTGTTCTTGTCCGCGCTCGGATGTTCTGAGAACCAATGCGAAAGGGAATAAAGCAGACCGAGGTTCCGATTCATGTCCTCGTATTTGATGAGCGCGCCACCCATGATGATCTGCGGAATTAAAACAAGCGGGACGATGTTTGCTGCTGTCTTCGGGTCGGCCACGAGCGAAGAGATGAGCAGACCCAGCGCGACGCCACCCATGGCGGTCATAAACATGATCGCGAGATCGATCCAAAACATTCCCCGGATTTGCAGGACGTAATTGCCGATCATGACAAAGAGGATGCACTGAACGAGGGCAAACACTCCAAGCGTGAGTGTCTTGGAGACCACGTAGTACGATAAACGAACGTTGACATTCCGCTCGCGCTGCAGCACCGGCCGATCCCGGATGATGTCATCGGCGCTGTTGGTCAGGCCGAGGAACATCGCAACGATCAGACCGAGGAACAGAAATGTTGGAATGTGATAAGCAGAAGCGAAATCGTATGTCCCGCTCTCTGAATAGCGCAGGATGGTTGCAATCAACAGCGCCAGCACAGGCGAAACTCCAATCGTGATAACCAGGTTGGCGCGATTGCGCAGTTTGCTTACGAAAGCGCGCCGCAGCACCGTACGAAATTGTGTCCACTCATCGTGCCACCGAAATGGCAGGCGCTTTTTCTGCACCGGCGCCGCGGGTAATGCAGACGGCGCTTCTTTGCGCAGGGAAACCTGTTTGACGTCCTGGATCAGCCGAAACGCTTCGTATTTGTCGCGCCAGAATTCTGGTGAATAACGGCGTGCGGCAACAAGATGGCCGCGGCTGTTTTCTTCGTAAATGATGTCGCCACTCAGATCGCGCAGTGGCGTTTCCAGCACATCGAAAATGAATTCCGGACGCGTCGTTCCGCAGGATGGGCACGCGCCCAATTCCGCCCCGAACTGATGTTGATGTTCTGCTTCAGCGAAATACCGAAGCATGTCCGAAGGCGTTCCAAAAAAAACGAGGCGCCCACCTTTGTCGAGCAGGATCGCCTTATGAAACATCTGGAAAATTTTCGAGCTGGGCTGATGAATCGTAACAATGACGATTTTGTTGTGCGCCATGCTCCGAATAATTTCCATGACGTGCTCGGAATCCTTTGAGGAAAGGCCAGAAGTCGGTTCGTCAAAAAGGTAGACGTCCGACATGCCAATCATATCGAGTCCAATATTGAGGCGTTTTCTCTCGCCGCCGCTCAGCGTTTTCTTCTCCGGACTGCCGACCACTGCATCCCGGCGTTCGCCGAGTCCAAGCTCGACTAACTTTGCCTCCAAACGCCGGGTGCGATCGCGCCTTGAGAGATGTGGTGCGCGAATCGCCGCCGCAAACAGCAGATTTTCGCCGATGGTGAGATGTTCGTCGAACGCATCCTGCTGAGGCATATAACTGACGTAGTGCTTCAAGGCGTCGAGATTTTCATAGAGCGATTGCCCATTGAGGACCACTTCCCCGCTCGTAGGCTGCAGTTGGCCGGCCAGCACCCTCATGAGCGTGCTTTTTCCCGAACCGCTCGCACCCATTACGCAAACCAGCTCACCACGCGCGATGTTAAAGGAGATTCCCTCGAGACCAATCTCACCTTTCCCAAAGCGGTGCGTGATTTCGTTTGCCTCGAGCGTGCGAATGATATTGCGCTCTTCCTCGATGATCCTTTCCGAAAAATTGCATCGCAGAAATTGGCCGATGTCGATTCGAATGGTATCTCCGTCGTTTAGGGGCGCTGTGCTGCGCACCACGGTGTTACCCACCATAATCGGGCGATCCGCCTCGATCACTTCCAGCTGACCGACCCGGCGATCGTAATCGCAGAAAATCTTCAGCAGCACGTCGCCGCTCGTGCCAGGGGAAAGCAGAATATCATCGGCTTCCAGCCGGCTCGGGTCATTCGAAACCAGATATTCCGACTTGGAAGCCTTCAGTTGGAAACGACCGCCCAGCGCGCGCGCGCGCCGGCGCAGATCGCTCAAATCCATCTCGCTGTTGTTGTGGAAGACGATCCGGTCTTCCAGACTCGCATCGACCTGTGTGCCGGCTTTTAACTTCACGCCGTTGAGCTCCGCATCCACATCACGCAGCGCCTTGACGCGAACCTTCAATCCGAAGGTGACCCGCAGCGCGCTCTCACGCGTTCGCGAGCGTTCCAATCCCACTTCGTCCGAGTCTCTATTTACACGAATGAAAATCTGCGGAAGCGAAACGTTTTTCTTTGCATTAAAATATTGCGCCAGCTCCTGGTAGCTGAGCACCTGGTCGCCTACCAGGATGCGCTGGCCCGGATAAATTCGGCAGAAACCGCCACGCACTAACGGCCTACCGCGCACGGACACATTTTGGTCGCTGTAATTTTTCAGCAAGATGAGTTCGTGATAGCGAAAAGCCATCAAGCTATCGGCCTCGTTCAGATTCTTAAGCGTTACATCGGCCTTCCCGTCTGGACCGAAGGAGAGCGACTCCAGCGGAGACGCGCCATGCTGATAGATCGACGGGTCCGAATCTTCCGATGCGTTGAGTTGATAAACGATGTCGATTGCCTGGGCAGCCATGCCCATTTGCGACATGAACGAATAGAACGCGACGACTTGTTCCTGCTTCAAACCGGCTTGCGAAATGAGATCGTAAAGCTGAACTCCGAGCATGATCTTACGATCTCCGCTAAGTTGCACGCCGAGTTTTTGCGCCATCGCAGCCAGATCTTGCTGCTCGTAAAGCGCCTGGCGGAATAACTGTCGCAGCTCGGAGTAAACCGCCTCCGGGTAATCGTACCGAAGAAAACCAAGACTTGAGTCGATCTCTTCCTCGAGCAGAACGCCATCCGCTTTGGTGAAACTCGCCAGAACCTGGATCAACACCGGCAGCATATTTGGCCCTTCCGAGACGCTCCGGGGCTTGCGCAATGCCCGGCGCATCCAACGGCGCCCTGTCCGACGCACCCGATACGCCAGCGGAGTTACCCGCTGGACGGCGCGATCGATCCTATCTGCCACTGATGAGACAAGCTCTGTCATGTAAAGATTAGGGGGCGAATTTTACCCGAAACGGGCGAGCGACGCAATGCGCCGCAACGAATATAAAGGCGGGGACAAAATGACGAAATCCGAACGAATAATACCTCCGCCGCGTCAAATCCCTTAACATCAATGGACAATTTTAACATTGTAACGAATCCCGAATCACGTGGCTTGCTCCATTTTGCATTGCCAATTTGTTCATGGTAACCTTTTAAACCTGTAAAATCCGTTTTTTCGTATGGCTCAGTTCGATCGCAACTCGCAAAGAGAAAATAAAAACCGCGGGAGCGAACCCAATTTTAATTGGCGTGGCGTTATCCTCATCGTAATCGCTTTTAGTCTGATCGCGATGGCGATGCTCTTTTACCGCGGCGGAATGCAACCGGTCGAAGACGTGCCGTATAACCGTTTTCTCGAACTGCTGGAGAATAAGCAGATCGTTAACGACAAAAACTATCCGCTCGTGCTGGTGGTAGAAGATGGCCGCCCCACCCAGACGCTGCGCGGCGCTTATGTCCGCCAGGGAATCGGTTCGGCACCGTCCCAGCAAGTGCCATTTCGAACCACGATCTATCTGACTTTCACAAACGATCTGCAGCAAAAGCTCGCGGCAGCCGGAATTCAGCCCGCAATCAAGACCGAATCGAACATGCTCGCGCAAACCGTGGTCGGTTTTCTGCCGATCGCTCTTTTCCTGCTGGTGCTTTACTTTCTGTTCCGCCAGCAAATCCGCATGGCCGGGAAAGGTGCGCTTAACTTCGGGAAATCGAAAGCGCGCATGCTCGCCCGCGACAAAAACAAGATCACATTTCGCGATGTCGCCGGTGTCGAGGAAGCAAAGGATGAAGTGCAAGAGCTCGTCGAGTTTTTGCGCGATCCGAAAAAATTTCAGAAACTCGGCGGACGCATTCCAAAAGGCGTCTTGATGGTCGGGCCTCCGGGCACTGGCAAAACGCTCCTTGCGCGGGCCATTGCGGGCGAGGCGGACGTTCCATTCTTTTCCATCAGCGGCTCGGACTTCGTTGAGATGTTTGTCGGCGTCGGTGCATCGCGCGTGCGCGACATGTTCGAGCAGGGTAAAAAATCTGCGCCTTGCATTATTTTCATCGACGAGATTGACGCAGTTGGGCGTCATCGCGGCCACGGGGTTGGTGGCGGTCACGACGAACGTGAACAAACATTAAATGCGTTGCTTGTGGAGATGGACGGCTTTGACACACAGGAAGGCGTGATCATTATTGCGGCTACAAACCGGCCCGATGTTCTCGACCCCGCATTGCTGCGGCCGGGACGTTTCGATCGCCAGATCACAGTCAATTTGCCTGACGTGAAAGGACGCGAAGAAATTCTACGCGTTCACGCCAAGAAAGTGAAGCTCGCCGAAGGCGTCGATCTCGCAGTCGTTGCGCGCGGCACGCCCGGTTATTCCGGTGCAGAACTTGCCAATGTGATCAACGAAGCGGCGTTGCTCGCGGCACGCCGCGGATTAAAAGGAATCACGCTCGCCGAGCTCGAAGAAGCGCGCGATAAAGTTCGCTGGGGCAAAGAGCGCCGGAGCCTGGCGCTTAGCGAAAAAGAAAAAGAAAACACTGCGTACCACGAAGCTGGTCACGCGCTGTTGCTGGAACTTCTTCCGCACACCGAGCCGCTGCACAAAGTCACCATTATTCCGCGCGGCCCGTCACTTGGTTCGACGATGTGGTTACCGGAGGAAGACAAATACACCAATCGCAAGAATGAGCTGCTCGCGGGTCTCGCAGTGAGCATGGGCGGTCGCGTCTCCGAGGAGATCGTTTTCGGCGACATCACAAATGGCGCGCGTGGCGACATCAAGACCGCTACGGCAATTGCTCGTCGCATGGTTTGCGAATGGGGCATGAGCGAAAAAATGGGAATGGTCGAGTACGGCGAACACGAAGATTATGTTTTTCTCGGGCGCGACATTTCTCGGGCGCGCGATTACAGCGAAGCGACAGCCGAGCAAATCGATCAGGAAGTGCGCAAACTCCTCGACGACGCATATCAACTTGCGAAGGAGACGCTCATCGCGCATCGCGACAAGCTGGAAGTAATCGCCAAGGCGCTGCTTGAATTCGAAACGTTGGATGGCTCGCAAATCAAAGAGATCGTCGACCACGGGCGTCTGATCAATCCGCCGCCAGGGGCATCCCCGCCGCCCGGCAAAAAGATGCCAGCAGAGAAACCGCCCAAGCAAGTCGTAGCCGCCCCTGACGTCACACCGCCGCTCCCCGGCGCCCTCGGCGGCGCGCCAGCGTAGCCAGCGGTTGAGAGTCTCTGGCTGCCTGCCAAGCCGTAGCTGAGCGGAGGCTGGAGGGTTGAGAGTTACGTCGCAGACAATGACCTGCGTAGTCCGCTGAGCATTTTGCTTTGTTTTTCAGCTGCCGCGTAGATCCGATTGTAATCGTTCTGCGCGATCATTTTTCGCTGAAGCGCGCGACTTGCCATTGCGCAACTATTTCGACACGATCTTCGGCGTGCCACCCTCCACGGCAGCCGTCGCTTGCTCGCCCAAGTTACTTGATGGCGTTCGCTGGCATTTGCGAGTGAAGCATTACTCGATCCGGACCGAACAAGCGTACGTCGATTGGGTTCGCCGTTATGTTCTCTTGCAAGTGGATGGTTATGAGTAAAGGCACGTGGCGACTCGACGGAAACGACATCATTGATGATTTCAAATTCACATTTCGCACTCCCGATCCAGGAGAAACGCCGCAGGTTTTCAGAGGCAGAACAAAGCTTCTAGAATTTCAACAGGAGAGATTCATCGTGGAAGAGAGTGACCGAAAGAAGACGTTCTTCCGAGTAAAGTGATTTTCACAATCTGCATCAAACCAATCGATGAAGGTTCTTAATCAAGGAAAAAGTGTGTAGGCTGGCCTGACCTTCAAACGGCTACATTTTTGCCGAGGGGTTTGGAGGTGGCACCTCTCTCAAGGATTAGCTCGGTGGCTTTGGCTTTCGCGGGTGATTAGAGCAAAGCAGTGGTGCCAGGCCGTTTGAGCTCTGGTGATGGGATGCGTTCTTTCATGCAGGTTCTTGGGACTCGCGACGAGCGCGGTGCATGATCACCATGGGGAAGCACGCAGTTGTAATTTTCACCCGGCGCTGCATTCACGCCAAACGGACCTGCGTTTGTCATTGATGTTGTCGCGGTCAAGCGATTGGTCGGGAGTCATCCGGGTAAAGCTCTTTCTTTGTGCCCAAGGGGCCTTAGTGGCTTAATGCTTCGCTGTCACTTTGGTTTGCTGCCTTTGCTTTCCACTGCAGCTTGCTCCTTGAGAGCAGCAGGTTGTGTTTGGGCAAACTTGTTGGGGTCAAAAGGCCGGCATCGCAGCCAGATCAGCCACATCGCTTCCAGGATCTTGCGCTGAGTGTTTAGCCGGGCGTGGCGTACGCTCCCGGTGCGTAAGCGGCTTTGCTGGTAAAACGCTTTGATCGGATTGGGACCGGTGGTCGATTTGCAGGCTGTTCGCCAGACGTGGTAGGAGAGGTTTTTCAGTTCGGCATTTCCCCGCCGGTCCAGCCGCTGATAGCCCAGCGGTTTGTGGTCGCTGGTGCGATCGGTGATCCCCAGCTGGCTGTATTTCCAGAGCTTGAACTTGCTGCCGAAGCGGGATGGCTCTTCAATGATCGCGCTAAAGACGTGCGCCGCGATCGGGCCCACGCCTGGCAGGCGCTGAAACTCGCGCACCTCCCAAAAGGCTCCACCGACTCGCTCTACTTCCTCTCTCGTCTCCTTCCATTGTTCCAGCGCGTGATCCAATTGGCGGTAAAGCCGTCGCATCATTCGGCGTTCTTCCTCGGCTGGAAGTTGGGCCAGTTACTCTTCGCGCCCCTTGAGGGAGAAGACTCTGATCCCATGCAGTCGCAACACGCCCCATTGCCGATAGCGCGCCTTGATCAGCGCTTTGAGTTCGCGTTGCGCGTCGCGCCAGTTGAGCAGCTCATAAACCAGCGCACGGTAAATCTCGCGGGTGCGATCTGTTCCCATCCACACTTCTTTGAGCTTGCCCAGCCGCAGAAGCAAACACATCCCTTCCACGTCCGCTTCATCGCTCTTGGTGGGGTTGGAGTTGATCAGCCGATTGTGCCGCGGCTCGCAAATGATCAACCGGTCCACCAGCGGACGTACAATCCCGCTGGCCCAACGCGTCAACGCTCCGGCCTCCATGGTGAGGTAAAGCGGCCGCCGCTTTCGCCGCAACCGCTCCACCTGCGTTCTCAGAATCTTTGCTTCAGTAGCAAAACGCATCCGCGGCTGCGTTCGGCCGTCATGATCCAGACTGCCCAGCACGCTGTGGCGACTGTGCAGATCCAACGCTGCATAAAGAGGAGTACTTCTTTTCATGGGGTTGATTTTAAACAGCTCGCCTTGCTAGACTTCGCTGCGAATTTAAAACCCCAATTAATG
>QHQO01000077.1 GCA_003221195.1 Verrucomicrobiota bacterium
GGAAACGGCGCTTGTCTATCGGGGTGTCTGCCTCTTGGGCCAACTGCGCCGCTGATTGCAAACTAAAGATCGACACGGGACGGCAATCGGTCAGGGCGCGCTCGGAACGCATTAATGTGAGCTGATGTTTTTGGTCGATGTCGGCCCGGAGCATGTCCATCAGAGCTGGATCATCAATTCCGAGCGTCTTTCCGGCAGGGGTTTCAACATCGAGCGTTAACTCTGAAGGGTCAGCCGAGACCGGGTTCGCGCCCATGCTTTCCGCTTCGGTCAAGTTAACGGGCCGCGCGGCTTTGTCGGGATAACGAAAGTGCGGGCGATATTGCAGAAGTCTTCGCTGCTCGCGAGCGGTAAGATAGGGGAATCCCTTTGGACTCGCTGAACTTCTAAAGGCAAAGAGGCGATCCCCGTAAATTCCTGAGAAACCTGCAAAAGCTTCATCCAACTCTTCGCCGCGCATGCTTTTGACGGGATAACGCCAAAGGCTGTCAATCTTTCCGATGATGCTCACTGATTACAATTTCCCTCAATTGTTAGTCTGTCATTCTGAGCGAAGCGAAGAATCTCTGATTATTTCTGGAACGACCCGCGCGCGGACCAGAGATGTTTCGCTTCGCTCAACATGACAGCGTGATCTACGAGGAGGTGTTTCCGGATTTGCCAATCACGATATCGCCGTAGGTACTGTTGACGATTGCCTTCAACTCTGCTTGCTCCGCAACCGGTACGCTGAACTTGTCGAGTGATTGTTGAAAGTCATCCATGAACGCCTCCCATTCTTTGGGAGTGATGTTCAGGTGCTCGTGAGACTCGCGCATCGCGCGCCCAGTATATTTCTGCGGTCCGCCGCTCGCCCAGCCCACCATCTCAGTAACGAGATATTTGAAGCCAGGCGGCGGGACTTTATGGTGGGCTTCGTTCACGGCTGGGTTGGCGTTCAGCCGCGGGTCAGTCATGACGCGGTCAATGAGATCGTCGACGACGCAGGCAATGCTGTAAATTCCGCCGAGGCGTTCGTAGAGAGAGGGCTGACTTGGTTGTGCTGACATACGCCGCTCCTGATATGTTTAACGGTTCATGGCCGGTTAAACAACTACTGGTTTAGATCAGCACGGCGCATCAGCGCGTTCGCTGGCAAACCGGAATCCAGAACCTTGCGCGCGCTTTCAACACCCGCTACCGGCAGCTTCGCCGGATCGATCAATCCGATCTGGACCAACACAGATGCCTGGTCCCAATAAATGTGCTCGTGCGCCAGCTTGCCGTCTTTGAACCGAACGATCGCCACGAGTGGAACCTCCACGCGTTTTCCGGTCGGAGGAATTCCTGGCAACATCCAATCCATCGGGATTGTATGCGTGAACTTAAAAATCATCTCGTCTACGATCTGGTCCTCGCCGATCGTTCGCGACACCGGTGTCATTTCCGTATCCGGCGGCATCTGTGGAATGAAGCGTTTCGAATAAAACTCGCGCAGTTCCTCGCGACCTGAACCGCCGGTGAGCACCGGTATGTGATTGACGTAAGCATCGTCGACCATGGTTGCGTTGATGAAGCGCCGCGACAAGATACGACCTTTCACGTTAAAATGAATATTTTTCATCGGCTCATTACTGTTGCACGGCTGCGATTGCGAAGACGCTGCACCTCGAGCATCAAGTGGTGGGTTGTTGAAAGCGATGCGAGGACGCATTCCACTCTAAGGCGCTGCGCGCGAAACGAAGCGGAGACGTCTCTATTTCGCGAAAGCTCGCCACGGACGAGTCCGTCCGGCCGCGGACTTTCGGAGTGCGCACGCGCCCTCGCGTCGCTTTTGAAAGCAGGCAACGTCCCAGAACTTCCGATTCGGGCGACTGTTACTTCTCGTCGAGAAAAGTGACAGCGCCCGTATCGAGACTGTAGTAGCCGCCGATTACCTGTATTTTTCCGGAATCAACTTCGGCCTTGAGAATCGGCGTCGATGAACGGAGCGCTTGCACGACGTTTTTAACGTTCGCTTTTACGGTCGTCTCGAGATCGTCTTTCGCTGTAGCTTCAACCGCAGGCTTGATGGCTGTGACTAACGATTCGATATGCCCGGGTGCTTTACCTTTGGCAGCAATTGTTTCTCTTGCCGCTTTGACGGCGCCGCAACTCTGATGGCCAAGCACCAAAATTAGGCGGGTACCCAAATGATCGACCGAGTACTCGATGCTGCCCAGCCCTTCATCGTTGATCACGTTTCCCGCTACTCGAACTATAAATAAATCACCGAGCCCCTGATCGAAGACAATTTCTGGCGGCACACGCGAATCGGAGCAACTGACGATCGTGGCGAACGGATGCTGAGTATTTGCCAGTTCCGTGCGCCGTTCCGCCGTTTGACCAGGATGTTGCAGATTGCCGCCCGTATAACGACCATTGCCTTCCTTGAGCTTGGAGATCGCCTCGGTGGGAGCTACCGCGGGTTGGTCCGAATGGGCCGGATCAGCGCCTCTCGAAAATTGGGTTGCGCCAAGCAAGCCGACGATAACAAAGCAAAATGTGAGTTGTGATTTTCTCATGGAGCTATCTTATCTGAGAACAGACTCGTTTGGTCAATTCGAAAGTCCGAGGAGCCGATTCGACGAAGCAAAGACAACCTACCAGCCGTCGTTCCTCGCTACGCGATTCACTTTCGCTTGTGAATGACCAGCCGATTCCCGTCGGGATCGCGAAACGCCGCCCAATGGCAAACCTTCGTTTCAGTCGGTCCGAGGAAGAACGCAACATCATGGTCGCGCAGATGTCTGACAGCAGCATCGAAGTCCTCGACTTCAAATGTAACTGACATGCCGTCAGGAGAAACAGGCCAGTCCGGGTTCCTTTCGATTGCGAACGTTCCGGCCCCGACGTCGTACTCGATGCAATAGGGATCCTGACCGACAGGCGCGTTTGGTTTCAATCCCAGTATGCTTTCGTAAAAGGCACGGGCGCGGCTCATGTCGCCGACAGCGCAGCAAACGAAAGTGATCTCTTTGATCTTCATTGTTCGCTAGCTAGTCAGGTGATTCCGAGAAATCTAGGTCGAACTCTACTCCTTCGCCTAACGTTTGAACTCAGCCGCGGCCGCTTGTGGGCGGCGACTGGAGTGAATTGTTAGGTGGCGGCTCCTCATGGCTCGCCACCATGTCCTCGCACCTCATAACAAAGCTCCACCATGCCGCTCTTATAGGCTTTAATCTCCGCCAGATGGAGGGCGATGTCTCTGTCGAGCCTCTCGAAGAACGATATCCCATTGCCAATCAAGATCGGCAGCATCGAGTAACGAACTTCGTCGGCTAGCCGGAGACGAAGGCATTCGCCGGAAACTACACCGCCTCCAACAAACCAGATGGTACGGAACGTAGGCCGCAAGTGCCCATTCACGAACTGCGCAAGATCGCCTGAGTAGAACTCGACAGTATCCCGGGTTCGCGGCAGATCGCGACTAGTGAGGACGAAGGTGGGTTTGTCGCCGTACGCCCACCCCAACCCTTTGGCTTCAAAACTCAACGCGGTCTCATAGGTTCGCGACCCCATGACATAGCAGTCGATCGTCTTGAGGAAAGTCTCGACGAATCCTGGGTCCAGGGTGTCCCCGCCTGCGAATTCGTCCGAGGTTTCGAGCCAGTCGACGCGCCCGTCCTTTCGAGCGATGAAACCGTCGAGGCTCGCCTTCGCCGGGTCGGGCAGGCTCGCGCCGCGGACAAAGCATAATCCTACCCCCTTAGCTGCCGCGGCAATGGTGACAATGCAGTCCGATGGACGATCGTTCGGCCCAAAGCCGATGACAAAGAAGTTGTAGTTGTCGTAGGCGAGTTCGGTCGCGGGGGAAAGAGCTTGCGCAGTTTCTTGCGCGCGGCCCGAATTGTTGCTTGGTGTGGCGGTTCGAACTTGTCGATGAAACTTTGCAGTTGCTTCTCAGGATCGATTACTTTGCCGGCAATGGCGGGTGGCATAGGCCTAACGTTAAAGATGAGACACGCGCGGGTGAGCGTGCTGGCGACCTGAATTTAGGAAAAATGCGGAGCGGAGCCGGGCCATGCGAACTAAGGTCAATTTCCGCGCGTTGTCTCTGTCGGCTGGTTAGGCTAATTCATTCATTTGCTTGATCGAGATCCAGGCGAAGAATGTATTCTTCCTTTTTCCTTGATTAAGAACCTGCATCGTTTGGTTAGGCTGGTGGGGTGAATGCTCCGCGGCATGTTAGGCGTCGGCGACCACGGGCCTCGCTGTCGCCCGAGGAATCAAAAATGCCATCGCGGTGCCGACAATCAAGCCAATGATGTGGCCGATCATGCTGACGCCAGGGAAGAATGAGTAGGTTAGTCCCACTGCCAGTACGATAATCAGGCGCATTCGACCGAATTTAGTTTGTGAGGGGACCCGGAAGGCGAGCACGAGCGCGGCCCCGAGAAGGCCGAATAGTCCACCGGACGCGCCAAGCGAGACGCCTTGCGATGGCCAGAGCTGATGTTTAAAGAGAATACCGGCGCCGCTAGCCATTGATGCAGTGAGGAACACGAGCAGGAGCCACGCGGTACCGGCGCGGCGCTCTACGATCGGTCCCAATATGAGCAGCAGGACACTGTTGAGCAGGAGATGCGTGAGGTCCCAGTGTGAAAACCCGAACGTGATCAGACGCCAGTACTCGTGACCAATCTCACCGCTATCAGGTAGCGCGCCGAGCCGAAGGAGACGAGCGTCGTTTCTGACTGCCCCGGTCGCGAGTTCGACGAGAAATATGGCGGCCATAACGCAAAAGAGGGCTGCCGATCCGACACGAGTGCGCATTTGACGTGCGTTGTAGCCGGCCTGCTGCTGCCTAACGAGAAAGAGATGAGCGACCGCCGCTGAGAGCGAGCGTGGTCCGGGCTGAAACTGTCTTATTCATCTGAAATGCAAATGTACGCCGGGGCGGCGGTTCGCTCCAGCGCTTGGTTAGGCGTTTGGACGGCGCTTGAACATGATATCGACTGGATGACCGAGCCAAGAAGAAGGCTGTAAGTGCTGCCAAGCCAAACGTGCATAGAGCCGCTGCTGATCCAACGTGAACAAGTAAAGAACAGGAAAGCCCATGAGCCAAGCCTTCTCTTCCAGCGCGTGGCAAAGAGCCGATCCAACTCCGCGGCGCCGATGGTGCGGCCGAACGAACATGCCGCCGAGCCAAGGCGTCAACTCCTCGTGGCCGGGTAAATCGTGCTCGCGCAGAGCCCCCATGCCGAACAACTCTCCGTCCGCGGACGCGACAAGTGCGAGGGGCAGGCTGTCCGTGTGCATGTGCGAGCGGAGCTTGGCGCAGCGAGTCTCGAGTGTCTCGTCGCGGAGGATGTCGCGATAGTGATCGAGCGTCTCCTGCGCCAGCGCAGGAATGAATTCCGGATGGTCCGATAGATAGTCGATGCTCAACGCCTAACGAGACAGAGCTGAGCCACCGCTGGCGGCGGCGAACTTTAGCAACACCGAGAACAGCTTCATAAATTCAAACGTGAACTTCACGACGGCCAGTGGTTGGCTGAGTCGTCATTAATTGGGGTTTTAAATTCGCAGCGAAGTCTAGCAAGGCGAGCTGTTTAAAA
>QHQO01000168.1 GCA_003221195.1 Verrucomicrobiota bacterium
AATATCGACATGGTCCAGATCGCAGAAGCTCCCGCAGGATTGCGGCGCGAGAACAATCCAAAGATCGCTCCGGCCATTGCGCCAACGATGAGTTGACCAGCTATCGTCGACCCAACGCCGAGTTGCTTGAGATGATTGTAACCGCCTACCTTGCCCATAATGGAAAGAAACGGACCGGGCGGAATGAAAACCGAAAGTCGATCTCCAATAATTACAAGTGGTGTAGCCACGCCCAGCACAGCGAGCAATAACATCGCCGCGGTCATCACGACTCCGGCGAGCAATCCTGCGAGTAGTCCAGCGAAAATTGCCTTCGTTCTATTCACAGCGGTGGTCGATCTTATCGGCTTCCCGCCACAAGGGAATCAAATTGCCAGATTCCTAAGAACGAATTGCTCATTAAACTTGGCGACTTCGCTGCGGCAGGATTTTTCATTTGATCCGCGCCATCGCGTAAGCGTCTACGAAGTCCCCGTCGCGGAACGCATACTTGCGATGCGTGCCTTCAATCTCGAATCCAAATTTGCGATAGAGCGCGATCGCAGACTGGTTGTCCGTGAAAACTGTCAGTTCGATTCGCGCAAGGTTTAGCCATTTGTCGGCTAAATCAATCACCGCCCGCATCATCGCCGTGTCGACGCCTTTGCCATGCCAGTCGTCGCGAACCATCATCCCGATCTCGCCTCTGTGATTGACTCGCGGCTTCGAAGACGTATGCAGGCCGATCACGCCACGACCTCGTCATCAATGGCTGCGACCAAAATGTGATCGCCTTCTCCACATTTGGTCAGTTGCTCACGAACTGATTCGAGGCTGCGGTAAGGCATTTGCAGCGTGTTGCGAACGGCCAGCGGCGCAGTGTAACACTTCCAGATCGCTTCGGCGTCCGAAGGTCCAGCTCTGCGTACGGCGATCTCCATATTCAATTCATGTTAGTCGCCGTCCACTCACTGCCGATCCTTCGCTGAATCCAATCGCGAGCCCAAACGGTCGGCGGCAAGCACCGTTTCCAAAGTTCGATCAAGGCGATGAAAGGCAATTGGCCGCCTCCGCTGGACTCTTTGCACTCCCAAGGATTTTTCTTACGCGCTCCACCACCATCGCTGAAGTAACTTGCTTCATGCAGGCGTGATCAAACGGGCATTGGCTCAAGCGACGGTAATTGCATGGCGAACACGGTAAGTCCACGCGCACGACCGATTCTGGTCGCTCGTACGGGCCAATATGAACCGGATTGGTCGGACCGAAGACACTGACCATCGGTTTGCCGAGCGACGCGGCAACGTGCATCGAGCCCGAATCGTTGGTTATGGCGACCTCAGCACGTCGAATAAGGGCTGCCAAATCCGCTGGGGTTGTCTTTCCTGAAAGATCGCACGCGCCTGGCGCCGCGGCGGCGATCTGCCGGCAGCGCGGCTGGTCGCGCTTGGTACCCGCCAACGCGACGGCAAATCCCTCGCGGAGAAAATGCCGGGCGACACCCGCGAACCCTTCAATCGTCCAATGCTTCGTCTCCCAAATGGTTCCAGGCACCAGAACAACCAGTGGCTGAGCCGCATCCACACCTTTCTCTTTCAGTAATCGCTCAATGTTACGTACGGTTCCCGAAGAAAGGTGAATTGTTAAATCTGGCGGATTGTCGTCGAACCCAAGCAGTTTTCCGACCCACAGGTAACGATCGATTGCATGCACGTCGAGCGTCGGAATAGCTATGCGATGCGTGTATGCGATCCATGAACCCTCGCGCGCGCCACGCCAGCCATGGCTGGGTACGTTCTTGAGATCGTGCTCGGTGGAAATTGTAAGCCTCCGTTTGACCGGTCGATCAAACCCGATGCGAACGCGCGCGCCACTGATGAGCACGAAAAAAGCCGAACGCACCTGGCCATGCATGTCGATCACCAGATCGTACTTCGCGCGGCGAATCTGTTTGAGCAGATCGAGAAATTCCAGCATCGCTCGCCATCTGCGACCTCTTTGCGAGAAATCGCGCCGAGCAAAAAGAACGACATTCGAAAGCGCCGGATGGCAGCGCACGATCTCCGCGTTCTCAGGCGTGATCAGCCAGTCAATCCGCGCACGCGGATAACGGGCGCGCAGTTTCACCAGCACCGGGATCGTGTGCACGACATCACCCAGCGCCGAGGGCTTAATTAGCAAGATCCGCGAGAATTCGGCGGATCGCAGTGCCGGTGCGTCTGAATCCCTTGGCGTTTCAATCTGACCGTTCAATTGCTGCAAAGTAAATCAAACCGGGCAGCGTAGCTACAGCTCGCTGGTCGGACGCTTAGGCCGCCTGTTTTTCGCCTGACAGCGCGCCGCGCATTTTTTTCATCCACGCGGAAAATCGATGCCTGTTCTGCTCGCGCCGTACTACCGCCTCACTCGTAACCCAGTTGAATTGAATGACCCGGCGTGGGCCGGAAAACGGTCTGTGACCGTGCCACGAATTATTGCTGCGGCGAAACGCCAGCAGCGTGCCTTCGGTTGGCGGCACTTCGAGAATGACGTCTTCCAGATTCGTCCCGGATCGCAGCAAGCGAAGCTGGCCGCCAGAAGATTCCCAAGCCGAATTCATGTAAACAAGAATAGTGATGATCTTTGTCTCGGAATCGGTGTGGATCTTACCATCTTTCTCGCTACAACGGCCGCGCACGGTGATCATGTCCGGGCGATTAGTCAGATCGACGTCAAATTTTGCCTCGAACGCTTTGCGAAACTCCTCGCTGCGCATCTCCTCGATCAGCTTCGCAAACGCCGGGCCATAAGTCACCTCTCGAAGGGGAAAGCTACCCGCCCGGGCAACCTCGGGATAATCCTTATCGATTGCAGCTCGCGCCTCAGTCTTTACAAACTCTGGAACAATTAAAAACTCAAACGGTTCACGGGTGAGCGGCGTGGTGCGAAATCTCTCGAGATCAAGCATCGAAACCATACGGCGACGCTACACAAAAACTCAGGAACTGCCAGATGGAATCGACTACCCGAGAGCGACGCGCACTAATGTCGCGGCAATGCGCGCGCCAGCGACAAATGTACCACGCAACGTGCCTGAAACTTTGGATTGGCCACCGGCACGCCGGCGATGGTTCACGGGTATTTCGAGAACACGCAGGCCGTCGCGCGCGGCTTTCATCTGCATCTCCAAATTCCAGCCGTAGGTCTGCTCGCGCATGTCGAGCCGTTCGAGCGCATCACGACGAACGGCACGAAATGGAGACATGTCCGTATAACGAACCCCGTAGAGCAGTCGCAAAATCAATCCGGCGAGTCGTCCGGCAAAAATCTGCTGGAGATTCAGGCTGCCCGGTTCGCGTTGTCCGCGGGTTCGCGAGCCGATCACGAAGTCGTGCGTCCCCCGTGCCACGGGTTCGACAAGCTGATTCATGAACGCGGGCGCGTCGCTGCCGTCGCCATCGAGAAAAACCGCGATGTCGCATTTGGGCGAAAGCGCACGAACGCCTGCGGCACACGCGCGTCCGTACCCGCGCGGCGCGGTCACCACGCGCGCACCGGCTTCACGAGCGCGTTCGGCCGTGCGATCAGTGCTGCCGTTATCAACGACAATGACCTCGTTAGGCAAACCTGTCGCAAAACATTCCCGCACGACGCCGGCGATCGGTTCCTCCTCATCAAGCGCGGGGATAATGACCGAGACGCTGCTCATCGCAAAACCAACCACGCACTAGTGAAATAAATCACCAGTCCAAAAAAATCCGCCAGTGCCAGTGTGATCGGTCCTGCCGCAATTTTTGGGTCCAGCCTGAATCGGTGAAGAAGCGACGCCACGCCCAGGCCAAACCCGCAGGCCGTGACGAGCGAAAGTGCGATGCTACCGCCGATGACGAACGCCGCGGCGCCATTATTTCGCCACAGCCAAACAACCAAGCCGACCACAAGACCACACGCGGCGCCAAGTAGAATCGAGGTCATCAACTCTCGACGAAATGCTGTAGCCAGCCAGCGCCACGTAACTTGAGCAGAACGCAACGCGTGAATCGTTACGCTCATCGATTGCATGCTCACGCTTTCATTTAGCCCCAGCACCATTGTGAGAAAGAACGCCAGCACCAAACTGTGTGCGAGTGTCGTTTCAAAAAAGCCGGCCAGGATTGCTGAGAGGGTGCCGCCCGCGACCGTGACCAGCAACCACGGAAAACGGAACCGGAAAACGCGCCACGGCGAAGCGCCGCGGATTTGTTCGATGTGAAAGCCGAGAGCCTCAAAGAAATCCGGACTCACCTGCGTGATAGAACTGCCCCCTTCTCGGGCTGTACCGTCGCCTGCCTCCAAAATTTCTTCGGCGAAAAGGTTCGCGTCGATGATGCCCACCACCCGGCGTTGCTCGTCGACGACTGGGAATGCTAGAAATTTGTAGAGTACAAAAAATTCGCAGGCGTCAAGGATCGTTGCGCTGGCGGGAACAGCCACAACGCGCGGAACCATGATCTGGCGCAACGGTGTTTCCAACGATGCTGTCAACAAACGGCGGGTAGGAACGACGCCAACCAGCCGTTGCTGTTCGTCCATCGCATAAAAATAAATGACCCGTTCGCCCACGCCTTCACGCCGGATGCGTTCCAGCGCTTCACCTACGGTCATGCCCGCGCGCAGCAGCGGAAAATCCTTGCGCGCGTGATCGACGACCGGTGCACTAAAATCGGGAATGGTGGCGGCGATGTTCATCGCTTCACTCGATGAACGATGCCTTTGTTCTTCAAAATTTCGCTAGCTTCGCTGAAGTAATCACGAATGTCTGATTGGGCGCGGATCCAATCAATGTAACGACCGATGCCTTCGCAGAGATCGACAGCCGGTTCGTAACCAGCCGAGCGAGCGAGCGACGTGTCGCTAATGAGATGTCGCATTTCGCCGGGACGAAATTCGCCGTTGATCTCAGGCGCGATGTCGACGCTCAGAGCATCGGAAAGTTGTTCGGCGATTTCGCGAATCGGCGTGCCGCGGCCGCTGCCAATGTTCACTGGCAGTCCGTCGAGCTCGACCGTTTCCGCGGCAAGCAAATTCGCTCGGGCGATGTCTTCCACGAACGAAAAGTCGCGTGTTTGCTGCCCGTCTTCGTACAGAACAGGTGGCAAATTGTTCAGCAAACGCGTGCAAAAAATCGCGATCACACCGGTGTAAGGATTAAAGATCGATTGGCGCGGTCCGTATGTGCAGGAGTAACGCAGCGCGACCGTGGGGATACCGAGCTGTTTCCCCCATAGGAGGACCAATCGCTCCTGATCAACTTTCGTCAGGCCGTAAACGGTTTCGCCACCGACCGGCGCATTTTCCGGAGTCGGAACGCTTGTTGTGGTTGCGCCGCAGATTGGGCAATGCACCTGCCAATCGCCGTTGCGCAATTGCTCCACCGGACGCAACATCGGAAAAACCAATCCATGTTTAGGACAATCGCCCGCGCCTTCGCTGTAGACAGCCTGCGAGCTGGCGACCACGACTTTCTTAACCGGCAGGTTTTTCTCGCGGATGACCTCGAGTATTTGGGCCGTGCCGAGCGAATTTACATGCACAAATTTCGTAATCTCTGGCATGTAACCGCCGTAGGCAGCTTGGTGAAAAACGACGTCTGTCTTGTCTAGCGCGGCGATAATCGTGTCGCGATCACGCAAATCGCCGTAAATGAATTCCGCCTTCTTGTTGATCCAGGCCGGCTTTCCGCGACGGTGGGTTTGCGGTTCCAGGTTATCGAGCGCCCGAACCTTCCAGCCTTCGTTCACGAGAAGGTCGACCACATGTGAGCCAATTAAGCCGGCGCCGCCGGTGACTAATGCGCGTTTTGCCATGCGAATGTGAGGCTAGTCACGTAGCTATTATAGGACAACTGCTTCTGTTCCTCTCGATTCAGCAAGCAAAGCGCCCGGCCTACAACGACCAAATCCGCCCGCGATCATCGCGCGCGACAAGTTCGCGGAGAAATTCTGTAGTCCGAGGCGCGATTCTATCGCGCGCATTTCTGCCCAGCAGTTCATCGCAAAGTCGATGTAGCGCCGCGCGATCGTCCACGTCAAAGCCGCGAGGCAATTCATGAACCCTGACACCGATTTGGGTCGCGCGCTGGCTAGTTTGCTGGAAAACTTGTTCGGTGCTCCAGTCGATTCGCTCGAAGAGCTCTCGGTGCAATCCTTTTAGTCCAATCAAATAATAACCACCATCTTCGCAAGGGCCCAGGACGATCCGATCGCCCGGCAACGAAAGGAGCTCTATAGCTTGGGCAAAATTCCCGGCAGGAACGGTCGGACTGTCAGAATCAATCAAGCAGACGGCGTCGAAGCCGCACTTGAACAAGTCCTCGGCCGCAAAATACAGGCGTTCACCGAAATTTTTGCCGCGCTGTGGCAGCAAACTGAAATCGGTGGGCAGAATATCAGTATAGTCTGACTCGGAACCGACCGGAGTGTAAACCGCAACCCCACGTGCGCTTGGCCGGCTGGGGCTTGGTGCAATCAGGCTGCTGCAATAAGCAGAAATCGCTGCACCTGTATCCCGCAAGAAACACCTGTTAAGTTGCGCGGCTTCCTCATTCGTCAGCGGCGGGACAAGGCGCGTTTTTACCTGTCCAGCGCGAGGCGCCTTGGTCATCAGCGCCAACGCCGAGCAGCCAGCAAAATTCTTAGGCGCTCTATTCGGATCAACAACGCGATGATCCCTTCTCATTCGTTGCGCTGTCGGTTGCTATCCTTTTTGGCAAAGAGCGTACTGGTAGCGCCCATCCTTCCAAGTCCTAATCTTCTTCCATGGTTGCGCCAGGAAAAGGTTCGCGAATGTATCCCCCGAAAATACCGTTGCTTTGTATGGTTCCCGAAAGCCATTTTCGGAGGGAACTAACCCCACGAGAAGCCACATCGCCAAAAGTGGAATTGATGCCCAACAGGCGTAGCGCGGTTCGGCAACGAAACAGCGACCTCCTGGCTTTAAGACACGATACATCTCAGCGATGACGCCTGCTTGTTCGGGCAAAATAGTGAGTAATCGCGAAGCCAGTACGACATCAAACGCTGCCTCGGGACACGACAACTTGAGCGCATTGATTCGTTTAAAACAGCAATTACTCAGCTGAAGCGCCTCGGCTCGGTCCTTGGCCCATTGCACCTGTTTGCCAGAGCGATCCACTCCAATGATGGACATTTCCCGAAAGCGCTCTCCCAATCGGCATGAGTAAAAGCCGGGCCCGCATCCGAGTTCAATTAGGGTTGTTCCCGGAGCAGGACGTCCCTCCGGCCAAAGAGCTGTAATAATGCGCTTAGTATCGTCACGAAAAAGGTGTTCGCGACAGAACGCGTAAACCCAGGTGGCGTGCTCGAAAAGACTGTCATTTTTGTAAGGTTGGTACGCACATGTGTTTGAAATTGCTGTTGGCTCATGAAGTGGAACCTGTTCCTGCTGCATTTTATCGTTGTTTCCAGTAGCACAATCGGTTCTCGTTGCGTTTTTCGGTGTCAAAAAGTTTTCCACAACTGGTAATGAATTTGATGAGAGTTTTCACTCTTCTGTAGTCTTCTTCTAATTGAGAATAAGTCAGTCTAATGCACCACGTATTAGCCGTCGGGATGAACTGTTGATAACATCAGCATGGAATACCGACAGCTTTGGTTTTTCGAAGAAGGACGCGACTTATTCAAAGTTATTCGAAGATATTGGCTTCTTAATGTGAAATGCTTTAACAAGGCCCAAATGCCCATTAAGAAAATCTTCTTGTGGAGTGTGGGCCTGTCCCTCGCGGCTTTTTCATCGGTATGGAGCGCAGAGGAACCGTCGCTTTGGCAAATTCAACAGATTATTGCCGGCAAACGATATGTAGACCTGACGCACGAGTTTGCACCGGGAATCCCGCACTGGCCGGGGTTTCCGGATGAGGCACGCAAAACAATTTACTGGTATGAGAAGCGTTCTAACGTCATGGGAACAGGTTTCTTCTCCGAACTGTATACGCATGTCGGCCAATGGGGCACGCATGTGGACCCCCCTGCTCATTTCATAAAGGGACTTCGCACAGTAGATCAGATCGATCCAAAAGAAATGGTGCTGCCTCTTGTTATCATCGATGTGCACGACGAGGCTACAAAAAATCCCGATTACACGCTATCGCTCGAGCGCGTGAAAAAATGGGAGACAAATCACGGACCAATTCCCGCCGGTGCGTTTGTTGCGATGCGGACTGATTGGTCGAAGCGCTGGCCCGACGCGGCAAGGATGGAAAACAAGGATGCCAACGGTATTGCACATTATCCCGGATGGGGTTTGCCAGCGTTGAAGTATCTTTATGAGGAGCGAAAGATCACCGCATCGGGTCACGAGACGACAGATACCGATCCGGGAATCGCCACCAGCAAAGACGATTACTCTCTTGAGGCGTACATTCTCAGCACAAACCATTATCAGATCGAACTGCTTACCAATCTCGATCAACTCCCCGAAGCCGGCGCAATTGCGATAGTGAGCTTTCCAAAACCAAAAGGTGGCTCGGGGTTTCCAGCGCGGGTGTTTGCGATTTTGCAGTGAATTTGATTGCAACGGGATGCTGCTGTTTTGATCGGAGCCCTCGACAACTGCTGTCTGGAGAACTTGGTGACAGCGAGCCCAGGCCAGATTCATGCGGTTTACGCCGAATATATGGCTGAAAATGTTCTTTCGGTGAGTTGACCAAAAGTCGCGGGACGAACGAAGGTAGGCGCCGAGTCCATGCACATTATCGATATCATGCGGGGAGATTCTCCCACGTTTTCGTTCGAGTTCTTTCCGCCGAAAACCGCACAGGCGGCTGAGACTCTCTATCAAACGATTCGCGACCTCGAATCTTACATGCCGCATTTTGTCAGCGTGACGTACGGTGCCGGCGGCTCAACACGTGATTTGACGCACGGTCTGGTCGAGCGAATTCAACACACAACAAAGCTCGATCCGATTCCCCACCTTACCTGCGTGTGCCACAACGAAGAGGAGATCGAAGCCATTCTCCTTCGATACGCCAAGTCGGCCATTGGAAACATTCTCGCGCTCGGAGGCGATAGGCCGGTTGGAATTGCCTACGATAAATCGCGAGACTCGTTCCAACATGCAATCGATTTGGTTAAATTCATTCGCCGATTCAACGAGTCCGGCGCGCATCCGGACCGCCGCGGTTTCGGGATCGGAGTGGCCGGCTTCCCTGAAGGACACCCTGCCACGCCGAATCGATTACTCGAAATGGATCACTTCAAAGCGAAAGTAGACGCCGGCGCCGACTACATCGTCACGCAGCTTTTTTTTGACAATCGCGATTTCCTCGATTTCCGCGAACGCTGTGCTCTCGTCGACATCAACATCCCCATTATCGCTGGTATCATGCCGATTACATCCCTTAGCGGTTTCAAACGAATAGCAGAGCTGGCTGGCGGCGCGCGATTCCCAGCCAAGCTTCTGCGCGCTCTACATCGTTGCCAAAACGATCCTGAGATGGTCAGGCGTGTAGGCCTGCATTTCGCGATAGAACAATGTCACGACCTTCTGGATAACGATGTTGCCGGGATTCACTTCTACACACTCAACCGTTCCGACGCTACCCGGATGATCTTTGACAGCCTCGGTATTCCGCGTCGTAGAAATGCCGAGCCCTCGAGTGTCTAGCTAGGTTAATACGAATTTCTCGTCCCGATAATGCAGCTGGCGAGATTTGCGTGAAGCCAGTGACGCGAGCAGAATTTGCGGATGCCGAAGCTCAGCCGCGTGATTTGCTGGCAAGTTGGAGCGCTCGTTATCGCAATTGCAGTGGCAATTGTGCTTTCGCGCTTCGTTCCGATTGTCAGTTTTATCGAAGCATCGCAACAGCGCGTGATGAGTTGGGGAGCATGGGGAGCTGTTTGCTATCCACTGCTTTTCGCCGCTTGCAATATTCTTCTGCTGCCGGGTGGCATTCTCGCGGTCGGCGGAGGTTTCTTTTTTGGGTTGTGGTGGGGATTTTTTATCGTGCTGGTGGGTAATCTCGTTGCCACGGCAATTTCCTTTGCATTAAGCCGATGGATCGCCAGACGATGGTTTCAGCAGAAACTTTCACATAACCCGACCCTGCGTGCATTGGAGCCTGCGGTAGAACGCGAGAGCTGGAAGATTATTCTGTTGAGTCAGCTGCATCCACTTTTCCCAACCAGCTTATTGAATTATTTTTACGGCATAACGAGAATCCCATTTGGCAGCTACATGCTTTGGGCGTCGATCGGACGGGCACCTGGCCTTTTTTTGTATGTTTATGCGGGCACCCTGGGTCAGTTTGCAGTGCGCATTATGGGGGGGAAAAATTATCCTCGCATGATTGAGTATTGGATATGGGGAGGCGCGTTTGTAACTACAGCATTGCTTTTAATAATACTCGGCCGCATGGCATATGCCGCGATACAGACTTCGCACAATTCGAAAAGACCAATAAAGGATGCGGGCGCGAGGCATCAAATACACGTAGAGAATTCATCACCAATTAGTTAGAGCACAATGAGTTTTAGGATACCGACAAAATATGATGTAGTGGTTGTCGGCAGCGGCCATGCCGGGATCGAGGCTGCACTAGCCACCGCACGAATTGGATGCCGCACTTTAATGTTGACTCAAAACTTAGACACGATTGGGCAAATGTCATGCAATCCAGCGATTGGTGGCCTCGCCAAGGGACATATTGTCCGCGAGATAGACGCCATGGGGGGCGCAATGGGCTTGAATGCCGACGCTACAGGAATTCAGTTTCGAACGCTTAACAAGACAAAGGGGCCATCGGTCCAGGCCCCGAGGGCACAGTGCGACAAGAAGGCTTATCAATTCCGCATGAAGGCCATTTTGGAATCGGCAGAAAGTCTCGACCTTAAACAAGGGACCGTCTCACGCATCCTTACTAAGGATGGAAAGGTTGTCGGGGTGGAAACGGACTTGGGACTAACAATCGCTGCCCGAAGTGTCGTGATTACTTCTGGGACATTCCTCCGGGGCCTCTTGCACCTTGGCGGAGCAACCAAGGTTGGAGGACGAATGGCCGATGCCAGTTCGAATCTCAGCGATAATCTTCGGCAGTTAGGTTTCCAAGTCGGTCGATTCAAGACAGGGACGCCGTGCCGATTAAACGCGCGGTCGATTGATTTTTCCCGCTGCGCGATCCAACCTGGCGACGAGCCACCGCCGACCTTCTCGTTTTATGAAGAGGAAATTGGTGACTACGAAGGGGAAACCTTTACGCTGAACCGCGTTCGCAGCGGAACGTTCCACGTGGAACAAGTGCCCTGCTGGATAACTCATACTACCAAAAGAACGCATGAAATCATCCGCGCCAATCTTGAGCGCTCCCCGCTCTATGCTGGCCGGATCAAGGGGAAGGGACCCAGGTATTGCCCATCGATCGAGGACAAGGTTGTAAAATTCTCGGATAGGGCGTCGCATCAACTTTTCCTTGAGCCGGAAGGCCGCCACACAAAAGAATATTACGTAAACGGCATCTCCACTAGTTTGCCATACGACGTTCAGCTTGAATTCTTACATTCAATCCCCGCTCTGGAGCGAGCGGAAATAATGCGGCCTGGATACGCGGTGGAATACGATTATTTTCCGCCAACTCAGCTCTTCCCGACTCTTGAGACGAAGCTGATCAATGGATTGTATTTCGCCGGTCAGGTTAACGGGACTTCGGGCTATGAAGAAGCGGCGGCGCAAGGCTTGATTGCGGGGGCGAACGCAGCCTTGCAGCTTCAAGGCCGTTCGCCCCTAGTGCTCGAACGCAGCAAAGCGTACATCGGGGTTCTAATCGACGATCTTGTTACTAAAGGCACCGAAGAGCCTTATCGCATGTTTACAAGCCGGGCCGAGGATCGCTTGTTTTTGCGCCACGACAATGCTGATCAGCGCCTGACGTCCCGTGCATTTGACGTGGGATTAGTAGGTCAGGGACGGTGGACTCACCATAGGGAAAAGCTGCGTCTTTTGGATGAGGCGCGACTGTTAGCTGCCCAGACCAAGCTCAATGGCCTCCCGATCGCTCAATTACTCAAAAGACCCGAGTTTCGGGCCCAAGACCTGCCGTTAGAGCTTCTTCGTCTCATGCCCATGGCAGTCTGGCAGTTAATTGAGACAGACTTCAAATACTCGGGCTATGCAGAGCGACAATCAGACCAGAATCGGCAGCTTGAGCGTAGGCAGGAGCAAGCGATTCCAAATTGGCTGAACTATGATGAAATTCCTGGCCTTCGCTCTGAAACGAGGCAGAAACTAGCGACCACTCGGCCAAGTTCGCTGGGACAGGCCGGTCGGATAAGTGGAATTACACCAGCTGATATTGCTATAATATCTATATGGTTATCTAAGAATAACTTATGTAGACAGTCGACTATGGAAGTAGCCGCAACTCCGAGTAACCTCTGATGCTCGCATTCGCCGTCGCCGTGGTCGGGAGCTATCTATTGGGATCAATTCCGTTCGGCTATCTCGCGGGTCGAATCGCAGGAATTGACATTCGAAAGTGCGGTAGTGGCAACGTCGGCTCAACTAATGTGATACGCACACTCGGAAAGGGTTACGGCTACCCGGTTTTCATGGCAGATTTCTTGAAGGGTTTTGGTGCCGTGAAGATGTCGATGCTGATTGCCACGAGAGTGCAGCCAGAATGGGACTCGTCGGAAATGTTTGGAATTCTCGCAGCGATAACTAGCGTGCTGGGCCATTCTTTTCCGGTCTGGCTACGCTTCAAAGGCGGCAAAGGCGTTGCGACTTCAGGCGGAGCGCTTTTCGGCCTGGCTCCCGTCGCGGCACTGGTCGGTGCCGCGGTTTGGATACTAACGTTCGCGGTCACGCGCTATGTTTCGGTGGCTTCAGTGGCAGCTGCGGCAGCATTACCGCTCATCATTCTGATTATGACCTGGCTACGTCAAATC
This sequence comes from Verrucomicrobiota bacterium, assembly GCA_003221195.1. Lineage (GTDB taxonomy): Bacteria > Verrucomicrobiota > Verrucomicrobiia > Chthoniobacterales > UBA10450 > Udaeobacter. The sequence continues at coordinate 12,900 of QHQO01000168.1, forward strand.
GCCGGAAAATCGTTATTCTACTCGTCGGTTTGTCTCGCGGCAGTCGTGATTTGGCGCCATCGTTCAAATCTTTCGCGGCTCGTGCGTGGGACAGAGACGCGTTTTACTCGAAAGTGAAAATCGGCGAAACAGCAATTCTTGGTGCTGGTAGTTGGGGAACGGCTTTAGCCTGGTTATGGGGTAAAGATGGACGTCAAGTTTCGCTTTGGGGTCACAACGCTGATCGCGTGGCGCGCATGCGAGAAACGCGCGAAAACAGTGATTATCTACCCGGACTAACACTACCTGGATCAGTGCGTGTTACTTCCGATCTCAGTGATTGCGCCGGAGCGGATCTGATCGTTTTCGCAACGCCATCAATGGTCTTGCGAAAAGTTGGAGCGCAACTGCGAGAAGCGATTGGCAATGTTCCCTCGGTGCTATTGAGTTGCGTGAAAGGGATCGAGCACGGTACCGGAATGCGGATGAGTCAAATCCTAAGCGAACTTTTTCCAAAGCAGAAGATCGCGGTATTATCGGGGCCGAATCTGGCGGTAGAGCTCGTCCAAAACTTTCCGACTGCGACCGTGGTTGGTTGCGACGACGATGAGTGCGCGACGAGCCTTCAAGCCATCTTGGGCGGCCAACGCTTTCGTATTTACACTAGCCAGGAGGTCACTTCCATTGAACTGGGCGGCGCTTTGAAAAATGTGTTCGCTGTGGCGGCTGGGATCAGCGATGGGCTCGGATTGGGCGACAATTCGAAGGCTGCGCTAGTGACGCGATCATTGGCGGAGCTGGTGCGCCTCGGAGTTGCCATGGGAGGAACTGCGCAAGCTTTCTATGGGTTAAGCGGCGCGGGCGATCTGATTGTGACTTGTTATAGTGAGCGCAGCCGTAACCACACAGTCGGCAAACGGCTCGGGAAAGGTGAATCACTCCCGCAGATCACCGAATCCATGAAGATGGTGGCCGAAGGAATTCCCACTGCACGGAGCGCTTTTGAGTGCGCGCGACAGTTGAAGATCGAGACGCCAATTATCGACCAGGTCTATTCCGTGCTGTACGAGCGGAAAAAACCGACTGTTGCGCTGGAAGAAGTACTGAGTCGCGAGCAAAAAGCAGAACGGTTCTAGACGTTCGATTGAAATCGCAGCCCGCGACTGAATCGCGAGATTCAAAATTACAAGCCCGCTGCTTGGTATCTTTCGCAAAATTCCGCGATGACAGCCGGGTACAACTCGCGCTCGGCAATTTGAATCCGCGCGTGCAGGCTCGCGGGTGTGTCTTCCGGCAGGATCGCCACTTCACGCTGAGCGATGATTTCACCGTGATCAATTTTCTGGTCCACATAATGAACACTGCAACCGCTTATCTCTTCGCCGGCTGCAAGCGCTTGTTTCCACGCTTCGAGTCCGGGAAATTTTGGGAGAAGCGATGGATGGATATTGATAATACGCCGCGGGAAAGCTTTGAGCATCGGTGCATGTAGCACGCGCATAAAGCCAGCGAGCACTACGAGCTCGACCCCGGCCTCGCGCAACATGTTCACGAGCTCGTTTTCGGCATCCGGCTCCAACCGCGTGCGAAATTGGCCAGGAGGCAAGTATGCATTAGCAATGGAAAACTCCCGCGCTATATCGAGGATTGGCGCATCCAGGATGTCCGAGATTACAACACGTGCTTCTGCCGCCAGATCGCCTGAGCGGATACGCTCAAGGATCGCGCGGCAATTGCTTCCCCTTCCTGATCCGAGAATTCCAATTGGCAGCCGTTTCATTGACTCGTCCGAGGTTAACGATACTTGAACATCGAGTGCGGCAAGCGCCGCCAGAATTTTAACAGGCGCTCTTGCATATTTGTTCGAGTAAACGCGAAGTGGAATAGCCAGCCTCAAACGGGATGAAGCGAATCTCGGCGCCGATTTCCTTCAAAAGTGCGCGTTCTTCTTCGTTGAGCGTTTCTGGACTGTAATCCCCGCCTTTGACATAAATGGTAGGATGGCTTGCGCCGATAAACTGCGTCGCTCGCATCTCCGGAAAAATTGTAACGAGATCTACGCACTGTAGAGCGGCAAGAACTTCCGCACGATCGCGTTCGCCAGTAACGGGACGTCCCTTTCCTTTCAATTCGCGGACTGAGCGATCGCCATTCAAGCCGATCGCCAACAAATCGCCGAGCGCGCGCGCCGCTTGCAAATAGCGCACGTGTCCAACATGCAGCAAATCAAAGCAGCCATTCGTCGCTACCATTTTTTTCCCGGCAGCACGTAACTGCTTGCTGCGTTCCGAAAGTTCCTCCAGGCCGACGATTTTAGAGCTCATGTGTTTTCTCAAAATAGACGAGAACTATGCGTTAAACGCGGCGAAAAGGCGCGGAAAAATTCCTAAACAAGTTGAGATGGAATCTTTGAGTAATCGACGGTTAGCCGCAAAAATCTGCGGTTGGCCTTTTTTCGATTTGAGCCAGTTTATAGAAAATGAAGGCGAGAAAGACATTCCACATTTCCAGGAAACCGGTGATCTCTCTCGCGGACGATGGGGAGTCACACGCTTTCAGCAACGATTTGGAACTGCCACGCTTTCAGGGTCCACCTCGTCTTGTCGCCATTGCGCGCGATCCGTGGACAATCTTCGCATATTGGAATGTTAACTGGCCGCCGATTTTCAAAAATGTCGCGCCTGTTGATCGGCAGGTTCATCTCCGGGTTCACTGTGCAGATGGCCTGGCGGAGAAAGAAGTGGCTGTCGAACCGATGGCGAGAATGCATTATGTTACGATGTCGCAACGGCATCGTGCTTGTCGCGTGGAGATTGGATATTACCAGCCTGCTGACATTTGGCATTCAGTGGTGATGTCGAATGAGATTATGATCCCGGGCGCAGTAACATCCGAAGCTGAACATGTGGATCTTGCTACGATTCCATTTCATCTCCGTTTTCAACAGCTTGTGGATTTATTTGGAGCCGCGAATGATGATGCATTGGCCACCGTCATCTCGCGATTTCAAGCGCGCGCAGTAAGCGGCGGAAAACACGAGAGGTTGTCATCCGAAGAGCGCAAAATTCTGCAGCGGACCGGCATTGCGCAATCGCAGCTCGCCGACGCACGGCGCGCTTTCAACCAAATCGATCGCGAAAAACTCAAGAGACGTGCCGAAGCGCTTCTTGGGGCAGGATCAACAAGCCCGTCGCGCGCGTTCGAATGGACCTCAGCTGGATCTTAAGGTCTAAATCGGCGGTGGACCTTACCGCGTCAGCTGAATGCCTTCCGGCATTTCTGGCGGCGGCGCATTGATACGGCTGTGCTGTTTGCCATAGCTGAAATAAAAGACCAGGCCGATCACAAGCCAAACCAACAACCGCATCCAATTCGTCCAGCCGAGACCGTAAATCATCGCGCCGCAAACGATAATGCCGAGCGTGGAAACAATCGGCACGGCCGGTACGCGAAACCCGCGTTCCAAATCGGGACGCGACGCGCGCATGATCCAAACTCCGGCGCAAACGAGAATGAACGCAAACAGCGTTCCGATACTGGTCATCTCGCCGACGATGTCCTCGGGGATGAACGCCGCGAAAATTCCAGTGAATAAGAAGAAAAGAATATTGGACTTGTATGGCGTTCTAAATTTTGGATGCACAGCGGAGAAGACTTTCGGAACCAATCCGTCGCGACTCATCGAATAAAAAACGCGCGATTGCCCAAGCAGCATCACGAGAATCACGGATGAAAAGCCGGCAATGATCGCGACTGTCACAGACTTAGACAGCCATTCATAGCCGGTCATGTATTTCGTGATCGCGAACGCGACAGAAGCTTCACGGCCAGCGCTGCGGAAGTCTTGCACAGTCGCAACGCCGCTCAACACGTACGAAAAGAGCACATAAAGAATCGTGCAGATGACCAAAGAACCAAGGATGCCGATCGGCATGTCGCGCTTTGGGTTTCGCGCCTCTTGCGCCGCGGTACTGACGGCATCAAAGCCGATGTATGCGAAAAACACAACGCCCGCGGCGCCGAGTATCCCGAGAATTCCTCCATACGAGTGGGTGATGCCTTGCGGCGTGACGTACGTGGAGGGCGCCGGAATGAACGGAGTGTGGTTCGCCGAATTTATGAAGTGCCACCCGATTCCGATCACGAGCAACACGATACTCACCTTCAAGATGACGATAAGCCCGTTGACGAATGCCGATTCTTTCGTGCCGCGAATCAGGAGTAGCGTCAGTAATAGCAGGATGAACACGGCCGGTATGTTGATAATCCCGTGAACACCGCTCGCGATGTCGTGTTCAAAGGGCGAGTGCGCCCATGGGTACGGTATCCGCAAACCGAACCAGTCGAGTACGCGATTTGCGTATTCGCTCCAGGCAATTGCCACGGTCGCCGCACCGACCGCGTATTCGAGGATTAAATCCCAGCCGATGATCCAGGCGACGAATTCGCCCATCGTTGCATACGAATAAGTATAGGCGCTTCCAGCAACTGGAATCATGGAAGCGAATTCCGCGTAACAGAGACCAGCAAACGCGCAACCGACACCGGCTACGACAAAGGCAAGAACAACGGAGGGACCCGCCCGATCCGCGATAGCCGCCGCTGTGCGAACAAACAGACCGGCACCGATAATTGCCCCAATACCTAGCGCTACGAGGTTTATCGGTCCCAGAGAGCGCTTCAGACTGTGCTCCCCGACTTCCCGCGCTTCTTCCATCAGGCGATCGACCGGTTTCCTTGCAAATAACTTTGCCATGCGTCGTCTCCTTTGGTTCAAATGCCGAGTTGGTATGCGAAACGAGTCGGTCAGTGCTTATTCACGTCTCTGATTTTTTCCTCGCAAGTTTCCAGAAAAGATAAATTGGCACACCGCTGATAACGATCAGTAAGCCCGGCCACGTGGTTGCGGTTTGATAGATGAAAAGGACCAAAAGAATTGTGCCTGCGCCAACGATGTAAAGAATAGGGACGATCGGATATCCAAATGCTTTGTATGGACGCTCTGCATCAGGGCGTTTCCAGCGAAGCAAAAACAGTCCTGCGATTGTGAGAATGTAAAAAATCAGGGCAGCCGAGATTACGTAATCGAGCAGATTGCCGTAAAGATTTCCATAGCCGACAAGATCGCCGACGCTATTTGTTTTAACTGTCCGCGGGAGGACCAGAACACCGGCCCAAATTCCTTGAATAATCAGCGCCCACGCAGGGACATGGTTTTTATTCAATTCACCAACCCGCCGGAAAAAAAGACCGTCACGCGCCATCGCATAATAGGCGCGCGCACCGGCGAGGATCAGTCCATTGTTACAACCGAAGGTCGAAATCATAATCGCGACTGCCATGATTGTTGCTCCGGCGCCGGGAAAAATCACGTTGGCAGTTTCTGAAGCGACGCGATCGCTTGGCGCATTTTGGATTGAGGCGAACGGAAGCGTCGCCAAATAAGCGACGTTTGCCAGTAGGTAGAGTCCGATAACCAGAAGCGTTCCGAAGGCGAGGGATAGCGAAATGTTGCGCCGCGGTTCCTTCACTTCTCCGGCGATGAACGTGATGTTGTTCCACGCGTCGGCTGAGAAAAGGGAATTGGTCTGTGCCACGCAGATGCCGACGAAGAGGCCGAATGCGGTGGCGGCGGTGAGCCCGGCTCCCACATCCTGCAACCCGCCTCGTAATGTCCAAAAGTCGTGAAAGTTTTCCGCACCCGCTCCGGACTTCACACCAACGATGATTCCCAGCACGACCAATGCGATGAGGGCGCCCGTTTTGGCTGTCGTGAAAATGTTTTGCACGAGCTTGCCAAGATTTAAACCCCGCGTGTTCATGAAAGTCAGTAGCGCGATCATCGCCAGACCGAGAAACTGTGCCGTAGAAAGTGAAACAGCGTAGCCGTTAAACCAGCCACCAAAACGGATTGGCGGGATTAGATAGTTGGATTCTGAAAACCACGGGATAAGTACGCCACTGTAGCGTGCGAAGCCAACCGCAACCGCCGCGATCGTGCCGGTTTGAATCACCAGAAACAGCGTCCAGCCGTACAGAAAACCCCAGAGGGGGCTGTAAGCTTCGCGTAAGTAAACGTATTGGCCACCAGCCTTCGGCATCATCGCTGCCAGCTCGCCGTAAGACAGCGCGGCCATCAGTGTCAGTAAACCGGTCACGATCCAAACAACCAGCAGCCAACCGGGCGAACCGACCTGGCGCGCAATAATCGCTGACACAATGAAAATTCCCGAGCCGATCATCGAGCCCGCTACAAGCATGGTCGAGTCGAGTAGGCCGAGGCCCCTGACGAATTTTTGGTCAGCTACGGGTGCTTCAGTTATCGCCGTCGTCATTTGAGCCGGTTGATTCGGCGGAGAGTAAATCATCACTCAGGCCTGCGGCGCAATGACAAAACATTCGGTTTACCCTTCGCCAAGCCATCGATCTTAAAAACGCGAAATTGCTTTCACGTAAAAAGAACCGTGTTAATCTCACGCCCCGTGACTTGTTCAAGCCAACGCCGAGCGTGCCGGACATTTTTGTCGATTTCGTGCGCTGCAGTTGTGCTGATTGCCGAATTGGCTGCCATGCCGCAGGTCACTTACGCGCGAGCAGAAGCGCATTTCGTAGCGCTGCCTCTCGTGCGCTCTCGGCAAAATCATTTGATGGTGCGCGCTTTTATCAACGGCAGGGAGGCCTGGCTGACGATTGATAGCGGTGCGCCGGTAAGCGCAATCGCTGTAAATCGCCGCAATTATTTTCGACTCAAATCAATCACGGCCAAGTCGAACCTGCCGTCTCGCGTTCAGATCAACGGCGCATTCAATAACGTAGCCCTCGCGCGCGAGCTTCGGCTCGGAGGTCTGACTTTGATCGATGAACCGATGGTTACTGTCGATCTGGGAAACTCTGCCCGCGCGTCACGGCTGGTTCACGAAGAGGAAATCGACGGAATCATTGGAGCGGATATTCTTTTTCCAACCCAGGCGGTACTGGATTGCCAACGACAGTTGCTGCTCTTGAAGACCGATCCCGACGTTTTAGGTGGGGTTCCTGGTTTCGATCGGCGTGGACTGCAAGCTGTTCCGATTCAAGTAAGTGACGGTTTTAATTTGTATGTGAATGGCTCGATCAATGGGAAAGCCGCCAAGTTTATGGTCGATACGGGTTCGTTTGCCACGCTCTTGCACCGCTCTTTCGTTAGGCAAATGCGAATTGCCACCCGGGAGACGCCGTATAGTTCTTCGGCCGTGAACCTGAAGGAGCGCGGCCTGCGCGTGGCGAGGATTCGCAAACTCTCGGTGGGCGCGGTCGATATCGTTGGCAAGGACGTAGGCGTGATTGATATGGAAGGATTAATTCACGATGGATTGTTGGAAGGTTCACCGCCGGTTGCCGGCCTGCTTGGTGCGGAAACGCTGCGGCGACACCACGGCATCATCGATTTCGGCACGCGCACGCTTTATTTGCAAACGCGCGAGCTTCCATGGCAGCGGGTCGGTTGGCGGCGTTCCGCTGGGCCCAACTTGACCTACTAGGATTACTGAGTAACCGCGCGGTTGCCCTGTAATTTGCGATGGAAACGGAACCAAAGACGATTTGCGGCGGTTGTCTCTGCGGTGCTGTGCGATATGAAGGCATCGGCGAGCTCTGCAACGTCACTTTGCCATTGCGAAGATTGTCGCAAAAGCGCTGGTGCGCCGTTTGTGACCTGGGCTTCGTTTCAGCGCAGCAATTTTAAATTTACGAAGGGAGACCCGCTTGAAATCGCATGGGCCGGGCGCGTTCGCTCGTTCTGTGCGATGTGTGGCAGCACGCTAACTTTCACGAGCCAACCCGATGCCGATGAAATCGATGTCACTGTTGCCACTTTCGATCAACCCGAAATCGCTACTCCAGCCGACCATATCTGGACGGAAGATCGAATATCGTGGATTAAGCTTGCCGACAATTTACCACAGCATGCACGAGGCAGAACGGAATGAGCTTGAATCCATGCGCATCCGCGCGTTGGCGGTCGGAGCGCAGAGCGTCGGAGCTCTCGCGCTCGGAGCGCTAGCGATTGGGGCGTTTGCGTTAGGCGTCGTCGCGGTCGGCCGCCTGGTCATTGGTCGAGCGAAAATCAGGCATCTTGAAATCGGCGACCTTGTTGTGAACAGATTGCGAGTGATGGATTCGCTGGAAATTCCACGCGATTGAGTTAATCGCACTTCAAATAGTTTTCTTTCGCCTTAACTGAATCTGTGGTGCGATGAACACAATCACGCAAGCTTTCGTTCTCGCTGCTGGGCGCGGTACACGCCTGCGGCCGCTGACAGAGGATTTACCGAAGCCCCTCATCCCGATTTTTCAAAAACCGCTCATCACTTTTGCGCTCGATCATTTGATTGCGGTAGGCGTGCAATCCTTTGTGATCAATACGCACCGGCTGCCGAACTTGTTTCATGAAGTTTTCTCGGGGAACGGTTACCACGGTCATTCCGTTACGCTCGCTCACGAACCGGACCTGCTCGAAACCGGGGGTGGAATCAAAAATGTCGAAGGCATTCTCAGAAAAGAACCCTTCATCGTTTACAGCGGCGATATTTTGACCGATGTCGCGCTCGAACCGCTGATTACCGAACATTTTCGCGCCGGCAACGATGTGACGCTGGGCCTTCGGCGGAACACCGGCCTCGGGGCGGGCGTGGTTGTTCGCGATGGCCGCATCGTGGAGATCTCAACAAAATTCAACCCCAAGGAAAACTTCGATTACGCTAATATTTCGGTCTGGAACCCGGAAATTTTCGCTCGCATTCCTGCCGGGAGGAAAATTTCATTCATTCCCATCCTAATTGATTGGATCAACCAGGGAGGAAGGATCGGCGGCCTGGCGCTGGATGACGGGAATTGGTTCAACATCGGGTCACGCAAGGAATATCTCGACGTGCACCGCGCAATTTCGAACAAACATTGGCGACCGGCGTACGTTAAAACGCGCGAGTGGGCCGAGCCGGTCGCGAAAAGCGCGCATGTCGATCCGACCGCACAAGTTCGCGGCTGTTCTGTGGTTGGGCCGGACTGCTGCGTTGGAGCGGAAGCCGTTCTTGAAAACACAATTTTGTGGCGAGCCTCAGAAATTGCTTCCAAAAGCCAGCTTCACGGTTGTATTGTCCGCTCCCAAAAAAGGGTCAGCGGCATCCATCGTAACAGCGACATCTAGTATGAGGACCGAATTTCTTCTCCGGCGAACACGGATGCATTTTCCGCTGCTGGATGAAACCGATGTAAAAATTCGCCCGATTGAAAAAGGCGGGTCGGATCGAAAATTTTATCGGATTCGCTGCTCAGCGCATCAAACGCTCATCCTGGTTAAGTATAATCTGGAGCGCGAAGAAAATCGGCATTACGTCAAGATCGCGAAATTCCTCGACGTCCACGGAATCCGGGTCCCCAAAATTTATTTTCACGATGAAGCGGAAGGCCTCATCTGGATCGAGGACCTGGGCGAGCAAGACCTCTACGGGTATCGGCACGAGAGCTGGCTGGTCCGCCGCGCGTTCTACGAATCAGCGCTCGATGAAATTATCAAACTTCACAGTCTGCCGGAGTCTGTGTGCGTGGAAATGAAAGACCATTTGCCTGCCGAGTTTAACGCGGCTCTTTACCGCTGGGAACAGAGATACTTTTTCAACAATTGCCTCGGCCGCTATTTCACGGTTAGCGAGTCGAAACGCAAGGAGCTGGCAGCTCTTCCCGGTTTGCGCGAAATTGCAAAACGTCTGGCGAGTTTACCAAGGGTCCTAGTCCATCGCGATTTTCAATCGCAAAATATCATTATTCAGAACAGGCAGGCCAAGCTGATCGATTTTCAGGGGATGCGACCGGGTTTGGCTGAATATGATCTGGCATCGTTGCTTTTTGATCCGTATGTCGATCTTTCAGGCGCAGAGCGATCTGAGTTGATTAGTTATTACCGGCAAAAACAGACGGACAATGGGCGAACCATTGACCAACAGTTGGACAACACTCTGCAATTAGGTGCGATGCAACGCCTGATGCAGGCGCTGGGCGCTTATGGCTTTTTGGGGTTGGTCCGGGGACATGAGCATTTTCTGCGATACGTTCCAAGAGCTATGCGCTCGTTGCGGGACATCGTAGCGAAGATCGAGGACCTCAAGCCGCTCGCTTCTCTTCTCGCCGACCTGAGCTAGTCTGATTTCAGCTTCAATAGAGCCGCGGCCAGTGACGCTACTCCAGGCCAACAAACGGGTTCGTGCGACGCTCGATTCCAATCTTCGTCGGCGGCCCGTGCCCAGGGAGCACTGTTACGTCATCGCCGAGGGGAAATATTTTTTTTCGGATCTCTTGTACTAATAGATCGATATCTCCGCCCGGTAAATCTCCGCGGCCGATGCTGCCGGCAAACAGCACATCACCGCCGATAAGCAATCGATCGTCCGGCAAGAAGAAACAAAGACTCCCTGGGCAATGGCCGGGAACTTCCAACGCTTGGAATTGGGAACCGAGAAAGTCCCGGCTCGGCGTTTCTTCGATAAGAAAATCAGGGTTCGTCGGCTCGATTTCGAGGTCGAAACCGAAGCTGCGGAAAAATTCTCGATCCGAAATCATCGGCGCAGTGAGCGGGTGACAGCCGATTGGACAATCGAACTGCCGCTTGATCCTGGCGACATCCTGCACGTGATCGACGTGTCCGTGCGTCAGGAGCAAAAGTTTCAGATCGACTCCGAGTAACCTGACCCACTCGCAAGCCCCGTCCGGGGCGTCGAAAAGAATCCCGCCTCCCGGTGCTTTGAGCAGATAGCAATTTGTCTCAAAGATGCCACCGCAAAACCTCTCGTAAATCATTGCGGATTTCATTCTAGCTGGGCTTTGCTACAACTGAAGGCAGGAGTTTTTACGAATATTTGAATGTTCCCCTTTGTTGATTGTCTCATTCACTTACATGTCAATCCCGTCTCGTTATCTTGCGCTCCCTGCTGAAATCTGCGATGGTGGTAAACCGCCTTTTTACAGATGAGATCATCTCTACGACAGTCATTGGCGCTTTGCGCCATTCTTCTTACGGCCACAATCGCGGCTCCGCCGGCCATGGCGGCGTCGAGAGAAACAATTGCCATGTCGGTTGGCCGCCTCCTGGAGGAAGGCCATTACACCCGTCAAAAGCTCAATGAGGACGTTTCGCGAAAATTTTTGCAGACGTATCTGGAGATGCTCGATTTCAGCCATCTCTTTTTTACTCAGAAGGATATCGATGACCTAAATGCGAAGTATGGCAGTTCGATGGCCGGGGACGTGCTGCTCGGCAACCTCAAACCCGCCTACGAAATTTACGCTCTCTACACCAAGCGCATGGACGACCGTGTCGCTAAAATCAAAGAGCTATTGAAGCAGCCGATCGACTTCAAGGGCAGCGCCACCGTTGAACTGAGCCGTCAAAAGTCGTCGTGGCCAAAAGATGACGCCGAAGCCGATCAACTCTGGCGCGGTAGGATTGCGAACGAACTTTTGCAGGAACATTTGAGCGAGCATCCTATTGAGCCTCCTGCGCAACTCGTTGCACGCCGCTACGATCGCCTCGCTCGCAACGTCCATGAGGAAGACAAGGACGAGCAAATGAAGCTCTTTCTCGATGCGCTTGCGCAGGCGTATGACCCGCATTCGGAATACTTAAGCAAGGCCGACATGAAGAATTTCAGTATCAACATGGGCCTCTCGCTTGTGGGCATCGGGGCCATGCTTCGGTCGGAGGACGGTTACGCGAAAATTGAAAGTCTGGTTCCTGGCGGGCCCGCCCAAGCCGACGGAAGACTTAAGGTAGGCGACCGGATCACTGCAGTAGCGCAGGGCCCGGCCGATTACGTTGATGTTCGCGAGATGCGTTTGGACAAAGTTGTCGAGATGATTCGCGGGAAGAAAGGCACGCACGTGCGTTTGCTCGTGATTCCTTCGGATGCCACAGATCCTTCTCGCCGAAAAAATGTCGAATTGGTGCGCGATGAAATTAAGCTGAAGGATCAGGAAGCCCGCGCCGATATCATTATTAGGAAAGACGAGAACGGCGATCCCATAAAACTTGGATGGCTTACGCTGCCTTCGTTTTATGCCGACATGGACAAGCATCAGAAAAGCACGACGCGCGACGTGCTGGCATTGCTCAAACGGCTCAAGAAAGAAAACATCGCTGGCTTGGTCATCGACCTGCGACGAAATGGGGGTGGCTCACTGGAGGAAGCACTGTCCCTCACGGGCCTGTTTTTGAAGTCTGGTCCGATCGTTCAGACGAAAGATTATAACGGAAGCATTAGAGTCTCGGCCAATCCCGATCCGGGCATCGCTTATTCCGGACCAATGGTCGTCTTAACCAGCCGGCAAAGCGCGTCCGCCAGCGAAATTTTCGCGGCCGCTCTTCAGGATTATGGTCGCGCTGTGGTTGTTGGCGATAAGAACACGTTCGGCAAAGGCACCGTGCAGACGATTCTTCCGATTGGCAGGTTCGCTTCACTTCTCGGCAGCCGTTCGGATGAGGATGGTGCGTTGAAATTGACGATCCAAAAATTTTATCGGGTGGCAGGCGGTTCCACACAGCTTCACGGCGTGGCTTCCGACGTTATTCTGCCGAGCTTGAGCGATCTTCCGGAATTTGGCGAAGGTGCACTAAAGAACGCGCTCGCCTATGATGAGGTGGCGAAGGCGAGATACACAAAGTGGTCGGACAGCCACTCCCTGTTTATCGATCAACTGCGGCGACGCTCGGAAGAGCGGGTCAAGAACGATCCGGAATTCCACTACGTGATGGAGGACATCGGACGTTTGCGTCACAAGCTCGATGAGAATCGGATTTCGCTAAACGAAGATCAGCGAAAGAAGGAGCTTCAGGACGATAAACTGCGCAAGGAAACGCGGTCGAAGGAACGCTTGGCGCGGAATCAGGAGGAGCCGCAGATTTATCGGGTGACGCTCGACACCGTTGATAAACCGAACTTGCAATTGATCATGTATCCCGGGAAATTGGCCGAAGCAAAGAAGAATGGGACTGTCCCCAAAGTTGATCCCGATGCTGCTTCGGATGCGGATACAGATTTGATCGGAAGCGCTGGCGGCGCGGATGATGATACCAAGACACCGGCGATCGATCCGGAGCGCGACGAAGCGCTAAACATCTTGGCTGACCTTGTCGATCTCACGCGTGGGCCAAAGACGGCCAGTGCGAATAGTGTTGATAAGACCGCTCCCGAACAGCGGCCGTAACACCAACGGTTTACTCTCTCCCTTCTCTGTTCTGTAGTGGCAGCCGTGTCGGCTGCTTCCGCTCGCTACACAACAAACAGTCTAGGACCTATCGCCACCACCACGGTGGCGGAGGCGGAGCAAATCTTGGATCGAAGCGCCGGTCTCCAAATCTATTCGGGCTCCTTTGAAATGTCGGTCCTAACTGACCGAGGTAACGCCCGGTTGGCGTCCTTCCGTACACCGTGACCGGAGTGCCAACGCTGACTGAATTGAAAAACGCAATCGCGTACTGTTCCGGCATCCGGACACAGCCGTGCGATGCTGGATAGCCCGGTAGATATCCGGCATGCATTCCATCGGCGCCAGCGAACCGCATGAAGTAATGCATTGGCGCCGGAATAAATTTTCCTCCGGCCGGGACCGGCATGTCTGCATCTGCGTCGGCAACGATCGTGTTTCCACGAGAATCGACGATCTTGCCGTACATACTCGAATAATGTGTTCGTTCCTTTTCCAAGACTTTGAAGGAACCCTTCTCTGTGAGATGCCCGTAACGACCGCTCGAAATTGGCGAAGCGAAAGCGACCCGCCCATTTTGCAGCAAGAAAGCCATCTGTTCCTCCAAGTCGATTTCGACTGAAGTCTGTGCCCGCAATGAAATGGCGGCGCAGAAAAAGATCGGCAGCGCAATCGCGATCCTCACACTGCTTTTAAACCTAGGCGACGCGCGAAAGTCGCAGGGCGAGATTACGCAAACTTTCTGTGGTGGCAGCCGTATCGGCTCTTTGCGCTTGTATTCCTCGCAGGCGACGCGCTTGGCTTCTACAGCTCGTTTACACTGCGATAGGTGCTTTGATCGATGGATGCGGGTCGTAGCCAATAAGCTCGAAGTCCTCGAATTTGAAATCGCGAATGTTTTTTACGGCGGGATTCAGTTTCATCCGGGGCAAGGATCGACAATCTCGTGAAAGCTGCTCGTGCGCTTGGTCCAGGTGGTTCTTGTAAAGATGCAGATCGCCAAAGGTATGGACGAAGTCGCCCGGCGTAAGATCCACAACCTGCGCCACCATCATCGTAAGCAGCGAGTACGAGGCGATATTGAACGGGACACCGAGAAACAGATCTGCGCTTCGTTGATAAAGCTGACAACTAAGTTCGCCGTCCTGGACGTAAAACTGGAAGAGGAGATGACACGGCGGCAGCGCCATTCTGTCGATTTCCGCCGGATTCCACGCGCTCACTATCAGGCGCCGGCTCTGCGGATTTGTTTTGATTTGCGTGATCAGATTATCGATTTGGTCCACTCGCGCGCCGTTCGCGCCACGCCAGTCGCGCCATTGCGCACCATAGACGCGACCGAGATCGCCAGTTTCGTCAGCCCACTCGTCCCAGATGCTC
>QHQO01000086.1 GCA_003221195.1 Verrucomicrobiota bacterium
CTTAAAACATGACATACACAGAACCGTCCAGCCGCAGGACACCTTCCGCCAGGCACTTTATCCCTTGACGATGCCACTGACAGTAGGCCCTGGATCAATCCCCGTGGCGATCACGCTGGGCGCGAACGCGGCTCTCCATCACAGTTACCGTCCTTTGAATATCCTGGCTGCACTTATTGGATTGGTGTTGATCGCCATCAGCATTTTGCTCTGCTATGGATTTGCCGACCGGCTGGCGCGAATCCTGGGAACAACGGGGATGACGGTGATCACACAATTGTCGTCGTTTTTCCTAACCGTCGGGCCTGGCTGTGTGAATCAGCGCAGGAATTGAGTCGACCATGAGTTGGGCATTCAAACGCTCGGATCCCTGTCCTGAGGAGACCATGGCGGGCATGATACACCCGGCGAATCCACATATCGACAAGGGTGGGAACATTGCGCCGATACTCCCCAATAGGTTGCTTTAAGTCTACTAAACAGTCGGCCACGCGCTAACGGAACTTGGCCTCAAGATACAGCGAGAGCATTTTGGTGAATTCCGCCGTCACGGGCGCCCGTCGGTTTGGAGGAGCCGCGGCGATCACCGACAGAAAACCCTTTACCGTTTCCACGACAGCGCTCAAATGCATTGAGCCTCCTCCCTCGGATTAACGTTGATCCACCCGTTCAGAGCAAGTGGAGAAGGATTTTTTTCTTCCAGGTAGCTTTTCGATTTTAGAAGGGGCTGGGGGATTTATTCGGAGGGAAGTGGCAGGGGGATTTGAGGATGCCATCGGAGCACTTCATTCCAATCGTGTAGGCAGGGGCGGAGACGTCGGACTCTGGGATAGAGAGCCATCATCTGCCGAGCCAGATTCTCTCCGGTGCCGTCGGCATCGAAGCCGCAATAGACGATATAGCCCTGAGCCAGGAGTGCAGAGAGCCAGCGCGGGTTGGGGCGAGCTCCGGCGGTGGAGATGGCCCAAGAAGTGGGGTACAGCAAAAAGCAGCTGATGGCATCGATGGCCGATTCGCACAGGATGATCACGGTGGCCCCGGGCGGGTGCAGGGAGAAATAGCCGAGATTCTTCCGGGAGCCCGGCGCCAGGCCCAGCCAGCGCAGCGGTCCGGTGCCGCGCAGTTCGGCGCCCACGGGTTGGTTTTCTTTGCCGGACAGGAGGAAGACGGCATTGGCTCGGCCATCGGCATAGAGTTGTCCGGATTCCACGAGAGATTGAATCAGAGATCCGGGGATGGCGCGCTGCTGGAGGAGGTAACGCGTCACAGCGGGGAGCTGGTGGGGGTCTGGCGGCGGTAAAGACAAGCGGCGCGGAGACAACTGGCCCGGTGGAGCCTGAGGCGGGATGGGAAACTGCCGCTCGAGCCAGCGCACCGCAGCGGGGAACGCCAAGTGGTTTAAGTGCATGGCCAGATCGATGGCGCCTCCGCCACCCTGGCTGCAATGCCAGTTCATGAATTTCGTGCCGGTGATGGAGATGGTCCCTTCCGAGGTGTGCCATTTCGCTTTATCGTAGCGATCGGGCTGGGCTCCACAGGCCCGCAACACGGCCGTAAGCGGAATCCTGCGGAGTGGGTCGAAGCGATCGCGCATCTCGCCACCGGCTTAGGACTCTTCCGCCAGTTTCGGCCGAATGCTGACGCAGTTTTTCATGTTGATGACGTAGCTGTTCTCGGTGAGGCGGTCGATCAAGGCGGCTGTCAGGTGATCGTTCTTCAGAAACGAACGCCATTCGCTAAAACCCAAGTTGGACGTAATCAGCGTGGGTTTTCTGCGGTGCCGCTGGTGCAAAAGCGTAAAGAACAGGCCCACCTGCACGGGTTCCACCTGGACGTATCCGATCTCGTCAATGACCAAGCAATCGTAGGAGAGATACTTCTTCAGCACTTTCTCGTCGGAGTGATCGGCGACCGAGCGGAACAGCTCCGCCACCAGCTTGGGAAAAGTGACGAAGCGGCCGGTGAGGCCCCGCTCGATGGCCTCGATCAGGAAGCCGGTGGCTAAGCTTGTTTTCCCCGAGCCGGTTGGGCCGACCCAGATGATGTTCTGCTTCTTGGTTATGAAGTCGAAGGCATCGTAGAGAGACAGGATTTTTTTCTTGTCGAGCTTGGGCTGCTGGTCAAAGGGAAACGTCTCCATCCGCCACGGCTCAGGAATCTGCGCGCGAGCTAGCCGCAGCTTGCGGGCATTCGCGGCGTGGATCTTCGATTCCTCCGCCACCACATGTCGTAGCAGTCGCACGTGTGAAAAATCTTTCTGCTCGGCCAGCGTCAAGTACTCGTCCCAATGAGCCAGCAGACCCCACAGCCGCAGAGACTTCAAAGTCTTGGTCAACTCCTCATCCATCGTTTTCTTCCTCCTCCGGCTCCTCCAGCATCTGGTCGTAGCTGGAAAAATCCGGCGCGTCGGTCAGTCGGCCTTGCTGGTAGGCCTCGCGGTCCTGGAAGCTCTCATCCACTTCGGCACCCGGCAGCGGCATCTCGCCGCCCTGGCGGAGCAAGAGGCGTGCGATGCGCTCGATGGTGGCCAGATCGGTGATCCCATAGCGCAGCGCACGCTCCACCACGGAGAGGAACAGCGCCGGCGTCAGACGCTCGGCCCAGACAAAAAGTTCGCGCAGAAAATGGTGCCGCTCGATGCCGCTGCGCGACGGCAAGACGAAATCCAGATAGTTCCCTACCGTGGGCGACAGGGCACGCAGCCGCTTCTCTTCTTCTTCCGTGGGCTTCTTGCGATCCTTCGGCTGGCGCTCGGGCTTGGGCATCCCTTCCGGGCTGAACAAGCGGTTCTTCACCCCGTCGGGGGGCAAGGCATACTCCGCCACACCTTGGCGGTTTTGGTAGATCTGCAAGCGGTCGCTGTATTCCAGCACCTTGACGTCCCGGCTCTGGCTTCTCCGCTCCTGGCTTTCTGGCGCACTCGGAATCCAGTAGTAGTTGCCGTCGAAAGGCACATAGCCGTACTGGTCGGTCTTCCGCTCATGGCACAGGTAGGGAGCGGGAAGATGGGCGGGCAGGGTCACCAGCGCCGTGCGTTCCTGCTCGAAGGCTTGCGCGGGAATCAGGCCGGTCTTGGCCACCGGGCGATGTTCCATGCGCACCGTGGCCCATTCGAAGGCTTGCTGATTCAGGTCTTCCAGGCTGGAAAAGTGGCGCCCGGGGAGGAAGTTCGTCTCCACCGTCCAAAAGCTGCGTTCCTCGCCGGCCTTGCGGTTGGCATGTCCCTTTTCATGACACACGAAGCGGAAGCCGTGCTCCTTGGCAAAGGCCGCCATCTCCGGCACGATCACCGCATTCCGCCCGGTGCCCCTCAGGCGAGCCAGGTTGGTGTTGTCGATGATGCAGACGGCTGCGGCATAGCGCCAGAACATGAGGGCTTTGTGCAGAAAGCATTTCATGCGGAAACGGTTGAACACCCGGAAAAATTCCAAATACCGTCGCTTCGCGTAACGCAAGTAGAGCAAGCTGGCAATCAGCTTGGTCGGCGTGTCGCCCAGCCGGATGCAGTAGGGGCTGGTATCGTGTTGCATCTCGGCGCCAGGAGTATCGGGCACGCGATCGCAGCGGCTCGGTTGCTGTTTGCTCAGGCCCATCTCGCGCAACAGACGCGTCAAGGTCGAGTAGGGAATCTGGATACCTTCTTCTTCGACCAACTTCTCGTGCACGCGCTGCGCCCAGCCATGGCATTCCCGATACAGCCGCTCGAGCAGTTCGGCCTCAATGCGGACCTTGTGCTTGCGGCGACAGGTGGGCATCTCCCCCTGTTGCTTGAGGATCGTGCGCACTGTGTTGCGGCTGAGCTGCAGACGGCGCGCGATCTCGCGTATGCTCATGCCCTCCTGGTGGAGCAGAAACACCGCTTTGCGCTTGTCCGCTTCGATCATGGAGTTTCCTCACGCTGTCGAAAAAAGCTTGCTGCTGGCTCAAGATCCCGGCCGTCAGCAAATTCGCCTGGGCGTGAAAGGCCGGAGTCTTCAGCCTGCGGTCCTCGCTCTTGCCCATCACCCGCAGCATGTATTTCTCGGTGATTTCCAGGTCCTTCAGCAGCACCCGTTCAAACTCGTTGCATCCGTCCGGATCCTCGGGCACCTGCCGCATGGTCTCCAACACCAGTCCGGGATGTCCTTCCCGGATGGCTTGGCGGAACGAAGCGGGCCCACGA
>QHQO01000169.1 GCA_003221195.1 Verrucomicrobiota bacterium
CAGACTGCCCAGCACGCTGTGGCGACTGTGCAGATCCAACGCTGCATAAAGAGGAGTACTTCTTTTCATGGGGTTGATTTTAAACAGCTCGCCTTGCTAGACTTCGCTGCGAATTTAAAACCCCAATTAATGACGACTCAGCCAACCGCTCTTTGGCGTTGCGCGTCGATGTCGATCTTGATTAGTTTATTCTCAACTGTAGCGTAGCCGCGCTTTGATTCGCAAGTTCCCAATGCTCACCCCTCCTGGCTCCCATCTATCTCGCAGATTCCCAATCTGCTCGGTTCTCGTTAGGCGGCGAGGTAAAACTATGGCCTTTTTTAACTCGGCAGTGCCATTAGGAGGATACATATGTCACGCACAAGACTCTTAATTGCTTCGATCTCGTTTTTTGGTTGTCTCACAACACAAGGCATTGCCCAGGACAGCAGATGAGGATCGCCAGACGACTCCACCGTTAAATTCATTATCGCTATAGAGGCGAAATGGGCCAGCTCAAGCTGTAGCCCCCAGCCAGACCTAAAGGCCGTTATAGCAGACGACTTTCAAGGAACGGCAACCGACGGTCATCGCTACGACACGGTAGAAGCTATCGCTACTGATCCCAAGGCAGTCGATCGCGACTGTCAGCTCGGGGACGTTAAGGTGCGATTCTTCGGAGACTCCATTGCCATCGCGTACGGATCAGAAAGCCGCATCCGCAAGGCCGAAGACGGCAAGGAGGCAAAGCGATGCCAGGTGTGGACTGACACGTGGCTAAAGCGCAACGGGCAATGGCAAATCGTCGCGGCTCAAGATACGGTTATTCCGTGTCCCAAATGACGCACTTTTCTTTTATGGTTTGCTGTGCTTGGGCATTGTTTCTAGCTTTCTTGTCCCCGTATTTCGCATCGAGGGGGCAAATCGGCTAACCAAACCATGCAGCGAACGCGGACCGTCCTTATGCCTAGCTTTGAGAGGATGCGAACATCATTTCTCGCTCACGCGGTCGCTGATTTTGTGTCTCATTAGCCGTCTAGTATGCAGCTCGTGCGTCCCGGCCCCGAACACCTTGCGAGCTATGTCGCGGCGCTCGAGCGTGGGTGGTCTGCCGACAACGAGCGCGGTGTCGAGGCCGCACGGGAAGAGCTCTCCCGCATTCATGCCGATGCAGCGGCGTTTCTCGCCAGCATGGAAGACCGCGATGCTAAGGGTCCGCCCATCACTCTTCCAGATGGTTCGGCGGCCAAGCGCCTCCCGGGCTTCAGGCGCTGGCTCTGGGACGGCGAATTCTGCGGCAGCATCGGGGTGCGGTGGCAGCCAGGTACTACGGCGCTACCGCCCTATTGTCTGGGGCATATCGGCTATGCCGTCGTGCCGTGGAAACAGCACCGCGGATACGCAAAGTTAGCGCTGCGCCTCATACTTCCAGAAGCCAAGGCAGTCGGCCTTCCGTACGTGGAGATCACCACTGATCCAGACAACATACCGTCACAGCGCGTGATCGAAGCGAATGGAGGCATCCTGGTCGAGCACTTCATCAAACCCCAGCAGTTCGGCTGCAAGCCTGGACTGCGCTTTCGCATCATGTTCACATAATGGCGTCTGACCCCTCCATTCCACGCCTGCGAGCAGGCACGCCAGTCGCCTAACCAAGCGCTGGAGCGAACCGCTGGCCGCTGTACTAAGAAAGTTGAGGGTTGAGAGATGATAGTTAAGAGTAAAGCAAAGCTTGCCGCTGCCAGCGGTGGCCCAGCTCTTTGACTCATGATCTGCCCGGCTCATTGGTTCTTTCGCTCCCGCTCGAGAACCGCTACCCTCGCGGCTTTTCCGTCTACCCCGCCGCGGCTTCCCAGCTCGCGGTGTTCGCCCTCTCGGGCTTACCCGTCTATCTCGTGGCCTCCCGGCTCACTCGATTCTCGTTAGGCCGGTATG
This sequence comes from Verrucomicrobiota bacterium, assembly GCA_003221195.1. Classification (GTDB taxonomy): domain Bacteria; phylum Verrucomicrobiota; class Verrucomicrobiia; order Chthoniobacterales; family UBA10450; genus Udaeobacter. Next base: position 1,915 of record QHQO01000169.1, read on the forward strand.
CAATTGGTCGTCATATTTATCTTCAGCGCCACTCTGGCGAACGGTCTTCTCGCTGGAGGGGATGTAGATCGCTGGCTCGTAGGTATGCCGGCATGGCAGTCAGTCGGAGTTCTCGGATGGGCGAAGTACAGCCGATTGGCGGACTTGGGCAGCGGGTTCGTGCTATATCCGTTACTCGCGATTGGCGGCACGCTGCTTTCACTTGCCGCAGCCGCGACCTTCATGCGCCAGGCGAAGCACGAGCGATTCGTGGCTATTCCGGTTTACGCGGCAGCGGCATTGGCTGTTGCGGGGCTTTTAATGACTGTTAAGGCTGCTCCTTTCATGTTGAGTCTGCGCCATATTGGAAACGAAGAGGTAGCTTTATTGAAGCAATGCCTTCAATGGATTTAAGCTATGGGGCGGCGTGAGAACGGTGCTGCAAACTCTGGCGTTTGCGGCGAATCTGTGGTCGCTTGCCGCCATTGCAAAACACCAGTCAGCGGACTGAGCATTAGAGTTTCGTATTTCGCAATGCGATCTAACCAATCGGTGCCCGGCTACCCTAGTGCGATTTGCGTCTTCGCGCTCACGCACTCCTGCCGTAATGTTGTTCAACGCTAGCCGTGGCTTATCTCTTTGACTCATGATCTTTCCAGCTCAGTCGCCCTGTCGGCCTTGCCCGTCTATCTCGCAGATTCCCAACCTGCTCGGTTTCCGTTAGGCGCAATTCATGCCATGATCGATGTCGTTTACTATGTCGCGAGCAGCTTGGACGGTTACATCGCGACCGCAGATGGACGTGTCGACTGGCTTTCTCGATTCCACACTCCTGGAGAATACCACGGTGCGGGCGAGTTACAGGCGTCCGCGGACGCACTTTTACTCAGAAGTCACACCTATAAGTTTGCGGTCAACCTCGGGCATTGGCCTTCGCCGGAAAAGCTAACGTGGGTTTTTACCCGACGCGATCTGCCAGTGCTTCATCCTAGCATCACGCTCACCGCGCAGATTCCTCGGAAGGTTATCAACGTATTGGCATCACGTGGCCTTTGCCGCGCCTGGCTGATGGGCGGTGGGAAGCTGGCGTCGTCTTTTCACGCGGAGCAGCTTATTTCCCGGTACATTATCTCTGTATTTCCAGTTCTCCTCGGCGCGGGTATTCCGCTTTTCGCGCCACATTTATCGCCGCCAGACGAGCTTCAGTTTCGTACAGCCAAGCAGTTTGAGAGCGGTATCGTTGTGCTCACCTATGATCGCGCACAAACCGCCTAACCAACCGATGCACCGAAACGCGTGCCGCCATTATGTTTGGCGTTCACTGTTTTATGAAGTCATTTGTAATTCGCGCAGTCGCTGACCTTGTGGCTCGTTAGAACTATGCGCCTCAGCGTTCTCGTGTTTTGCGCTTGTTTGCTCGGCACTGCGGAGCACGCCGCTTCGTCCGAGTCAACGACTCCACTGCAGGGATCAGGCGACCAGCAGAGAGTCTGGGATCTTGAGCGTGCATATTGGCGGTACGTCGAGACCAATGACTTGGCCGCCTATTCCAGCTTATGGCACAAGGATTTCCTAGGGTGGCCCTCGGTTAGTTCTGCCCCTGTCCGTAAAGATCACATCACCGATTGGATTACGTTCAGATGGGTGGACAAGGATGGTACTGGAGCGTCGCATACACTGCGTATCACGCATGCGTGGGTCCGGAGCGGACAGGACTGGCAGATTATCGGTGGGATGTCCATGCCAGAGCCTGAAAATCCGGCGAAGTGATCGTGACCAACAAGAGTCTAACCAGACACTGCGACCAACGCGGCACTTTGTTGTAAGCTTTTGATAATGGCACCCCAATTTTCAAAGTGCTGGGTGGCTCAGCTCGGTTCTCGTTAGGCGTGGACGACGCACGATCATGGAATAAGGGTGCGAGATGAGCAGCCTTCGCTGCGAGGCTACGGCCTGCCAAGGAAGTATGATGTTTGCGATCAAAGCTGAGGTTAGCGATCCGTGTGCGGAGACGTTCGCGTTCAATGCTCAGAAGACGATGTATGGTGGCAAGCACATCGCCAAAGGAGATACGATCTTCGTCTTCGCGAGCGAGAACGAAGGCGGGCCAGGTCTCATCGCCAGCGGCGTCGTTACCTCGGCTAAAGCCATCGCAAAAAAACGGGGCATCGCGCGGCAAACACCCCGCGTGAGCATCACCATCAGGCGCACCGCGCTCGCGAAGCGGCGCCTCGGCCGGATCGAGCTCAGATTGTTTTCCGGTTGGAACGACGGTAGACCCGAGACCGAGCTCAATTTCAAATTCTATCGTCAGGCAACGAACAAGATTGTCGGCATCTGAGGTGAAGCGGCGGTGTTCCTCCGCAGATTCTTTTAACGAGAGAATTTCGATCTGAAACGATATGGCTCAACCAGTCGCTTGAGAACTCCGAAAGCTTGACTTATTCGCTCCCGCTCATTTGAAGCTCGCTCCTTCCCCAACTCGCTCACTGCTTCCCTCGCAGCTTCGCCTTCTATGTCGCTTTCCCATACGCTCCATTCGACCTGTCGGTTTGCCCATCTATGTCGCGCGCATCCCTGCGGCTCCATTCGCGAGCAGGCCCGTTGCTACCCATCAGTCTGGAAACTTTCCGCGCAAGACAGTGAGAGAATACGGGGGCAGTTCGTAGAATGAAGATGCTTCTTGTGTGAAGTGAGCTGGCGGGAGGCTTCGAATGGGGTGACCGTTTGGTCCGTCCTCATGCCATTCATACTGATCGCGCGAGAACCGAATTACATCTACGCTGCCGACGAACGTTGCCTGCGGTCGCGCGCCTGAGAAGTCGAACTCCAGGCTAAGTTGTGCTGTGCGCATGGGATCTTTGTTAATCGCCAGCAGGCCCCATTGTTTGTCCGGTCGTCGTACTGCATAGACGCTGACAGCAGATGATCCTGTTGGCTTCTGCGGGTCGACCCTCACCGGCGACTTCGTCGTCCGCCTCTCCCTGGCCAGGGAGAGGGTTGGGGTGAGGGTCGCGCTAGACACGCTCACGGGAAAGATCTCGTGTGTTTCGTTTGTTGGTTGCATCCATTCCTTTGTGATTAGTTGGGCGCCGTAGTAACTCGATAGGCGATTCAGCTCATCACTGTTTGGATTCAGCTGCAGCATCATCAGGTTGCCCCAAGAACATTGGAGCTCGTCTTCGAGATAATTTGGCTCGTATCCGTACAGGTACGGGTTGGAGCCGCCGAGTGTTAGAAACGTTCCCACTGTGTCCGCATTGAAGAGCGCGCCTTCGATGTCCACGTCATGGCGTCCCGCAAAAACGGAATAGCCGTATTCCGTCATCAACCATGGAATTGCCGCAGGAACGCCATCCGCTCGCAAGCTGGTCATCATTTCACCCAGACGCTTTGGAGTTTGCAACAGCTTCGGCGCCGCATCGGTGCAGACATTGTCGAACGGATAGAATTCGAACGAAAAGAAATCGAAGGGCACTCCCGCGCTTCGAACGCATTTGAGAAACCTAGTCATCCATGAACGATTGCCCGATGTATCAGGCCATGTGAGAAGTTGGCCGTCGAAGTTTTGCAGGCTTGGTCCTCCGAGTTTCAAACGCGGATTCATCGCTGCGAGCCTACGAGCAACTCCAGCGTAAAGCGCGGCATAATCCTCCGGCGATGCCCACTGGCCGTCGGGTTCTTCGCCTAGCTCGATTCCTTCGAGAGGATATTGTCTCAGATAGCTAATCTCAGCTGCTGCATTTTCCGGCGTGTCGAACAAGACGCCGACAGGCACAAGCACGGGCAAGCCGTTCGTCAGCGCGCTGCGCAAGATGAAATCGAGTCCTGGTTGCTCGATTTTGTAATCAATGTCCTCGGCGCGGTGCCACGGATCGGTCGATGATACATAAATTACCGTCTGCCCGTACCGACCGGGCGCATGACGGATGTAATCGTGGAAATGATTGCGGCTACTTGCCCTGCCGGAGTGGGGCGCAGGCGGGTCGACACTCCCGAGCTCAATCTCGCGAATCGCAAATCCGAGCCGATCGCGAATGTCGTCCGATATTTGCGCACTTGCTTGCGAACTCCGGCTCATTACGACGCGGACGAAGCGAACCGCAAGCGGTTTTGCACATAGCCGAACAGATTCGTCGCCGCCCGATCCGCGGTTCAGCGCACCGCTTGGAAAAAGACGCCACTCGTCTTTCCGATCGGCGTGCAAATGCATCGGATCATCGCCGCTCCAATACTCCGCCCTGTATTGCCGGGCGTATGGCGCCCCCCAATGAATCCGAATGGCGTTCACCGGTCTCGAGGCGCCCAGATCGATCACCACCCATTGCGGATGGGCATCATCGGCTTCGCCTGTGAAGTGGGAATCGAGATACGGATTGCTTTTCCAAAATGATTCTTCGTTGCCGTCTGTGATGCGTGAGTAACCATCATCGTTAGCCTGGTCGATCGTGTTTCCGCGTCGCGGCAAACGATAGCCGTAGGAGAGATTAATCGGCTCCGCCAGTGAATCGTCAGAGATCCAGTATCCGCACTGATTAGCGGGATTGCTCCAAGTGCCTCGCGGATTCCAATGCCAGACTTCACCGGCCAATTCAGTCCGCAGTCGATACGTAAGTGGCCCGAACCCGGCTGATCGCATCTCGGCGATGTTCTTGTCCGTAAACATCCGAGCACATTCATCCCGCTCGTGACCATCAACGCCGGCGCCTAACGCCTTGGTTGGCACGCACTGGTTTACCGGGTGATTCGCCATGACGATGGCAGAGAGCGAAAATGGCTTTTCATCAGCACGTGCGTCTGTTGCCGCTGCTAGTTGGGTGAGATTGATCCCGCTAAGACAAAGCGATGCGAAGGCGAAGCGCACAACGGTAGGGACGCCCCGCAGCGGCGTCCGGACGGCGCTGCGCACCGTCCCTATCTGCAAAATACCTGGAGACCCCATCCTCGTTTTGCGAAACTTTTTGGAGTGCGATGCGTCTTCGCATCGCTTTTCACTGTTACCGCTGCGCCTTCTCCAAACGCTTCCTGACCTGGTCTTTCTCGTGGCGAACATCTTTCAAGTGACTCTGGAGAAGCGGCAACTGCGATGCTTGCGGATTCGGAGAGTGGCGAAGAGTTTTGTTGTTCTTACCTCCGTAATACGCTGGTCCCGGTTTCTTCGCCCCACCGATACGGAGAAGTAATTCATCTTCCTGCCTCTGCAGTTCCTCGTAGCGGCTTTGCAGCGCGCGAAGCTCATTCTGTCGAGTTTGTTGTTCTGCTCGATATTGATTTGCCTTTTGGGTCGCTTCCGCTTCCCGCCGCGAGGCTTCTGCTTGCTCCTTTCGGACTTGGTCGAGTCCGGCACTTTGCTGGGCTGAGTAATTGGCGGCTCTTTGAGGATCATAGCCGAAGCGCTGCTGAACGTCCTTAGGAAGTTCGGTGAAATAAATTTTGGAGATGCCAGCCTTACTGGTTACGACGATGCCGTCCGGTTCGACCCGGCTTACAGTGGCGTCCTTATATTCCTTTCCAGTAACTGTTTTAAAATCGTCAGCTTGCGCGACTGAGATGAATGACAGGATCAGAAAGCTGAGAAGTTTTATCTGCATCCGTTGCTTCGATCACCGGCATTCTGCTGTTAAATATAGTTTTCCAGCAAGGAAAATTGCCCAGATTCCTGCGCACACCGTGATCGAACAGCTGTAATGGGAGGGTGCCGCCCGCAAAAACCCGCCACGATTGCAGCCGGCACGGCTGCCTCTACAGTTATTGCCTTCGAAGCCGCTTCGACTCTGGACACACCATTTTTTGTACGGACCGTGCGAAACCAAATGCGCAGCCATGCAGTTTTTATCGTGATCGCTGCAGCGATTGCATCTAACTTCGCGCTAATTGGCTGTCGCCGGGGAGTAGCTGTCTCGCAGGTCGATCCGAATGGCCCGGTCGAGGTGGCGATTCCTGAACATGGCGCATACACCGGCGCCTTCATGGATTTTGGCGACGCGGAGGACGACGTCACTTTAGAGACAATCGAGGAGTTCGAGCAGATGGTCGGGAAGCATCAGGCCATCATTGCGTCGTCCAGTTACTGGGGAGAACAAAATTTCCCCGTGGACAATCTCAATGTCATCTGGCGGCACGGTTCGCTGCCGCTTGTGTTTTGGTCGCCATGGGACCGGCCCTATGAGGAGGATCATGGGCCGGACAAGTTTAGTTTGACCGCGATTATTTCTGGCAGGTGGGACGCGTACATCGACAAGTGGGGCGACGCCGCACGGAATTTTGGTCATCCAATGATTGTCGTGTTCGGCGTGGAAATGAATGGCACCTGGTTCCCGTGGTCAGGATCCTACTACGGCGGCGGCGAATGGAACAAAGACCAGAACAACTGGAAAGGTCCAGAAACATTTCGCAAAGCGTTTCGCCACGTCGCGGATCGCGTCCGAGCGCGTGGCGCTTCAAACATCAAGTGGATGTTTCATACGAACAATTATCCCTATCCGTACGAAACCTGGAATTGCGCGGCTGCCTACTATCCGGGTTCGGATTACGTCGATTGGCTCGGCCTGAGCGTTTATGGACAGCAGTACAAGGACGAACCAAACCCGGATATTCCTTCGTTGGTGAACTGGCCCTACGAGGAAATATCCAGGCTCGACCCGCATAAGCCAATCATGATCGCCGAATGGGCGACGGGCGAGTTCCCGCACTCGGCGGAAGGAGGTGGGGTTGGCAAAGCCAAGTGGATTGCGCAGGGACTTACGCTGTTTCGCACGCGTTATCCGCGCATTAAGGCGGCGGTTTACTGGCATGAGCGCTGGCAGAACGCCGATGGATCTTACAGCAACCTGCGTGTGAACTCTTCCGTAGAATCGCTACGGGCGTATCGCGAAGGCGTAGCAAATCCTGATTGGCGGGGGGATTTGATTCTGCGAGCGATTCCGAAAAGGTGATGGAGACGGCCCGCCCTCGGGCCGCTGCTGCCTAACTCTTCGGCGCGAAGGCGCGCCGACTCCATCGTTCCGCGTTAGATGTCGAGAGACAGCCTTGCCCCTGAGCGAACTCGGAGAGAGACTGGCATGATGGAGGGGCGAGCTCCGCGAGCTTCTTCTCAAGCGGATCATCCGAGGACGCTCGTTAGGCGTCGCAGAGCTCCGCCCTCCATCATTCCGCATCAACACGTCGTTTCTCTGTCGGCGCGCTTTTCTGAAGGTCGAGCGCGATTTTCCAAGTGCCGTCTGATTCAAGGCGCCAGATGCAGAGATAGATTCCATGCTGCATGGCATGGTTCTCCTCGGTTGAGAATTCACCATATTCGTACGCGAGATCAAGCGGATCACTTGTGCCCGCACCACCTGGCGTGCGAGTCGTTTTTGCATCCTCCTCTGCAAGCATTTTCTCGCCAGCCGCCTTGCCAACGGCAGGGAGTTGGCCTTTGCGATAAATGCGAATGTCGTCGCTGGCGTTGTCGCTGATCGCGTCGGCTTCACCGTCCTTGAGCGATTCTGCAAAGCTGTGTTGTATTTTTTCCAGATTAGCGCTTCCAGACTCTGGACGGTGATTGGGAAAGTTCGGAACGTACGTTCTGATTTCGGTCTCGGCTGCTTCTGCGTGGGGCTGGCTTAGTCCAACATCCAAGGCGACCTTCCACATGTTGTCTTTGTTCTTTTGCCAGATTGTAACGAAATGTCCGGACTCCTCAGGTTTTTGTACGTCACGCGCTTTGCTTGATTCCCATGGTCCCGTCGTATAACCGAGTTCGCCGCTCCGCGAGATCGAGGCGAAGGCAGGCCGCCAGGTTATGGCGGGATTCCTTCACTTCCCGCCAAAACTTTTTCCCGTTGACTGCACTCGGCGCGAAGATTACCGCATCGTCGGCGAACACCGAGATGGACGCTTCGCGAAATCCTTTTTCGGCGGCTAGTTTGGCGTAAGCCTTTTCTGCAGCGATGAGTGAACCGACGACCTTTTCAAGATCGACGTCTTCTGCGTGCGCTCCTGCGACAGCTACCAATGCGACGAGCGGGAAAAATTTCGATCGCATAGACAAATTCATCGGCTGGCGGCGTCTTGGAAATAAAGACCGTGAAAAGGTCATGGACAACATCGCAAACCATGAGAATTGGAAGAGTTGCTTTTCTGAAATCGGTCCGGGCCTGCTGCTTTTTGCCCGGCAATGGACACGATCGGCAGCTGACGCCGAAGACATTGTCCAGGAAGCCTTCGTCAAGTTTTGGCGGCGAAACCACACGATCAATAATCGCGCGCTGCTTTACGCCACCGTGCGTTCGATCGCTCTCGATTTTATTCGTCGCGACAAACGCCGCGCCCGACGCGAGGCCACTGTTTTTGCCCACGCCGATTCAACCGTCGAGCCGCAGTTTGAATGGGAAGATGAGGCGCAATCGGCACTCGCCGCGGCAGTCAACTGCTTGCCACACGACCAACGCGAGGTGCTCGTCTTGAAAATCTGGAACGAACTCACCTTTAGCGAGATCGCCGGCGCACTCGGTATTTCTCAAAATACTGCGGCGTCGCGATATCGGTACGCTCTGGCCAACCTGAAGAAAAGCTTACAACCCCAATGAACGATTTCCAGGAGCTTGAGAATGAGTTGAGAGCGTTACGGCCCGCGCGGCCTTCACCTGTACTTTTGGAGCGCATCGAGGAAGCGATGGTCGAGAATTGTCGGGCAGATGCTTCGCCTGCCGGGCAACCGGCGCGGTTGCCCTACAATTGGTTGTCGTTAGGATTTGGCCTCGCGGCCGCGGCAGTTTTGCTCTTGTTCGCGGTCCTGAGCATGGAACACCGACAGGGGAGCGACAAGGAAATCGCACAAGTAGCACCGGCGTCCGAAACAAGACCGGTGGTTCCTGCCTTATCGGGTGGACGCGGTGTCGATGGATCGATCTCCTCCAACAAATTCGTGCCCGCTGGCGCGACGCAGGTCGTCTATAACACTCGGAACGAGGGGTTGCAGTTCGCTGACGGCTCGAGGGAACCGTTGAGGCGACTTCGTTATCAAACGCGACAAACGTGGCAATGGCGTAACCCCTCCACAGGCGCATCGCTTCGCGTTTCTTACCCCAGCGAGGAAGTTGTTCTCATTCCGGTTTCCGGCCAATGATTTAACCAAATAAAAACCATGAAAATAAAACTGAATGCTATCATCGCATGTCTCGCCTTCCTGCCGATTGCGGGATTTGCGCAGACACCGCCCGCGCCGCCACCAGCGCCCGGTCATCCCCCAGGGCCGCCAGGTGGCCATGAAAAAGCGCCCAAAGTTCCGGCGATATTTCTCGGCGTAGAAACATCACAAGTGCCAACTGTGGTAAGCGAACAGCTAGGCCTGTCCAAGGGGCTTGGGTTAGTCGTCGAGTACGTTGTGCCCGATAGCCCTGCCGCGGCTGCGGGCGTTCAACAGAACGATATTCTCAAAATGCTGAACGACCAGATTCTGATCGAACCGAGTCAATTGCGAAAGCTCCTACAGACGTTTTCTGACGGCGCGGACGTGACGCTCACGATTTTGCGCAAGGGCCAGGAGCAGAAGGTCACCGTCAAGCTCACAAAAAAGGAAAGACCGCAGCGTCATTCCTGGACGCCCGGGGACAAACACGAAGGGCACTGGGATTTCGATGAAACAGGTGATTTCGGCGAGGAGATGCAAGGTTTGAAAGAACAGTTGCAGGAGCAACTCGGTGCACAACGCGGCATGATCCGTGGAGCGGTCGTGAAAGCTCACGAGGCGGCGAGACGCGCACGGGAAGACGCCCGCCGCGCCGCGCGCGAAATTCGCATTCTCAGTCAAGATCATGGCGCGCTCAAAGCCACCAGGATCGACCTCGGCAACGCGCAAATCGTTTTCTCCGATGATAAAGGCGAGATGAAGGTGGAAAACGTGGATGGCAAAAAATTGCTGACCGCGAAAGATCCGCAGGGAAAACTGCTCTTTAGCGGACCGGTCGAGACGAAAGAGGATCGGGATAAAATGCCCGCGGATGTTCGTGAGCGTTACGAAAAATTGCAGCAAAATGATTTACCCGAGGTCGCGCCTGGAGCAGACGCCGACGAAGAGAATGAGGACGATGCCGACGAGGATGAGGACGCAGCGCAATTGACTGACACGGTTTGCGCGCCGCTGCGCGTTCAATGGTGCGTGGTTGCAAGCGAAGTTAAGGACCGCAACAAGGCAAGGCTGAAGCAAGCAAGCTAAACGTTGACGATCTTGGGCTGAGGAGAAACTCCGTCGAGCGCCTTAACCTGGCCTGGCCGGCCGCTCGGCGGAGTTTTCCTTTCTGTTAAATATTTTTCAAAGAGGCGCAGCGAGAATGCTGTAACGGGCTTCATGTTTCGCCTTCGGCGATTCATTTTGCCATCGTCTTCGGAGAAGCCGATCCAACTGAAGCTGGGCTTGTAATTAGCGCTAAAGGCGCAGCATTCAATCTCGAGCCTGAGGCATCGCCCCACGAATTCGAATTGCCGTGTAAATAAGGGCTGAAAGCGCGTTTCAATCGGGCGAGTCAATCGAACTCGGACTGGTGATGAATCGCGCTTTCAGCGCTGGCGTTTGGCCCTCGATAAACCCTGGGGCGTTGCCCCAGGCTCAAAGTGACATGGCGCCTTGGCGCTAAACACAAAGAAAGGTGGAACGCTTTGTCTTCACCGCGTTGGGCGAATAAATGCGGCTCTGCCGCTTGGCTTGTGATTCCTGCCACTTGCGCCATGGCATTTTCCTTGCCGCGTTAAATCCGCGCGCTATAACGAGAGCGCGTAATGATGCGGCTCTTTTTGCTCACAGCAGTCATTGCGCTTTCTTCTCCGCTGCATGCGCAAACGTTGTCGCCTTCTGCTTCGCCGTCTCTGGAGCAGCGCGTTGCCGACTTGGAAGCCTACGTGAATAATTCGGCACGCGGCGCCGATTCAACGAACGCTTCGGCAGCATCAAACATCTCGGGCCCTGGTCCTGCGAGCAATGCCTGGATGATGACCTGCGCGGCACTGGTACTTTTCATGACGCTGCCAGGACTCGCGCTTTTTTACGGTGGCCTCGTTCGCGCGAAGAATGTTCTTTCTGTACTGGCGCAGTGTCTCGGCATTGCCGGCTTAGTGACGATCCTCTGGTGGCTGGCGGGTTATTCCCTCGTTTTTTCCCGTGGCTCGCCGTTCATCGGCGGATTGAAGTTTGCATTTCTGAACGGTGTCGATGGGCGACCGAACGGTGATTATTCGTACTGGGTCTCGCAGAATGTTTTCGCGATGTACCAACTGATGTTTGCAATTATCACCCCGGCATTAATCATCGGAGCGGTTGCGGAGCGGATGAAATTCGCGGCTGTGCTTGTTTTTGTCGGAGTCTGGATGTTTGCCGTCTATTTTCCAATCGCGCACATGGTCTGGGGAATCGATGGCTGGATGAACGGAGTTTGGAACCCTGTCGCGAAGATCACGGCGATCGATTTTGCTGGCGGAACAGTCGTCCACATGAGCTCCGGATGGTCGGCCCTGGTCTTGTGTATTCTTCTCGGGCACAGGCTCGGGTTTAGAAAAGAAATCATGGCGCCGCACAGCATGGTGCTTTGCATGGTGGGAACGGGTTTGCTGTGGGTGGGTTGGTACGGTTTCAATGCGGGAAGCGCTCTGGCGCCGGATGGAATCGCCGCGAACGCGTTCATGAGTACGACTCTTGCCACCGCGGTGGCTTCATTCACCTGGGCAATGCTCGAATACGCGTTGCGCGGCAAACCCAGTGTGCTCGGATTTTGTTCCGGTGCGGTGGGCGGATTGGTCGTAATCACACCGGCCTGCGGATACGTCGCACCGACCGGGGCAGTAATTATCGGAATTGCCGCGGGAATCGTCCCGTTTTTCGCCTGCACGAAATTGAAATCGTGGCTGGGCTATGACGATGCGCTTGATACTTTCGGGATCCACGCAGTGGGCGGGACGCTCGGCGCGTTCCTCACAGGCCTTCTCGCGACAGCCAATGTGAATCCAAATCTTTTATTAAGCGTCGCCGGATCGGCCAATCCTGCGACGCGAAATGGTCTTGCAAGGATGGTGGGGCACACCCTGTGGGTGGAACAATTAAAAGCAATCGGGATCACGATTGTGTTCGCGGTAGTAGGCAGCGCAATCATCGGTGCAATTGTCAGAGGCCTGATTGGTCTCCGGATCGCGCCCGAGATCGAGCGGCAGGGACTCGACATCAGTCAACACGGTGAAGAGGGCTATATTACTTCGTGATCCGAGATCTGTGATCCGTTGCCCGATTCTCGAATTAGGAAAATTGAATTACGCGATCTTTTGTGCGGGGTCCGTTAGCCAATGAACCAAGACAAGGAACATCTACAACTGCTTGCGATCTTTCATTACGTTGCCGCCGGGCTGGCCGCGATGTTATCCTTTTTCCCGCTCCTATATTCCGTGGTGGGTGGGTTCTTGCTTTATGCCGCGCACCATCCGGGCTCGGGTAACCAAGAACCGCCGCCGGCAGTCCTCGGTTGGGTTTTTATTGTTCTGGGCGCGCTCTTCTTTCTCGCTGGCGCGACGATGGCGATCTGTATTCTAATCGCTGGCCGATCGCTCGCGCTCTGCAAACGCTACTCGTTCGCCCTCGTGATGGCTTGCATCGAATGTCTCTTCATTCCCTTTGGAACAATTCTCGGCGTGTTTACCATTGTTGTACTTTCGCGCGAATCGGTGAAGGCCCTGTTTTTAACGGCGGAAACGCCAGGTTGAATCTCCACTTGGATTCTAAGGAGCAGGCGATGGAGATGCCGCTCTGATTCCTGCTTCAACCCAGCGCCCCGGCAGATGGCTTCCCGTGCCTCCACCGACCCATACGTAATGTGTGATTTGTTTTTGTGCTGAGGGGCGCAGATCGAAGTCGATACGCGAATTTTTCCCAGTCGCCTTTACGGTGATGGAGGCTTTTACTGTGCCGCTTGCGGTCAGACTCATTCTATAGACGCCTCTCGGCAACATGACAGTGTAATGGCCGCCGACATCCGTGCGGCTGGTAATCGGCGAGAGTTGTCCGCCTTTTTGCTCAAACCGGATTTCAGCGTCTTTGAGAAGACGGCCATCCGTGCCCACGACATTTCCTTCAATGGAGGAAGTCTGCGCTGACAGTGTCGCTGAACAAGCGAGCGCACCTGTGAACAGAAGACTGGCAACAAAGCACAGGGAAGTCACAAACCAACATTGCGCCAATGTTGAAGATGCCGCAATGTGGCGTCCCGTTAGAGCAGTGTGGCGCGGCGGCTCAACGGCCAGTGGTTCCCGACGGCGGCACCGCATTTAGCTGTGCGCGCCGTAGTGCTTCGGCGTTGCCTCTCTTGACATTCAAGGCGCCCGCGTCGGCACTTCCAGTCTCGTCAACTTCCACCCAGCGGCCTCCCACATGGCTTCCTGTCGTCGCTGGCATCCACACCATGTGCTTTCCGCTCTTTGCAGGTGCGCTTGCTTGCGAGGCCGACGCCGGTTTTAGGTCAAAATTCAGTTGCGTCGACTGATCGGCCTTGGTTTTCGTGTTAGTGATGGACGCCTTCGTCGCGCCGTTCACGACCAATGTCACGCGGTACACGCCCGCTGCCAGACCGTCGGAAACATAGCGACCGCTTCCATCCGTCTTAACCGTCTTGAACAGCGTTTTGCCATCTCTCGACTCGACTCGAACATCTGCACCCTTTATCGCTTGCCCTTTTGCATCCTTTACCAGGCCTTGAATAGCTGATTGGCCAGCCCAGGCAGTCGCAACGGAAAGAACAAACCCCATCAAACCTATTTGTAGTGATTTAGTAAACATAGTGATTCATTAGTTCCTACAGGAAACAAAAGGCGAAGTTCCACAAATAATCGCCGGACGACAGAAAAAAGCGGGCGAACTGTCGCTGTAGCCGCGCCTCTGGCCAGGCCAGTGCACACGGCTTACTGGGTCATGGCTACAAATTAGAAGCGCTTCCTTGGCGCGACGTACCTCCTACGGCCTCTGACATTGGCCGTCGCTTCGTCGTAGCCGTTTTCGAAATTACCAATTACGAATGGTGACTCTCTGAACGTTGAGGCGGGAATGCGCCTTTGCCCCGTCATCGACTTCGACCCAATTACCGCCGATATGGCTCCCGGTACGTGCTGGCACCCATACCATGTGCTTTCCGCCTTTTGCAATGTTGCCTGCTTGGGACGCTGGCTTGAGATCGAAATTCAGCTGCGTCGGTTGATTCGTCTTGGTCTGCGTGTTCATGATCGACGCTTTGACCGCGCCGTTCACAAGCAATGTTACCCGGTAAACGCCCGGTTGCAGTCCCTGTGAAATATAGCGGCCCTTTGGATCGGTCTTAGCTGTGCTGAATACCTGTTTACCGTCTCGCGATTCGATCCGAACGTCTGCGCCTTTAATCGGTTCGCCTTTTGCATCTTTGACAAATCCCTGAATGGACGGTGGCCCGTCCGCTGTAAATTTGTTCGTTCGCAGAACAGCTTCCAATGCGGGATGACGCACATTGGTAGTGAATCCCGTCTCTGGAGGCGCAGCGGTCACGCGAGTGTCCGGGCGGCGCCGGTCTGCCATCCGAACGTCTGCGCCTTTAATCGGTTCGCCTTTTGCATCTTTGACAAACCCCTGAATGGACGGTGGCCCGTCCGCTGTAATTTTGTTCGATCGCAGACCGGCTTCCAACGCGGGATTACGCACACTGGTAGTGAATCCCGTCCCTGGAGGCGCAACGGTCATGCGAGTGTCCAGGGGGTGCGGGTCGAAACCTCCCGGAGATGTGTAATCCGGAACTGTGAATGGATTTAATGCATTCTGTAGCGGCACGCTAATGCCGATACCGCTTACTCCTGTCGAATGAGTTACATCTGTGAAAAGTCGCTGTAGATAAAGGTCGTATGCGCCATTGCCGGCTTGTTCGTGAGCGGAAACCCGAACGCCGAGCTTGATCTTCAGCGCGTCAACGACAGACCGGGCGATTTCGTCTTGCAGTGCAAACGCGCCGTCCGATTCGCGGTCATAAGTTTCTGTCCAAACGCGAAAACCGTTTCGCGCGTCAATCAGTTCGGCTGTCACACGAACGCGGTTACCTTGGCGCTGCAAACTTCCTTCAAGCACATTTCCAACGTTGAGTTTTTCTCCAACCTCCTTTGTATTCTTTCCTTTCAATGAAAATGACGAAGTTCGGCCGGACACGCGCAAACCGTCAACCTGCACCAACGTATGGAGAATCTCCTCGCTTATGCCGTCACACAAATATTCCTGATCTTTCGTCTCGCTAGAATCGGTAAATGGTAGAACCGCAATACTCCTGTCTGGGGGATTAAACTGCGATGCTCGGAAGAGTTCGCTGCGAAATAACCAAACCGCAGCCGCGCCTAAAAGGAGACCGGCAGTTGCTGCTCCAACCAGTTTGGGATTACGGCGCGACCACCGCCAGATCCGCGCTGGAGCTGACACCGGGCGGGCGACGATTGGACGGCCGACGAGCCAACGTTCCAGATCAGCTGCGAGATCTCCGGCGGACTGATAGCGCGCCTTTGGATCACGTTCGAGACAGCGTGCGCAAATCGTCTCCAAATCCCGATCGAGCGATGGCGCCAGCGAGCGTAGTTTGGGAGCCTGCGTTTCAGACGCTTGGCGAATTACGGAAACCGGATTGGAACCCAGGAATGGTGGACGTCCGGCAAGCACGTTGAACAGAACTGCGCCGAGACTGTAAACATCGGCCGCTGGGGTAAAATCGGCGGCTGCACCATTAGCTTGCTCAGGGGCAATAAAACCTGCTGTTCCGAATGTAGTCAGCGATCTTGTAAGATCATTGTTCCCGTCCAGCAGCTTCGCCAAACCGAAATCGCTGACAAGTGGCTCGCCTCGATCGTTGATCAGGATGTTTCCCGGTTTGATATCGCGATGGAGCACTCCGCGGCTGTGGGCGTATTCGACAGCATGCGCGACTTTTGCCATGAGTTGCACGCACTTCCGCGGCTCATCGCGCAGAGAAGCCGCGTTCTCTTGCAAGCTTCCCTTGTCCGCGAACTTCATGCTGAAAAACGGCAGGCCGTCCTCGCTTTCGCTCACTTCATAAATCGGAAGGATGTTTGGATGATCCAAACTGGCTACCGCCTGTGCTTCTCGTCGGAAACGCTGCAGCGCTCCGTGTGAATCAGCGCGATAACTAAGCACGCGCTTTACCGCGACGATGCGCCGGGAATGTCGTTGCCTGGCGCGATAGATCACGCCCATGCCGCCGCAACCGATCTGCTCGAGAATTTCGTAATTGCCTAAGAACCAAGGCTTGTGCGGCGCGTCCACCTCGTCGAGTACGGTTTCATAAACCGCCTGAGATAGCTCGTCCCCGCCCTCCAATCCCTCGCACAGGAGGCAACTCACGCAAACTCCGGTGTCGAGTCGCATGGTTGCTCCACACTTCTCGCATTTTGCGTGCTCTTTGGTAGCGTTCGGAAGCGGATCGGAGCGTGAATCTGAATCTGTCATCGCAATTACTCGGTTGCTGTTGCGAGTGACGCACACAGGTAACGGATCTCGTCGTCCACGTCAGCAGGGTCTTCGACGGTTTGCGAGACTTCATCGCGCAGCAGACTGCGGTAACGTTGACGCATGTTGTGCAGCTGTCTTTTCACGACCGTTTCTGGCATTCCCAGTTTCCCAGATAGGTTAGCATAGGACAGTTCATCGCGTTCGTCTGTAAGATAGGACCTTAGTGCTTGGAAAAGCCAGAGCTTGCCTTTGCTCTCGCATTCTTCCCGCAGCCGTTGAAATGCGTGTTCCACAACCGCCGTTGCCCAAGTGAGGTCGAAGATGCGCTCCGGTGGCAACGAGTCGAGCGTTTGCGCCGAGGCGGGTAATTGCGAAAACTCTTCCGCTGCCCAATTGTCCCAGGGAATAAACTCCAGATCGCCGCCGCGTTTCCGGGCATGAGTTTTCTCCGCGGCGTTAATGAGAAAATTTTGGAGCGACCTCAGCAAGAGCGAGCGGAACCGCCCGCGGTTACGATCGGCATGGTGCAACCAATTCTTCCTCAGAATGGTCACAAAAAAATCCTGAGTGAGGTCCTGTGCGTCCTCAATTGAATGGCCGCGTGCCCGCACAAATGAGAAAATGGGCCGCCAATATGTCCGGCAAAGCTCGGCGAGCGCATCGCGAGCTCTTTGCTCCTCACCGCCCAATTTGGAGGCCGAAAGAATCAGGCTCCAGCGGGTAGTTACAAACTCGCGCGGTCTGTCTTCACCTTGGTCGCCAGCCTCCCCGTTCACGGGAGAACATTCCTCCAATCTGAAAAGAGGCGCAACGCTGCCTCGCTCAGTCTTACGGATTATTGTCATGCCGAGCGAAGTCGCCAGCCGCGCCGTAGCTTTAGCGAAGGTGGGAGGCATCTCACGATTTTCCTGGGAGCACACAAATGAGCTCACGTTTTCAAAACGTCGAACACGCAACGTTCAACGCCTAACTCCCAAAGTCTTCGCGATAAAGAAGGCCCAACGGGACTGCCGGCGGAGGGGCTCGAACCCACACGATCTTGCGATCACTGGATTTTGAGTCCAGCGCGTCTGCCAATTCCGCCACGCCGGCGATTGGAACGAAGCGGGACGATACGGCCTGGCAGCAGAAGCTCAACTATGCGGCGACCGTAGCAGGATGTTAAGTCGTTGAATCGTTAAACCGTTGAAGCGTCGAAACGCGTCGCTTCGAACCGGCCGCGATCCTCGCGCGGCGGGCCGAAATTTTTGCGCTATTCAAGATAGCGGCGAGACTTTATCGTCGTGGGGGTACCGGCTCGGTCAAATTGAAAATCTTTAGCGCTCCTACTAAGTTTGCGCTTTACGAATGTTGCGGGATTCTACGAGGCTCGTGAAATAAGTGAACGCAACGATCAAGGTCGAGCAGGACGAAGAAACAGGTGTATTCGTCGCGTCCTGGGACGATCCAAATGGCGGCGGGATCACAACACAGGCGGACACATTGGAAGAACTTTACCGCGCTGTCCCGGAAGCGATCCGCTGTCATTTTGCGAAGCGCACTGCACCTAGCAAGGTAGCCTTACATTTCGAGACTGATCCGGTGTTGCAGGTTGCGTGAAACTTCCGCGCGACGTTTCAGGCTCGCAGGCCCAAAGCGTTGGAACGGTTGCATAACAAAGCTGCGGAGCTCGTCGCTGCACAGCCTACGCCCCAGCAGGTCGCGCGGGC
Organism: Verrucomicrobiota bacterium; assembly: GCA_003221195.1. GTDB lineage: Bacteria > Verrucomicrobiota > Verrucomicrobiia > Chthoniobacterales > UBA10450 > Udaeobacter. Next base: position 20,083 of record QHQO01000169.1, read on the forward strand.
AAACGCGCAGGCCAGTCGGGATCACGAGGCGCATCGAGAAGTATACGCAGCAACCACTGCCCCAGACCTGGGCTTTCTGCTTCCGACAGCAGTCGTGATCACGATTATCGTCGGCGTGATTATTGCCAATCGTGACTGCTGTTGGCGCCAAGCGACGGCATGAGCTACGAGCCCGCTTGTTCGATCAGGCTCATGACTTTACCGACGCTGTCCAAAGAAATCGCGCTTTACCCGCTGTGCCGACAGACATCGTTCTGAGGGCTGGCGAAAGTGCTTTTTACTCAACTCCATCGATGTTGTACGAGACACGGGCAGTGCGAACCTACCAAGCAGGCCACACCGGGGGTGCGTGTTGCGAAAGGCGTTTATATTGCCGGGACAAGTGGCCGTTCCATAAGCACACAACAATGGGCGGCGCTAGACAGAGGACAACTCACAATCACAAACCAACGGTTGGTGTTTGTCGGAGGGAAAGAAGATCGGACTGTCCCACTGAAGAAAATTGTTTTCGTTAGGAGCAGTCTCACGGAAATTTTCGTTTCAGTTGAGGGTCGCCAGAAAACGATAGCTTTGGCTGTGCCCAACCCAATGATTGCAAAGTTTGTTATTGGGCCTTGTTCTCAAGTAGCCGACCCATCGAATCTTTCAGGCGACAAGCTCACAGTTACGTTCAAAGACTAATCTCCGCCAGCCTAGCGGCTCACCACTCAGTCGCACAGCGAAAAGATTATCGTGATGGCTTCCGCGACTGGCTGTAATCAAACGCTCGATTTTTTTGTTGAACTTGAAGCGGCGGTGCGCACTGGGCAGGCGTTGACTGCTGCTTAGCTAGGGACACTGGCCGTCCCGGCGTCGTTATACATGGCGAGGTAAGCGTGCACTACGACCATGATTGCTACTGCAACAATCAAAACCACCAGCGTCGGGCTAGCCATTTTAAGTACGACGTCCCTTCGTTTTGCTCCTTATTTGTACGCCGCTGCTGCCTTCAGTGGCCGTGACACTGGCGGCCCCATGATTCTGGCATTTGGCAAATTGAAGCGCTTACTGCGGGCCTACAGAAAGTGAGCGCACAGCTTCAGTGAGCAAGCCCGCACCGCGAACCGTCCGGAACAATCGGTAAAGCTGCTGAGCACAAGCAGATGCGCCCCACCCAACACCGCAACCCAAAATTGCGCTACGGTTCTTTGAACTCGCCCGCGTGCTCGTGCGTTTCAATTACGTTGCCCGCTGAATCGTAAACGCGAATCACAGGATCATGCGACCGGCTGAAAGCTTTGCCTAGCCGATTGTATTCCTGATTGCATCCGGCTCACCGTACCACACGCGACCGAATGGTAGCGCATCGGAGATGCAGATCGACGCCCGCCTAAAGATTAGAAACGAGCTGCCGTTCTGTGCCGCAGACGTTGCGTCAAGCTGACGTAACACCGGCCCGAACTACGGCCTTTAGAAGGATTCTCACAAGCGCGATCTCATCGCGAGGAAGCCACAGTTGCTTTCGGATGCTATTGAACGCGCGGTACGTTAGCAAAACTGCTTCCCGAGGGTCATCAGTCAGTCCAGAAGCGAAGTTGTAAACAGCGGGATAATGACGAGCGACCAAACTATCAAAACGCCCGAGGTTCGTTTTGATCGACGGGTTTCGTTTTTCGTTTGGTTCTTGCGGGAGGCGGTGCAGAACATGGCTGCTCTGGCTGGGCGGTCGTTTCATTTGTGGGGGGTCCTTTCATTTATCAGTTAGTTCTACGGAATTGCCGAAGCGGAGTTCCCTCGGATAGCGCGCGCGTTCACACCAATGCGTGATTGCAATATAGGCCTTGGTGACAAAACTCGCCGCGTTGGCTCTGGCGGAGCAGGCGATAGCGATGATCCCAATCGAGAAAGACGCATCGATGGTCCTGGTGCGCTCGGCCCGGCAGCGAATAATCGAGAATTTTCAAAGCCAAGATGCAGAGGTATTCCGTTTTCATTAGGTGGTGATGACGGGTTTGGATGTGGTGGTGCGGAGAGGCGGGTTCTCCGGAAAACCTGTGCTAAAAGTGGACACCGCGCCGAGGCAGTCCCCGTGAACCCCGGCGCCCGCCATCGCCAGTGCGATCAAGGATCACCGTAAACATGTGCAGGATTTGCGATGGGCATCGGGACTGTCTGTTCTCGGCTGTCCGATTACTCAAAAGCGATTTTCGCGCGATCTGCATACGGATGATGGCGGCGGTAATTTTCTCGACGATTTGCAGGATCTAATGAATAATCTGCAAGGTCAGAATAGTTGGCCTTCTGATGCGCATTTGTTCCGTATGGTGCCTTGTGGCTGCGGAGGCCGAGCTAACCTACCCGGAAATGTCGCCTATGGGGACACGTGGGCCTCAGAGAACGGGCCTGTACCAGCCAGGAATTTTGAAAGTTATGGGAACATTTGGGGTCAAGAGATTGCGCACAACTTCGGACGCTATCATGCTGGCAATTCGCATAACGAGCAGCCCCCTCCTGACCTGAGCTTCCCTTACGCACATGGAAGCATCGGAGAACCCGGCCTCGCAATCAGCACCGAGTGGTGGAATGGCTCGCCTTTTCTTATTGCTCCAGGCGTCCCTTCGCCCAGTGGAAGGTATCCTCATCCGCATGATTTCATGTCTTACGGCAGCGTCAACGACTTGGCGGAGCACACCTTTGGCTGGGTTTCTCCTTACACATATGGGGCACTTTTCCAGTCCTTTCCAGGAACTAGCCCGGACTGCCACCCCAGGGCGATCGACAAGCACGGAGAAGGTTGTTATCACAGGACGTGCTGTGGAAGCCCGGTACGCAGGCTATCGTACTCAGAAGCAAGAAGGGAGTTCTTGCCGAGCGAAGAGTCAGCCAGCATAAGCCGTGGGTTCGCCTTACCAGCCCACGGGGCGGCGAAACTTGGGGTCCAAGGGCGACTATCACCTGGGAGGCGGGCGATGAGGATCACGCCCCATTGACTTTCACCGTTCTCTACAACAATGGGCTAGACCAGAATTGGTTGCCGATTGCTAACAGTGTGACCAAGCTATCCGCTTCTGTGGATGCCGCGCTACTACCCGGCTCGATGAAGGCGCGAGTCCGCGTGAGAGTCACCGACGGAGTGAACACGACTGAGGCCGAGTCCAAGGGAACATTCAGCGTGCCCGAGAAAAACCGCTTGTGGCGATTCTTGGACCATTCAATGGGCAAGTACTCGCTCCGGATAGCAGTGTGCAGTTCGTCGGAGCCGCCTATGATCCGGAAGACGGTATGCTTCCCGGCACAAGTTTGACATGGAACTCAGACCGCGAAGGATTGATGGGGCACGGGCAACACCTAAAAATGCGAGCCATGTCCCGCGGAGCACACGTTGTCACGCTTACTGCCACTGACAAAAAGGGAAATTCGGCGAGTGCGCGCGTCAATGTGGTAATCGGGCGGGATCGGTTGCCCAGCTCCATGCTTCCAAACTCGCCGTTCCCGCCGGGTCATCGCTCGCCGCAGCCGCGGCATTGAATCACCGGTTGCAAATTTATAGCAAACTAGGCTTCGCATTGTCGAGGGGAACGTTCGTTCGCGGCTCTCGTTCAAAGTGATGTCGTGACTGGTGGCGGGAATAGTTGAAACGCGCGCCTTAATCATTTGGGCTTTGCGCTGTTTCACGGCTTGAAAATCGTGGCACAGCTGGCCACGCAGATTTCTACGGAAACTGGGAGGCAGGTTCCAAAAAATAAACCTAGAAATTTTGCTTGACAGAACGGCACCATTTGTGCCACAAGTTGTCCCCCCTTGCGTCATGAGCGTTGCGAAGACCATCGATTTCTTATGTGACCAGCATCACGACGAATCGCAGCGGAAAAAAGCAAAAACTCGTACGGCAAAAAAACGAAAGTGGACAGAAAACGGCGAGACAGAATAAGCCGACAGCTGAAAGCTACCACTCTACCAATCGACAATCTGATCCAGCGCTCGTTGCATCCCGCAGTCACGACAGTTCTGATCCTATTCGTTCTCGCTTGTTTTGCTGTAGCGCAAGAAGCACCAGTGACAACGCCGACGCCAAGTCCTTGCGAGACTTTGATTCCAAGCGGCGTATTCGATTTAGTCGGTTTCGGTCGCCAGGTAAAAATATCCGCGCTAACTAACCCTGACGTTGATGGCATTTCAGTTCATGAGAAATGGTGGCATTTGGAACCGAGCGAAGGCGTTTACGACTGGTCAACATTGGATGCCTATGTTGCGCGAATCACTCCATATGGAAAGAACATACTCATCCGCATTGGGACAATGGGCGGGCGACATTCCCTCGGCGGCAATATGCCGGACTGGGTAATGGACGCCGTTGGCGCAAACACGATCACCTATTATGACAGCGGTGGGGTTTTAAGAACTATTCCGCTTTTCTGGGATCAAACTTATCTCGACAAGAAAAAAGCCATGATCGCGGCAATTGGCGCTCGTTACTCAGGCAATCCCTTAGTAAAAGTGGCGACCGCCAGCTTTGCCAACCGCCACAGCGAAGACTGGAGCGTGCCGGACTCAACGCAAATTGACGGAATTCCGCCGGCTGGCTCGTCGGAAGCGAGTCGAATGCTCGCGGCAGGATACACGCATCAGAAGGTGGTAGACGCTGGAACGCAAATAATGGACGCAGCCATGGCCGCCTGGCCAAATCAGGTGATCTACTTAGCCATCGGACGCATCGATCGGCCATTGGAACAAGACCCGGATTCGGTAGCGCGCGACGTTCGGGACGCGACTCGGTCAAGATGGGGCGTGAACCGGCTTGTCATCGGAAAAGAAATAATCTCAAACGTCATGCCGTTTGCACCGCCAGACCCAACGAGTGCTTGGGAATTGTTCTATGAATCAGGGCCTGCCATCGCCGGACAAAATCTGTCGGCTTGCTACGGAGACCCTCATTGCCAAATGAATGGCGGCAATTGCAACGGTCTGACCGCCGACCAAATTTTGCGCGGAACCGTGGATCATTTCGTGAGCTACGGCGGCAAATGGCTTGAGATTTACGACGATGACGTAACCAATTTGCTAAGCGCGATTCATTACGCACATCAGCAACTCTTCATCCCATGTCCTACACCAACACCTTCGCAAACCGCCACACCTACTACAACGCCAACGGCGACAGCTACAGCTACAGCCACGGCCACGGCCACGCCTACACCGACCGCGACGGCGACGCCGATTCCAACTCAAACGCCAACACCGACTCCAACGCCCGCACCAACACCGACTCCGACGCCAACGGCGACAGCTACGGTGACGCCGACAGCGACACCTAGGCCGACTGCGACTGCAACCGCAACTCCGACATCGACGCCAGCGCCAACGCCAACAGCAACGGCCACAGCTTCGCCTTCACCGACGCCGCGACCGCGTCCAACGCCAAGACTTCGGCCTACTCCCGCACCGCGACCGCTGTAGCGCCGCCGCGGCGATACCCGACTGTATGCGACTAAGGCTTAGCATCAGTGAACAAGGAAAGCGCGTCGGACTACGGCAAACTTTTCACTGTTTCCGAGCGCGATGACACAGGCCTCTAAAAGGCGTGTAGGCATTCCGTTATGCTGAGCGATGAAATATAGACCAATGATATGATCCGGATTGAAGAAGGTGGCAAGAGAATCAGCGGTTGTTAAAGCTTCGGGACTTCGCGCAGAAAGAACTCACTGAATGCGTCCGCCAGTGTTTGCAAGCGACTTGTCGAAGCGGATTCGCATCTTGTTGGCGGCGATGAAATACCGATGCAATGTGGCGAGCGGTTCCCCAAAACCCAAAAATCGACGCCGCGTTTGCCTTCGGACTGTTTACTCATTTATCGTCATCCTGAGCGCGAGAAAACAGCCTGTTTTCGAGAGTTATTCGGCAACTGTGTGGCAACGATTGGCCGCTTTTATCGTGCCACCACGGATATGAAACCGTGCGAATCGCAAGAACTACCCACGCTTTTTAGAGCGCGGGAGAGGTCTCTGTTCTTTGGCCGGAACGCCATTTCCTGTACTGCCATACTTTGAGCGCGAGGAGCCGTTTATATGCTTATCGTTTACCAAGCGCCCTTCATCAGCATCGATGAATTGAAACATTGTCTGGATCTCCGACCTGGAAACCATGGCTTCTTTTTTTTTCTCGCTTTCCAGCGTCTCGGAAAGTTCGTCATTCCAGCCTCGTTTTCGCATGAATTCATTCCACATATAAATCTCACCCTCGGACGGTCGATGTCCCATCCCAAAACACGACTGCAAAATTGCCGCGTCGTTGAGGCCGTGGTTCACGTACTCGACTACTAGCTCGTATCTAACTCGGAGAAAGGTTGCGCATTTTTCGTCAAAACCTTTTCCAAGGTTCACTTCATATTCGAGAGGCAATTCTCCTTTGTCATGGCGACGGATTTTGTCCAGCATTCGGCCGAAATAAAACAAGCCGCCCACCTTGTCGTAGGGACTACGAAGACCCAAGTCTCTCACACGACAGTCCATTTCCACGAACCCCCCCGGATTTATTGCAAGTTATTAACAGTTCTTCACAAACCGTTGCAAGACTATTTTTCAGCCGCAATTTTCTAGACGCGGGCGGGTCAGGAAGCGGACCACAACTGGTTCCGCCGGATCGGCCGAAAAAGGAATCTAAGGTTTCGTCTAAAACAATGGATGCGCCCGCACGCCGCGACAAAAAACTGAATCACGGCTCTTTGAACTCGCCTGCGTGCTCGAGCGTTTCGATCACGTTGCCCGCTGAATCGTAAACGCGGATCACGGCATCATGTGACCGGCTGCGAAACTTGGCGCGCTCGCGGATGACAGCAGCGCCGATGCCGCTGGAATGATTCGGTACGCAGCGGGACTTGACTTTGGCCACAAGCCCCGAAGCGAACGTCAGGCCGGGAGTGACTTCCCCATCGCGACCTTTGCGCTGCCAAGAAATGTCGCATTCTCATCAACCATCAGGCGGGGCGCTTCGATGTCACCACGCAACGTGCAACCCGCCTGGAGCTCGCAGCGTTCAGTCACAAAAATATTGCCCTCCACCGTCCCTCGCACCTTCACCGATCTCGTCCTGATCTCACCGCGTATGCTCGCGTGCTCCCCAATCGTGAGCGTTCCGGTGGAATCGATTGTGCCCTCCACCTCGCCGTCGATGAACAGCCCGTTCTGGAATTTGACCGACCCCTTGATCGAAACTCCGCGCGAGAGAAAAGCGCCGGATTGCGTTGGCATGAAAGTGCGGTTGGATGGCCTTGGGACGACAGATGGGTCTGGCCGATTCGTTTGCAGGGGTTCGGTGCCTCTACGAGGAGAAAAGCGACTAAAAGGCTGCATGGCGAAAATTGTGCCGAATTATTTAGCAAATAGGAAGCGGAATCGTTCGATCGAGAACGCTCGGGGTAGCTACTGGCTCGACCCACTAGGGGCCCGAGAAACCGATCGGAGCTCCTTCAGGTGCTCGGACGAGGGCGACGGTGACGCCCTGATAAAACTTCTTACTCTCTGAACTCGCCTTGGGCGTAGCCAGTTCGTTCGCCTTCTCCTCGCCGATAGCTTGGCGACTGTTGACACCATGTTGACCGTACCACAGCCGTTTCTGTTCTTTTCTGGTCGCTCATGTTCGCAACCGTGCGAGGGAGCGAATGTGCCACGAGGGGCAGACACTAGATTTTGAGTCCAACGCGTCCGCCAATTCCGCACGCCGGCTTTGTAACATAGGCATCTGGCCTGTAAGTCGCGCGGGCTTCGCAGCCTGCGCGCGCTAACTTCCGATAAATTCGAGCATTTGCAAACCGCGAGGTGGCCCGAGAATTTCGCGAAGAATCATTGCGTCGCGCAAACCGGACGTCGATGCAAGCAACGTGGCGATGTCTGTTCTTCGTTCCTCTGCTTTAGTAATTGTCGGCGTCACTCCCGCGTAAGTTTTCGCGGGCGCTTTGAAGATCGGCTGCGGCGCAATCGGGAACGGTGCTTCGTGAACTTCGTAGGCAGGTGGAACCATCTTCTCCGCGCCACTGACAGTCCGCGATGGAGGAATTTCTTTCGTGATTATCTCGCGCTTACGCGACCTTTCTCGTCTTAGTTGCGAAAATGGTGAAATTGGCGGCTGCACCGGTGCAAGTGGGCGGAGCGGAGTGTCTGTCCGAGGCATCACGGGCGGCGGCGGTCTTGAGGTTGGAGGTTGGCCAAGGGCTTCCAATAATTTGCGAATCCGGTCTTCGTCTGACTCAGCCGGCGCGCGTCGCATTGGCGTAGGCGTTCTGGGAGTCGGCGTCGATGTTGTCTTTGTCTGATCTTTGCCTGTTTTGCCTGCTGTCTTCGCCAGGAACTGGAACAAGAGGGCGACCGCGATAAGCAAGAGGAAAAGCAGACTATCGAGATGCGCTGCAATCACTGGTTGTCGTTGAATCGTTAAAAGAGTTAGATCGTTACATCGGGCAGATTTCCGATTCACGATTCACAGATCACGAATCACGTTCCCTCAGCTCGCGGTTTTTCGCCGCCTGCAATTGATTCGCGCATCGATGTATCCGCCTGCACGTTTTTCATCCGGACGTAATCCATTACGCCAAGGTTACCCGAGCGAAACGCGTCTGCCATTGCCTGGGGAACGAGCGATTCGGCTTCCACCACTTTGGCTCGCATCTCCTGGGTCCTGGCCCGCATCTCTTGCTCGACAGCCACGGCGGCCGCACGGCGCACTTCGGCTTTCGCTTGGGCAACACGCTTGTCGGCCTCGGCTTGTTCGGTCTGTAATTTCGCGCCGATATTATCGCCGACATCGACATCGGCGATATCGATCGAGAGAATTTCAAACGCAGTGTTGCTATCGAGACCTTTGGCCAGCACTGTCTTGGAAATGCGATCCGGATTCTCAAGCACTTCCTTGTAGGAATGAGCTGAGCCGATTGCGCTCACAATGCCTTCGCCCACGCGCGCGATGATCGTTTCTTCAGTTGCGCCACCTACGAACCGATCGAGATGTGAACGTACGGTAACACGCGCTTTGACCTTCACGCCGATACCGTCTTGTGCGACTCCGTCAATCGTCGTGCGGCCCATGTTTGGGCTCGGAGCGTCGATCACCTTCGGATTGATGCTCGTGCGCACCGCTTCCAAAACCGTCTTGCCAGTTCCCTTGGTGGCAAGGTCGATGGCACAGGCTCGGTTGAAATCGAGCGTAATGCCTGCCTTATCCGCAGCAATTAGGGCGAGGACGACATGGCTCACATCGCCCCCTGCCAGGTAGTGAGCTTCCAAGGGATCACTCCGAACATCCAGACCCGCTTTCACTGCCGTGATGCGATTGTCTACGATTAAACCAACCGGCACTTTCCGCAGCCTCATTCCAACCATCTTACCCAGACTCACTGGCGCATTTGCGATCCGTGCCCGAAGCCAGAGACCAAAAAAGTTGAAAAGAACAACCGCCAGCACGAACGCGAACAGCGCTAGCACTGCGATGCCGACAAGATAAAGCGATTCCATATTGCTGCGGAGATTATCGAAACCGAAACAACGCGGAAAGTTCTAATTAGGTGAGGTGTGGAACGCCGCATTGTGGCGGCGTGTGTTCAGCGCCAAGGGCGCGGTATTCATTGGCAGCCTGGGGCAGCGCCCCGGGAAAATAGGACGTTCCAAAGTGGAGCGCTGAAAGCGCGATTCACTCCAAGAGCATGGGTCTATTAACGTGATCTGGTGAACTGAGTCGCGCTTTCAGCGTTCGTTGACAAACACGACCCAGCTCCCTGGGGCGATGCCCCAGGCTGGAATGAGAAGCGCCTTTGGCGTTAAAGAATGCGAAACAACGTGCAAGGGGACGGCGAAGCAAATACCTGCGGCGTCCCCCGACAGCGCAGCGCGCTGTCCGTAGCGTAAGGAAAAGAATAGCGACTTTTTTGCTCGCTTTACGGCGCGCTTTTCAATAAAACCGCAATTCCCATGATTTCGCTTTTGCTAGGGGCGCGTTAGATATCTCGACATTTACTCCAATGCACACGCTTCAAGAGTGGCAGGTGTGGTATCAGTCGGCTAACGTCACAGGATTCGAGGAACCGCTACTCGAAGCGTGGGACAATCGGTTAGCCGCGCAGAATGTTTACTTTGATGCGTGCGTTGCTAAGCACGTTGGCCACAGACACGTTGCTGTGAAAAACGTCGCGTTTCTTCGAATTGATCAAGGATTGGCGAAGCCTGCGATAGAAAAGGCCGTGGCCGCGTTTATCCGGGAAAGCTCCTGGCCCGCTCTGACACACCGTGAGCATTTGCATTTGATCGTCCGCATTCAGCTCGCTCGAAAAGTAGTAGCAGCTATTCGGCAGGGCACGCCTCAGGGTATGGTTCTTAAGAGTCTAATGCCCGATCTTGGAAATCGTGAGCACGCCATCCGCTGGTTCCTTGTGGATCTTTGGAATTTGGGAGGAAAAGCGTTTCTCGCCGCGATGGCTCGTGATTCCTTGGGAAAGCCACCGGAATCCCTAACCGACAAAAGCCAGGTCGAAGAGCTGGCTAGCGAGCGAACAAGTTGACCTCGCTGTTTGGTGCTCGGGGCGGGACTTGAACCCGCATGCCTTTCGGCATACGCCCCTCAAACGTACGTGTCTGCCATTCCACCACCCGAGCATTGAGAAAGTGAATCGTGAACGGTAAATGGCGGAGAAAGGCTCGCAAGCGCTTTGTCGCGCAGGTGTTTTACGTTTGCTCATGCTCGTAATCGAAAATTGAGAGCAAGCGTCACCGAGTGCGCAGCATTGACCAGGAGAATGAAACCATTGCGATTCACAGCTAAGCTTCGAGCACCCGCCTTCGGTCGCCGCGGCGAGCTACGGCGTGGCAATCGAGCATGAGTACGAGCATGACCAAGAGTGAGACCGAAGAATGGATCAAAATCGACTTGCACATTCATACACTCGACGACCCCAAAGACGCGGTGGATTATTCCGCACACCAGTTGCTCGAACGCGCGCGCACACTTGGTTTTCGTGTTCTTGCGATCACCTTGCACGATGCAGTCTTTGGTCGACAGGAAGTGTTCGCAGATGCCGCGGCGATGGGGATTTTGCTTATGCCTGCAGCAGAGATGCGTCTGCAGGGCGCAGATGTCATCGTGCTCAATGTGACCGCCGAAGAAATGGCGGAACTGAAGAGCTTTGATGACCTGCGTCGGCTCCGGGCGCAGCGCGGCGACTCAATTTTTACGATTGCGCCACACCCTTTTTATCACTTTGGCGGCTCGATTGGATCGCGATTACTTCGAGAAATAGATTGCTTCGACGCGATCGAGTTTTGCCATTTTCACATCGGCCTGTTTAATCCGAATCGCCGCGCGAAAAGGGTAGCGTCGCGCTTTAACAAGCCATTAATCGCCACGTCCGACGCGCATCGGTTGCACGCGTTTGGCCGCCATTACACGAGTATTCCCAAGCCCTCTGCCCTGACCGTCGAAAATATTTTTGCCGCCTTGCGCAGTGGCCCGCTGCGCCTAACGAGTCCTGCGTGCAGTCTTACCGATCTTATGAGCGCGATCTATTTTGTTTTCCTTGCGCATCCATTTCGAGTGCGTAGGAAGCTCGCGGCTTCCAAGGGACAATCGACAGGCTCCTAAGGCGATTCAGGTGACAGGTCGTAAATCGCGCCCCAGTCGCCCGAGGCTATGCGCCGGGCGGTCGTTTCCCATGGTTGAGTACTCCCTTGATAATTCGCCGTTTCATCGCGACCCCAGAAAATGTAGCGGACGCCCAGGGCCTTAGCAGCTTCGCGCCAGTTGGGCGCTCCACGCATTAAGGAGGCTAACTCCCTATTGGGTTTGTCATAATCGAATCCTTCCGTCCACAGATGGCCTGGATATCCCAGAACGACTTTACGGCCTTGAAGCAAGAGCGGATGATTGTAGGTCGGGTAGGCAGCGAAACGAGCCTCAACGGGCAAAGGTCGAACCGCCGTGCCGATCGCATCGAGTCTCGCGCGGTCCATCAATCCAAAACCTGGGTGCCCGGCAGCCAACCCGCCCAGCAACGTGATAAAACCCGAAGCGAAGAGTGCAATGCAGGTAACTGCTCGTTCCGGAAACGCCCAGCGCCCAATCAAATCACTCCACAAAAATGGGAGAATGAGAAAGTAACCCCAAACCATCAGCTTGAGATTATCCCAGTCCCACGGCGCGGTTTGAACGAAGTACCCGATGGCAAAGATCACAACCGCGGGCAGCACGAACGCGACATCCGCGGGCGGTTTCGTACCCCAGCGCCAGCCGGCTTTCCAAGCGCGCCAGCCACATAGCGCTATCAACGCCAGCGCCATCAGAACCCATAAGCCAAAGTTCGTTAGCCAGAACTGAAAGAACGGTGCGATCACTCCGTTCCACGTCTTTTGCAACAGTGAGCCGAACGCCGTGGCAGATCCAAAATTTGCAGCGCCACCCATCCGAAAGAAGGGAGCGCCGAAGTCCGCCGAATCTTGCACCCAGCCGGGGTGCCATTTCACCATTGATTTCGCATGGAACTGGTCGGTAACCAGCCAGACGAAAAACGTTGCAGGAATTAAAGCAGCACTGAGCAGCGTAATAGCGTGTCTGCGTATCGGTGCTTCACTGAAGATTTTGGGCCACGTTAGCCGCTCAAAGAAAAGCCCGACAACGAGCACGATCGTCAGCGCGATAAAGGTATGGACGTGAAAAAGGGGCATCGATGCGTAAAGGGATAGTTCGACCCAGAAGGGCAGGGGACCCTTGCTGTTGGTGCGGGCATTGACTGCGCTCGCTTGACCGACATCATTAGCCGCAACCGGAAGTCGACCTTCGGAGTCATCCCCTTTTGCTCCAGCCTTCGCAGCCGCTTCAGCTGAGGCGGCGTCTGGTGCGGACAAGCCCCGACGGGTCGGGACCATGGGAGTCTCACGAAAATATTTCTGCCGCCAATGCCAGAGCAGAATCAGCGCTGCCGGGATTGCGTAAAGCCATCCGCGCTGAGTCACGAACATGGACAAGGCAATGCTTTTCCACGCGATGGGCCGGTGGAGGATATCTGCTTGCGTCCCTTGATAGTCCAAAAACTTCAGCGTCTTCAAAAATTGGAAGCCGGCTATTCCGCCATTGAACAAAAAGCCTGCTACACCGAAAGTGCCACCCCATCGGAAAAAGGCATAAAATGTTGCGAGCGACGCAAGCAATCCAGTCCAAACCAGTCCACGCATTAGATCGACGTGAACAAGGCAAAGCAAAGCGTTGAACAAATCGATCCCAGCCGGATACCTTAGTTTGCTAAAGGCGTAGATCGGGTTGTCCGGCCAAAGGTGGACGCCATTCGCGAAATTCCTGATCAAGGTGATGTGGAGCGAGAGGTCACCCAGGTTATTTGGGGATTGAATTTTCCACTCTCCACCGTCGATGTAGAGCAGCCAGCAAAACGATCGCACGGCAAACAAAGCGAAAAATGCGGCCACCACCCAGAACCAGAATTTTCTGTAGCGCACTGTAGGCTTGGAAGACTTTGCCCCAGAACCACCTCTTTTATCAGGGTCAGAAGTTCCCAGCCAGGCAGCCACGGCAAAGGCAAGACCGCATAACAGCGCAAGAGCCGCGCTCAATGCATTTAGGCCGTGACCGACTATTCCCAGAAGAAGACCGCAAACAACCGACAAATTGACAAAGGTTAGACCCGCCGAAAGCCACTTCATCGAAAATGAGCGTTGCCTAGCCTGGTCCTTTGCCGACAAAGTCCGGCGCTTTGCCCGGGAAAAATCCTTTAAAGATCTCGGCCTTGAAGTAAAGCTTCGACGGATCCTGATAGTTACGAATGGTAACCATGTCGGTGTAATACGTCCCTTTCAACTTCGATTCGACCTGTTTGATTTTGTCTTGCTGCACCAGAAGAAAATCACCGTCAAGATTCGCTGGCATGTTTCCTCCTTCGTAGTAGCCGACCCGATCGAAGTCTCCGAGCATCCACGGAAGCGGATAAGTGCTGGTGCGAATGAGGTGGCCAGTCAAGTGATAGTAGGCCGGATTCCGTTTAGCCAATGTAAGAAGCGGGTTAGTTAGTTTAAAGATGTCATTGTAGGTCTGGACATACGCGTACGGCTCATCGGGCGAGCTGCAGCGGAAGTAGTTTAGCCAAATGCATGAGCCAAGCGAAATGCACAAAAGGACACCTATGGCGCGATACGCGATCTTCAAATTTTTTGGACGAACGAGCAGAACCGCCGCGCCAAAGATAAAAAGAAACGGCCATCCGAAACTGATAATGCACCAAGGCGTTTTGTATTTGACGTAACTATACACAAACAAGGTTCCCACCCCGTAGATTGCCAGATAACGCAGAATGAGATTCTTAAACTTTTGGCAAAACACGCAAAGAATTAATCCGGCCAGCATTGGCAGTTCGTAGCCGAGAAAATCAGCCCGCCCGCCTTCCAACGATGGCCCCATCAATTTCAACCAATAATCCCACGGTTTTTCATGGCCATGACCGGCGGCGCCAGTCTCCGTCCAGGCCTTAAATGCTTGATAAAGACCTTTAACGCCATTCCAATTAAGAAACGTTCCCGAATAGAAAAACACGATCGCGGCGGCGCCCACACCGAGGACCATCGCAAGATCGATGTACGTCCATGTTTGCTTCACTGGTTTGGCGTCGGGAACACGGCTCAGCGCGTAGGAAGCCATTAGAACTGGAATGGCAATCACCGCGCAGGCCAGGTGAATCGCGTAGGTTTCCTTGGTCAGAATCATGCCGGCTGTTCCCATCCCTGCATACCATAGGTAATTCACCCTTCCGGATTTCCAAAGGCCGAGGAGGCCCAGGATAAACATCATCGAGAAGAATTGCAGCCATACTTCGTGGATGGCGTATCGCCCGTAGAAAACAAATCCGGGGGAAACCGCCATGGCCAACGCGGCTATTCGACTCACGTTTCGCCCGACTAATGGCTCGAACTTTAAAGTCAGCCAAACGCAACCAATGCTCACCAGTACAACAGGCAGCCGCAGTGCCCAGAGGCTCCGGCCAAGCAAACTTTCTGACAGCAGCAGGACGTAGAAATGCAGCGGGCCGTGGTAATTCGTCGGATCGTATCTGTAAAATCCGTTATGCATCACCTGATCCACGAACCAGCCATTGATGCCTTCATCGAAATGGGGCGGCTTCATACCCAGCAGAACAAGACGCAGGAGCGCTGCCAGCCCTAGGATTAACCAGGGAGTCCAACCAGTCTCTGCCAGCCGGGCCTTCCACGCTTCCAGGTGATCGCGCAGACCCGCGACCGCAGGAGAATATTCTGCTGGCGCGCCGCCTTCGGCGCTGCTAGTACGCGCTGCCATGCGCATCCTTGTCACTGGTGGCTGTGGATTCATCGGGAGCAATTTTATTCGGTATATTTTACAACATTACAAGCCCGCGTACGTGACCAACGTCGACGTCCTCACTTACGCGGGCAACCTCGCCAATCTGAATGGCGTGGTCGAAGAACATGGCGAACGCTACGAATTTTTCAAAGCCGATATCGCGAACGCCGATCAAATGGACGCGCTCATGACCGAGCATCAGTTCTATGCGGTTATCAATTTCGCAGCTGAATCGCACGTGGACCGCAGCATCAACGATCCGCTCAATTTCATTCACACAAATGTCATCGGCACAAGCGTCCTGCTCGATTGCGCACGCCGGCACGGCGTCCAGCGCTTTGTTCAAGTCTCGACTGATGAAGTCTATGGCTCGCTTGGCCCTGCGGGCAGATTCACCGAACAATCGCCGCTCGATCCAAGTTCGCCCTATTCGGCGAGCAAAGCCGGTGCCGATCTGCTCGCGCTTGCCTGTTTCAAGACCTACCGCCAGGAAGTGCTGGTGACACGTTGTTCGAACAACTACGGGCCATATCAGTTTCCCGAAAAACTGATTCCCCTCATGATTATCAAGGCGCTGCGTGACGAACCACTGCCGGTTTATGGTGACGGCTTGAATGTGCGCGATTGGATCCATGTCACAGATCATTGCGCCGCCATCGTTGCCGCACTTTTCGAGGGCAAACCTGGCCAGATCTATAATTTCGGCGGCGACGGGGAGACGGTGAACATCGATCTTGTAAAAATGATTCTTGATAAACTGGGCAAGCCGCACAGCCTGATTTCATTTGTGACCGACAGACTGGGGCATGACCGCCGGTACGCGATTGACTCGTCGTTTGCGGAGCGCGAGCTGAACTGGAAACCGCGCCACAATTTCAAGGAAAGCCTCGACGAAACGATCCACTGGTACGTCGAGAACCCGTCGTGGTGGCAACCTTTGCTTGAACGTGCTGGAAGATACTGATCGCTTCCCAATTACTCGATGCCGGAGGCACCGACACATGGCTGTTCTTATATAGGCAAACATGAAAATTGTAATTCTTGGCGTGGGCGGACGACTTGGCGCAGCGCTTCTGCGCGAATATCGCGACAAATTCGACGTCGCTGGCTTTAATCACAGGCAACTCAATCTTTCGGATTTAGCTGCCGTGCGCGAGAAACTGCGGAACACCAGGTTTGATATTCTGATCAACGCAGCGGGTTTCACAAAGGTCGATCTTTGCGAAACGCAACCGGACCGTGCCTTTCTGATCAACGCAGAAGCGCCGCGTGTGGTTGCAGAGATTTGCGACGAGAAGAATGCCAGACTGATTCACTTTAGTACCGATTATGTGTTCGGTGGCGAGAGGCGCGAACCGTATACAGAAGAAGATCAAGCTAGTCCGATCAGCGTTTACGGTGAGTCGAAGCTGGCCGGAGAGAATAATGTCCTGGCTGCGAAGAGTCAGAATCTTGTTGTGCGCGTCTCCTGGGTCTTTGGACCGGATCGTCCGAGTTTTATCGACGCAATGATCCAACAGGCGCAGGAAAATGACGAAGTCGATGCCGTGGCAGACAAATTTTCAACGCCTACATACACGCTGGATATTGCCGCGATGCTCCCCCAGTTTTTTGACGCAAACGCTGAAGGAGGGATCTTGCATTTCGCGAACGCGGGGCAATGCAGTTGGCGGGAATACGCGCAATGGGCAGTGGATTGCTGCCATGATGGCGGGTTGCCTCTCAAAGCAAAGACGATTGGCGAGCGGGAATTACGAGACATGACCAACTGGATCGCTCGTCGCCCTATTTATTCTGTGCTTTCCAGCAGGAAATACACGAAGTTGACGGGGATATCACCTCGCACTTGGCGCGAAGCCGTCTCTGATTATATTACGCGCTTCTATTCTAAAAAATGAAAACCCACATTCTTACTCTAACATTATCGTTCATTTTTTGCCTGGCCGCGCGCGCCGAATTGAAATGGGAGCAAACTGCCGTTGAGCTGCACCCGGCGCGTGGTGACAAACAGGCGATCGGTCATTTCAAATATCAGAACGCCGGCAAGACCCCCATTCATTTTAAGTCGGTCCATGCCTCATGCGGTTGCACGGCTGCGCAATCGCAAAAGGATCAGGTTGGGCCCGGGGAAAACGGCGAGATCACGGCCACCTTTAACATTGGCGACCGGACAGGCACTCAGGTCAAAACCGTGACAGTAGAAACTGACGAGGCCGCGAATCAGAAAACAGTCCTGACCCTCAAGGCTATTATCCCGCAGGAATTAGAGATCAGTCCGACTTTTGTGTTTTGGAAACAAGGCGAAAAGCCGGATCCGAAGACGATCACGGTTCACGCCGGGAAGGATTTTAGCGTGAAAAATATCAAGGTCACTTCATCGAGTCCGGATTTTCAGACCAAAGTCGAGGAAGCCGGCGAAGGACAGTTCAAAGTTGACGTTCAACCGAAGGAAACCAGCCGTCTTATTGCTTCGACCTTGACGATCCAATCCGAGAATTCGCCAAAGACATTTTACGCCACTGCGCGTATCACGACTGCTCCGGGTGCACCGGTTGCTCCGGCTGGTCAGAAAGCTCCGGCTGCGCCGGCCCCGACCGCCCCGGCTCGTCCGCCTGCGCCAGGTGGTCAAACACATTGAAATTTTCACTGCCACGCCAGGCGCTCATTCTTGCAGCGGTCGCGCTTCTTCCCGGCGTAGGGCAAGCGATTTATTTTCGCGACAAGATCTCGTGGCAA
>QHQO01000170.1 GCA_003221195.1 Verrucomicrobiota bacterium
CTTGTCTTCTCGAAGATATTTCAGGGCAACCTCGGCCGCTTTTCCAAGGCCAACAATCGACGCGACATTTTCTGTTCCGCCACGACGCTCATTTTCCTGGCCGCCGCCGGCAACCAATGGACTGAAGCGGGTTTGTCGATTGACGTAGAGCGCGCCCACGCCTTTTGGGCCATGAAATTTATGCGCGGAAAGAGAAAGAAAATTGATCGGGGTGTCGGGCAGGCTCATCGGAATTTTGCCGGTCGCTTGCACTGCGTCAGTGTGAAATAGCACGCGTTTCTCACGACAGATTTCAGCGATTTTCTCAATGGGAAATACCACACCTGTTTCGTTGTTTGCCCACATGATTGAGACGAACGTCGTTTCCGGGCGAATCGCGGCTTCTAATTCTCCAAGATCGAGATCGCCATGGCTGTCGACGTTTAGAAAGCTGACGAGGCATCCTCGTTTTGCGAGATCCTGACAGGGGCGCAGCACGGCGCTGTGTTCAACTGCGCTCGTAATCACATTTTTGCCGCGAGGTTCAAGCTGCAGCACGGAATTGATCACCGCATTATTGGATTCTGTGCCGCCGCTGGTGAAAACAATTTCTGTCGGTTCGCAGCCAAGCAACGCAGCGAGCCGTTCACGCGCGAGATTTATGGCTTTTCTAGCCATGGCCGCGAAACCGTATCCACTCGAGGGATTACCGTAATACTTTGTCAAAAACGGCAGCATTTCCTCGATCACGGCAGGATCAAGCTGTGTGGTAGCGTTGTTATCGAGATAGATGATTTCGTTATCTGTCATCATGCGTGTTTATGCCCTGCTCGTTCTGTTAAATGCAATCAACGAAAGAGCATGAACAGGAGCATGAGTAAGAGCAAGAATGGGAAAAGGTCAACCGGCGTATTGGAAACTTGTTCTACTTCCATTTAATCTCCTGCGCATGATTTCGATCTGGGAGCTGGCGAACCCGCAACTGCGCGAGATCGCAGTCTATCAACCGGGAAAGCCGATCGAGGAAACGGCTCGCGAACTCGGCCTCGATCCAAATGCAATCATCAAGCTAGCTTCGAACGAGAATCCGCTGGGCCCGTCTCCCAAGGCAATGGAGGCGATGCGTGACGCTTTGGAAAAAGGTCACTTGTATCCCGACGGCGGCGGATTTTGCCTCTGCAACGCAGTGGCAACCAAACTACGTCTCGCTCCAGAGAACGTCATTCTTGGCAATGGTTCCAATGAAGTGCTGGAATTTCTTTGTCATGCCTTTCTCAATCCCGGTGACGATGTCGTCACGGCTCAGTATGCGTTTGTCGTCTACAAATTGATCGCGACTTCATTTGGCGCGCGCACAATTGAAGTGCCCAGCAGAGATTACCAGCAGGACGTGGACGGAATGCTCGCTGCGATCACGCCGAAAACTCGGCTCATTTTCATCCCCAACCCCAATAATCCAACGGGAGCGTTGCTTTCGCAGCGCGAAATCGACCATTTCATGTCGCATGTTCCGGATAGAGTCGTTGTCGTTTTCGATGAAGCCTATTTCGAATTCCTCGATCATCCCCCTGATACGCTGCAATTCGTTCGCGAAGGACGAAACATTGTTGTTTTGCGCACGTTTTCGAAGATTCACGGACTGGCTGGTTTGCGTATCGGATATGCTGTTGGGCCGGCTGATCTGGTCCAGGTGCTTCACAAGACGAGGCAGCCATTCAACGTGAACAGCATTGCTCAAGTCGGCGCGCTCGCAGCGCTCGAGGATGACGAACATCTGCGCGAGACAAAGCGGGCGATCGATGAAGGGCGCGCTTATCTGCACGAACAATTCTCCAAATTGAAAATTCGTTTTGTGCCCGGGACCGCAAATTTTGTGATGGTAAATGTTGGCAACGGGCATTCGGTCTTCGAGAAACTGCTGAGGCAAAGCATCATCGTGCGCCCGCTCAAAGGGTACAGCCTGCCTGAATGGGTCCGCATTTCGGTCGGCACAATGGAGGAGAACAAGAAATTAGTCGCCGCCTTCAAAAAAGTGATGCAGGGGTAATCAGACAGAGAAGTCACGGTCGAAAAGTGGCAGCGCTCCGCCGGTTTGAGCACGGGCAAAGCGATGTTGTTCGCGCAATTTGGCAACCGAGGCGGTTGTCCTACAATTTGCTAGGGTTATGACGGTTTCTGACACCATCGCTGCCATTTCGACTCCGCCTGGGCAAGGCGCTATCGCGCTTGTCCGCGTCTCAGGCGCGAATGCAATCGAGGTAGCAGACAAGATCTTCCATGGCAAAGAGATGCCATCGCAATTCGAGCCGCACGTGCAGCATTTTGGCGAAATTTTTGGGCCGGAAGGCCGGTTGATCGATCAAGTAATGCTTTCCGTCCATCGCGCGCCGGCCAGTTACAGCGGAGAGGATTTGATCGAGATCAGTTGCCACGGGGGAACGCTGGTTTCGGCAAAGGTCCTTGAAGCGTGCCTGCGCGCCGGTGCACGTGCGGCGCGTGCGGGCGAATTCACCGAGCGCGCCTTTCTCAACGGCAAAATGGACCTTACTCAAGCCGAGGCGGTAATTGATCTGATCCGCGCGAAGACCGATCTCGCACTGCGCTCAGCCACCGAACAACTCGAAGGCAGGCTTGGAGAACAAATAAGGAAAATTCGTGATGAGTTGGTCGAACTACTCGCGCACATCAATGCGTCAATCGATTTTCCTGACGAGGGCATTACACCGGATGAAGGTGAAACACTGCTTGCCCGACTCGATTCCATCCGCGAAGAGATCGCAGCGTTGCTCGCCACTGCTGATCAAGGACGCATTCTGCGTGAAGGAGTGCGTGTTGTGATGTACGGGGCAACGAATGCTGGGAAATCGAGCTTGCTGAATCGACTCCTGGGTTACGATCGCGTGATTGTGAGCGATGCGCATGGCACAACCCGCGATACCATCGAGGAGACAGTGAATCTGAACGGCGTGCCCATTCGGCTGCTTGATACAGCTGGTTTGAGAACGTCCGCTAGCGAACTGGAGCGAGAGGGCATCGCGCGCACGGAGAAGTCGCTGCAATTAGCCGATCTGCGGCTCTACATCGCAGATCGCAGTACCTCGAAACCGTCCCATTTTCAGGAACGCATCCGCAATCCCAACGAAATTACTGTTTTAAACAAGAGCGATCTGCCGGAGAACGGTGATTGGAAAGATTTCCATGCGTTACGGATTTCGTGCCTGACAGGGGAAGGTCTGCCGGAGTTGCAAAAAGAAATTCTGACTCGGATCACGAAACAAAATCTAAAACCGGAGAGCGCGCTCGCGATTAATGCGCGCCATCGCGATTGTCTTCGCCGCGCTCTGGAATCATGCGATCGAGCAGCGACAGTGCAAGCCCAGGGATTGTCGCCGGAATACGCTGCAATTCACCTTCATGACGCATTGCGGGCAGTCGGCGAAGTGATTGGCGTTGTCGATGTGGAACAGATTCTCGACTCTGTGTTCAGCCAGTTTTGCATCGGGAAATGAGCGATGGTAGGGCGCGACCGCCGGGCGCGCCGCGATCCCGCGCGAAAGTACGAGCATGAGCACGAGCAGGAGTAAGCCCTTCGTCCCATGAAAAACCTTTACGAACGACTCGTTAGGCCGCTATTGTTTTCGCTTGAGGCGGAGACCGCACACCATTTCACGATCGCATCGCTTCGTAGGGCTTCGCATTTCGATCTTGCGCTGCGCGCGCTGAGACGGTTCACGCCGCCGTCAAACCCAAAGACTCTGTTTGGGTTGACCTTTCCGAATCCGATTGGCCTCGCCGCCGGCCTGGACAAAAATGGCGTCGCCCTGCCAGCCTGGGCAGCACTTGGGTTTGGTTTCGTCGAGATCGGGACTGTGACCGCCATGGCCCAACCGGGAAATCCCAAGCCGCGCATGTTTCGGCTGCCCGCGCAGCAAGCCGTGATCAATCGCCTCGGATTTAACAATGATGGCGCCGATGTCATCGCAAAACGGTTGCGCGGGCTGCGCCAGAGCCAGCGATGGCCTGCAGTTCCAGTTGGAATCAATATTGGCAAATCGAGGACAACGCCCCTCGAACGCGCAGCAGACGATTACCTCTATTCGTTTCGATTACTTCGCGATTTTGCCGACTACATCACGTTGAATGTGAGCTCACCGAACACGCCCGGCCTAAGGGAACTGCAGGAACCCGCTGCTTTGTCGCAATTGCTGCACGCGATTGGGAGTGAGCCTGGGCCGGTCCCGAAGCCGCTCGTTGTGAAGATTTCACCTGATCTGTCGCCGGTCGAATTGGAAGCAGTCCTTGCGGCCTGTGAAGAAAACGGAGTCGCCGGGATCATCGCTACGAATACCACGCTGGATCATTCCTCGATTCCGTCCGAGCTCGATAAGGAAGGTGGTTTGAGCGGGGCACCGTTACGGGAAAAATCGATTGCACTTGTGCGCAGCATTGTCGCAAGCTCCAAAATTCCCGTGATCGCTTCTGGTGGAATCTTCGATGCAGAATCCGCTCGGGAAAAATTTGCGGCGGGCGCACAGCTTGTTCAGCTTTACACAGGATTCGTTTATCGCGGGCCGCGACTTCTTCGAGAAATCATGGCGAAATTGTAGGGCGGTCGCATCGCCTGCTTTCGCTACGGTTGGCAACCGAAGCGGTTGCTCTACAATGGATCGACCTTTGACATGAAGCTTTCCCGAAAACTTCTGAAGTTTACCAAACCGCTGACCTACCGGCGCGGCTGGCGCAGAGCACAACGCTCGTTTTTTCGCATTTCACTTCAGCCGATGCTGGCGAAAATCGATGAGGCGCGCGCCCGCGAAATTCAGCGGCGTTACGCGAATTCCAATGCCGGATATGCCAAATACGCGAACATTGAACCGTGGTTGCGGTTAAATCGGGAACGCGTGCAGGATTTGAAGCTCCATCGTTCAGAGCCGAAACGTGTTCTCGACCTCGGTTGCGGCGGAGGATTTTTCTTGTTCATCGCCAAAAACCTCGGTCATTCCGTCTTGGGTTTAGACATAGAACACGTCGCTCTTTTTACCGAATTGCTCGAGCTTTTCGGCGTCCCGCGCGTAATTTGGAGAATCAGCGCATTCGAACCGTTGCCCAATCTTGGCCAAAAATTCGACTGGATCACCGCGTTTTCGACCAACTTCTATCTTTATCATCCGTCAAAGGAACGCTGGGGAACAGCCGAATGGGATTTTTTCCTGGGCGATTTACAACAACACCTCGCCCCGGGTGGCAAGATTTTCTTCGGGCTTAATCCTCTCTACAGCGGCGAATACTATACGCCGGAACTGAGGGATCTTTTCATAAGCCGCGGCGCCGACGTCGAGCGCGAGCGAATTCTCTTTGAGAACGGAGTGCGGTTCTAGGGCGCTCGCTGCGGAGCTGAATGGAGGAGCGAGCTCTGCGAGCCTGAGTATTGCACGGGAAATGCGATAGGCGTCGCGAAGCTCCGCCCTCCATGGTCCGCTACGGTGTTGTCGGCGATGATTCGGGAGCGAATTCGCGGGGGCCGCGACGATGGCGCCACCGGCGGTGTCGCTCTTCGATTTGTTGAAGTTTTTGCCGTTGTTCGTCGGTAAGATTGACCGCGATCTCCTTGTGCGCTTCCGTCATGATCGCATGGACGCGCCGTCCAGTGTCGCGCCGTATCTCCTGAAGTTGCGCAGCCGTTTTATCGACAATTGGCGAAACTTTGGCGACCTGTTCAGGTGTCAGACTAAGCTCGGCGCGAAGCCGCTCCTTCATTCTGTCGCCCACTCGCCTGGGATAGTGAACGTCAAAGAAAAGATGCCGAGCGTAAAGCCCCCCCAAAGCAGCGCCAGCGATTCCGCCAGCGACGAATACGAGGACAAATCCGGCAACAAGTTTCCACTTTAGCGCGCCGTTCATTGCGAAAACTCATCTTGAATGGCCGTGTCCGCGATGGCGAATTCGTTCGTGAAGTCGTTGTACTGTTCCCGGCTCTGTTTGATCTCGCGAACAGCCGCCAACGTGGAAATAGCAATCACGGCTGCCGACAACAGCGCAACGCGCCGAAGCAGCGACGCAATGCCGTTCGTCCTGGCAGTCCCGCGGCTGTGGGACCAGACCGCAACGACGCGAGTATCGAATCCAAATGGCATTTCAGCCGGAGCCTCGTCCCCAGCCTGCGCGGCTGATCGCAATAACCGATCGATTTCGTGATCTTTCATTTCCCTTCCCTTGCCGAAATCCTGGCGAGGTAATCTTTCATTTTTTGTCGGGCTCGAAACGCCCGCACTTTAATGAGCGCGGCGCTCCAGCCCGTGATTTTGCGGATCTCTTCAACCGAACGTCCTTGAAAGTATAGCAGATCGATGGCCAGCCGCTCGACCGGTTTCAGCGCAGCGAGAAGATGTTCAACCAGTTGGCGCGAGGCAAAACGCTGGTCCGGCGCCAACTCATCAGAGGAGGTTGTCAGGTTCTCAATCACGGCCTGTTCTTCGACACTTAGATCGGCCTGGCGAAGCTCGGGCCGTATTTTCTCCCACTGGATTTGGTTCAGGCAACTATTGACTGCAATGCGTGAGACCCAGTGCTCCAGCGGCACCTTGCCGGAAAATTGCGACAATTTCTGGAATACTTTAATGAAAATCATTTGGCAAAGATCCTCTTCATCCGTTCGAGGCGGACGATGAGCGCGGACGATTTTCGCCACGAGCGGATAGAGCCGTTGCACCAATGCGCGAGCCGCCTCATCGTCATGCTGGAGCGCAGCATGAACAAGCGCACTTGCGTCAGTATCATCCATGTAATCGAGAGCGCATCCACAC
Organism: Verrucomicrobiota bacterium; assembly: GCA_003221195.1. GTDB lineage: Bacteria > Verrucomicrobiota > Verrucomicrobiia > Chthoniobacterales > UBA10450 > Udaeobacter. The sequence continues at coordinate 6,783 of QHQO01000170.1, forward strand.
TAGTAGCAATGACAGCCACCGGCGCGCTTTGGTTACAATCTTGGATGTAGACGCGCCTGTGCCAAGCGCTTGTCGTAGAAGAGGGCAGTTGCAACGAGCGGACACAAGAAAAATTGTAACCGGCCGGACTGCCTGCCGGTCATCACCTGGAGAAGCGAAAGAATATTTCGCGGAGACAAAATGAAAGAAACTATGAAAAGAAACATATTAACGTTTATAGCCGCGGGTGCGATAGCGCTTGGCGGCTTTGTCATTGTACAAGCACAACCTGGCCCTGGTGGCGGTGGACGCTGGCACGGCCACGGTCTTCAGGGAATCACGAAGCAGTTGAATCTGACCTCTGATCAAGAGACAAAGGTTCAGCCGATTGTCGATGCGGCTAAACCGCAACTCGCTGCCATTCATCAGGAGGCGATGCAGAAAGCAAAAGGAGTCATCGACAGCTCGCTGTCGCAAATCCGGCCGTTGCTGACGGCTGATCAGCAGAAGAAGCTGGATGCCATCCAAAAAGCGCATCAGGACATGATGAATGCCCACAAGGAGCTTCACGACGCAATGCAGCAATAACTTGGTTGTTCAGAGCGGTGGGGACGGCGGCGATCTGAGGAGGATCGCCGCCATTTTTTGCTGTCGCTAAGTGATTCGTTAAAAAGTTACGAAGTTAAAACGACAGGTACCGCTCACTTTGTAACCATTTAGCCTCTAACCCCTCTCTCGAGTTGCAGCTAGCGAGGTGCTCTCAGGTGAGACTCTTCAGCTCTGCTTTTTGGTGAACGAAAACAGAAACACAAGCAGGCCCAATCCCGCGAAGATCGCGGCGGCGACGAAGCCTGTCGTCGAAATCTCAGCGCGCGATTGAAAACCCGCTTTGAAGTGAGCAGCGATGCCAATCAGAAAGAACAGAACTCCCAGGCAGATCAGAATCACACTGATTGCTTTTTGGTCGTCGGACGAAATCTTCATTTGGTGGTGAGCAATCAAATATAATGAGGAGACTAAAATTCAAGTGCACTCTTTAAATACAAGGCATTAATGTGGCTGGTGCGCTGGATTAAGTTCGGTTTTGGGTTGTTCGCTGTATTGATTGTCGGTCTTCGTCTTGATGCCCAGATCGATCGCATTACGGGAAAGAATTTCGCCACCCGATCGGAAGTACTGGCACGGCATGGAATGGTCTGCACAAGCGTGCCCGCGGCCACGGAGGTCGGCATCGATATCTTAAAGCGGGGTGGGAGCGCGGTTGATGCGGCGATTGCCGCAAACGCAACGCTCGGTTTGATGGAGCCCGTCTCCAACGGAATTGGCGGCGATCTGTTCGCAATCGTTTATAGCGCGAAGGAAAACAAACTCTATGGCATCAACGGCAGCGGACGTTCACCGCTCGGTTTGAGTTATGACCAGATGAAAGCCGAGCTAGCAAAACTGCATCGTGAAACGATTCCACCGACCGGCATGTTGCCGATCAGCGTGCCCGGAACAGTGGATGCCTGGGCAGAGCTGCACAAAAGATTCGGCAAACTAAACCTGAGCGATGACCTGGCGCCTGCCATTCGGTATGCCGAAGAGGGTTTTCCGGTTACGGAGCTAATCGCCTATTACTGGGGGTTTGGTCCGCGACTGTACAAAGGATTACCTGGCGGCTTTCTCGAGACATACACTCTCGACGGAAAAGGGCGAACCCCGGCCAAAGGCGATATTTTCAAGAACCCCGCCCTCGCGAAAACCTTGAGGCTGATCTCTGAAAAAGGTCGCGACGCTTTTTATAAAGGTGAGATCGCGGACACGATCGACGAGTTCATGCGGGCGAATGGAGGCTTTTTGCGGAAAGCCGATTTCGAGAAACATACATCGACCTGGGTGGAGCCGGTTTCGACGAGTTATCGTGGCTACGATGTCTTTGAGCTTCCGCCAAACGGCCAGGGTATCGCGGCACTGCAGATATTGAACATTCTCGAAGGATTCGATCTGCGCGCCATGGGGCGCAATTCACCAGAGACGCTGCACGCCATGATCGAAGCGAAGAAAATCGCCTGGGCTGATCGGGCGAAGTTTTACGCCGATCCGGCATTCGCGAAGATTCCGCTCGCGGGTTTGCTTTCAAAAAGCTACGCAGCGGAGCGGCGGAAGTTGATCGACCCAAATCACGCGGCAAAAAAGATCCAGGCTGGCAATCCAGCACTCAATCAAGGCGACACGATCTATATGTGTGCCGCCGACGACGAAGGCAACATGGTCTCGCTCATTCAAAGCAATTATCGCGGGATGGGCAGCGGCATCGTGGTGCCCGGACTCGGATTCATGTTTCAGGATCGCGGTGAACTCTTTTCCATGGGTCCCGGTCATGCGAACGTTTACGCGCCTGGTAAACGTCCGTTTCACACCATCATTCCTGGCTTTGTCATGAAAGATGGTAAGCCGTGGGAAGCATTCGGTGTGATGGGCGGGGGTATGCAGCCGCAAGGCCACGTACAGGTGCTCACGAACCAGATTGATTTTGATTTAAACGTGCAGGAAGCCGGCGACGCTTCGCGCTGGCAGCACGAAGGCGATAACGAACCGACGGGAGAAAAAATGACTGAATCAGGCGGTTACGTGGAAGTCGAGAGCGGTATTCCGTACGAGATCGTGCGCGAGCTGCGCAAGAAAGGACACGATGTGCGTTTCGATGTTGGCGGCTACGGCGGTTACCAAGCGATCAGAGTCGAAATGCACGATGGCCAGCGCGTCTATGTGGGTGCAAGCGAATCACGCAAGGACGGAATGGCGGCAGGATACTGAAACAAGAAAACGGCGAGACGGGGAGCGCGCCGATTTCGCCCACTCTTCGATTCGCCGTTTCGATCTTCATCGATTGTTCTGCGCTTTAAGATCGGCGAGCTTCTCTTCGGCGCGAGTGACGTCGGATTTTTGTCCGATCCCGAGCTTAAGAAACTTTTGCTGTCGGCGTAAGTTTGCTTCTGCGGCCTCGAGCTCGGCACGCTCACGCTTCGTCGTTGCCGCTTGCGCGGCTTCGGTTAATTGCGCCAGCGCTGTTTTTATTGATTCCAGTTCGTCTCTGGTAATTTCGCCAGTTGCGAGTTGAGACTCTTTTTCGGCAAGTTCGTCTTTTGCGCGAGCGACGCGAGCATTTGCCAGCTCCGATTCACACCGTATCACCTTCAACAACCGCTGCTCCACTTCCACTTTCGCAAGCACACCAATTTTATAGAGACGTTCTGCGCCTGCGGCATTTTGTTTTGCACGTTCCAATTGTTTTTCCAAACGTGCCAGATCGCCATTCGGCAACGGCTCATCCGAGAGGTTTTGCTTCAGTATTGGTGGCTCGACGTCAAATGAATCGGGCTCCTCAGATTTGCTCCCGGCTGATTGATCGGCACCCCATGCCGCGATTGCCAGAGCGAAACCCGTAACCAGCGGCGCAAAAATGCGGGCCATTCTCGAAGTTTACCACGAATTCGTCGTGCCAGCATAGGGGCATGTTCACGCAACGCGCTGATCAGGCGCTTACGCGACCTTGTTCTTCGTTTCCTCGAGCAACGCTGCGAGCCAAACGGGAGCCTCCATCTGGAGGTGGCGTTTTAGAATGTCGCGAATGAAACAGCGAAAATCTCCATCGCAATTCGTGCAAAGCTTCTCCATGGTGTGTGCGCCAAGCATCCGATAACTTTCAAATTGCGATTCAGAGAAGAATTGATCGCTGGTGCTCTCGTGTGGAAATGTCGGATTGGTCTTAAAATATTCGTAAATATCGCGCGGTTCGTCGCCGTAACAAGCCGGCTTGATGTAAATGATAATGCCATCGGGAGCATTAGCGCCATCCACGACTGAGTAGCGAATGCGACCCACAGCGCAGTTGTGACCAGCAGTCTTCAGGGTATCGATTGCGCTGCGAGGATAGATAGTCATAGCATCGAACTCGATCGGGATTCCAAAATCGATGCGAATTTTGCGTACTGCCTCGCCCAAATCGGCATAGGCACATTCGGGATCCTCAGCGCCGTCGCTCACCACGGTGAAGTGACAGCGACGCAGAACCATCTCGTACAATCCAAGATTCTCGAAATGGCCGCCATCCGAGAGGTTCACATATTTGTAGTGATCGGTGGTATTTCCGATCGCTTCAGAAAACAGTGGCCCTACCGAATATCCGGGACCGGATCGACGCCATGTTTTGGCGCCTGGCGCTCCGGGGTTCCCGAGCCACCAACCCAGGCGCACATTAAGTAACGTCATCAGGAAACCAACCACTGGAGAAGAGTGATATCCCATATTAGGGTTCGCGGCGGCGCCCGAGATAGCCATCGCTGTACCCAGTGTAATGGCGTCTCCGTATTCTGCTGAAGGCCGGTAACCAACTCGCTCATTCCAAGAGCCGCAATGTAACCGGCTCATGGTAAATGATTCGGCCTTGCGCTCCTGCCACGCCAACTGCTCTCCTCTAATAATGTTAAGGGTGCCATTGATCACATGAAGAGGCTTTTCGGACGGCAACTTGTGCAACCCAAAGTTGTCATCGGAATCGAAGCCGGTAAACCGATTCGGGCAACGCGCCGCTCGCGAGGCGGCAAGATAGGCACGGATCAATCGGTTTCGATATGTCGCATGAAGGGAGAACCTGTTTGCGTTGATAAAGAAGCCCATCACGACTCCGAAAAGCACTATGACAAACGTAAGGATGAAGACGACGAAGAGTTGAACACGCCAGGAATTAGGGTCTGTAATTTCATTTTGCTTCCCGCCCAAAAACCAGGCAGTGACATGTAGTGTCCAAGGCTGCGAACCAATCAGTACCAGAGCCCATGAAATCACGACTGCCAGAAGAACCAGAAAGACGACCGCCACCACAACCAGAAGCCATTGGAAACCTGCTTTCTGGCCAAGCGTCTTGCTCAGCTTGGATCGAAGAGCCAGCAACGCGCCAGCCACCCCTGTCACTCCCCCAAAGGCGCCGAGGATAGCCTTTGCCACTGGGTTCGCCTGCACCTGTCCCAGAAAGACGGCGAGCTGATTTCCTGTTGGTGAAAGGGCTTGACCTCCCCAAAGCACGATCAAGTTGACCGCGATCCAGCCGAAAATTGTGATGAGAATCCAGGCCGCCGATCGTCCCCACCATTCACGAGCCTCATCGTCGGTCACCCAGCTACTGAAGCCAGTAAAGAGAAAATTCACTAGCAGGAACACCACCAAAATTAGCGCCGGCGCGAAGGAGACGTAGGTGACAGCGTGCTTTGCCGGCGCAGGCACCGGGTTCAAATCAAAGGCGTCAAGGTGTTTCCTTTTGATGCGTGCGTGGTCCCCTTGACCGGTTTCAACGGTGTACGCCTCCTTATCGATTTGCTTAATGATACCCTGTGTACGAACCGGAAGCGTTATTTTATCCCCACTGGAAACTCCGGTCGCATTGCAAGCGCGTGTTAAGTTGAACTTGGGTTCTTTTGGTTTTAAAGCGTCAACGTCTTTCTTCGCGATACGTGCCAGTCCGTCGCCGGTTTCAACCGTGTAGCTTCCCTCCTCGGCTGTTTCCATAATCAAGCCCTCGGTTCCAGCTCGAATGTTCGTTTTCCGACCACTGGGAACCAGGATCGCCTTGCAATCGCGCTTTGATCTGAATTTTTTCGCCAAATTCGTTTCGGGGTCGCGCTCTAACACATCAAGGCCTCTCTCGACAATGCGTGCCGGCCCTTGATCGGTTTGAATGATGTAACTTCCATCAACAATTTGCTTAAGAATGCCTTCGGTCCGGGAAGGAATCGTGATTTTCTGCTCACTGGGAATTTGGATCGCATCGCAAATGCGTGTGAATTCAATTTTCCTTGGGTCCAAAAACATCCGAGTTGCGGCTACCCAAAGGCAAAGCCCTGCCAACAGGGTCGTGACCAGGATCGCGGCGAGTCTCGAGAGGGAAGCAACAAAGCGCCGGGGTCGTTTCTTCTGTCCCCGTTTACGAAGTAAAAGAATGGCGAATGCAATCAGACCGCCGCTCAGGTAGCTCGCGACGGTGAAGCCAACAAACCAAGGCAGTAGATGCTTAGGCGCAAACAGCTCGCTGCCGTGAACATTACGGGAGAGAGCCCACCATGCTGCCAAAAGGAGCGACGCGAGAAACAAGGGGAGTTGGCGAAATAACAGAAAACGCCGCTGCGATAATTGCGCGTTACCGGTGGACGGCACATCGATGATCGCGTAAGCCATCGCAGCGGCGATCAATGCAAATCCGACCGTGAGCAAGATCGTCAGGCCTATGTCCCACGGCTGCCTGATAGAATTCCAAAAGGCATCCCAGTTTGGCTGCAGTTTATCGGCCGACAGTTTCCACAAATACCACGTCGTTTGACCTGACCAGTCTGGCTGCAGGTTGATCGCAGCGAGATACAGCCTCGGGATCATCATTGCGGCAGCCAGCCATGAGATCAGCACCAGCCAGTTCAAGAACATGTTGCGAATGAACGTGGTAATGAGCGTCCAAAAATCGACAGACGTTAGGCCCATTCGGGGTGCCAGGTAATTGCTGAATTCCCTAAGATGGCGGACCGGCTGCGGCTCGGGATTCAGGGTCGAATCAGGTCTGCGCTTCAGCTCCCCGACAACGCCGCGAATGCCGTCTGGATCATTCTTAATCCACGCGCTCAGCCAACTGCCAATGTATCCACCGCCCGAGACAGTAGATAGGTAGTGGAACTTATCGAGCAGTCCGCAGCGCGCGAGGCCCTGCAAAATTCCCAGTCCAAACGTTGCGCTCCGGATACCGCCGCCCGAGATGCAAAGCGCCGCGCGTTTCTCCTTTAGTCCGTGAATCGCATCATATAATGCTTTCAGACGCGTTTTGGGTTCGCTGGAGCCCGGATAATCTGATGGGAGTTCTCCATGCAGAGCGACAAACTCGGCTTCCAATACTTCGTGCAATGGCAGCGACGAATCACTCGATGAAGTCTGTTTCGCCATGGCGCGCAAACGCGGCGGTCTGCGCACCAGCGTTTATCAAGCCGCGGATCATTGGTCAATCTTGTTCCGGAATGGTTAATAATGTAACTGAGTATGATACCGGCGATGATCCGATTCGCGCGATCGATCGTAGCGGACGATTGGCCATGCAATCGGCATGACGCCTGGCACACGGGGCGATTCGAGCGCAGTCGTTATTTTCGAATCGCCGCGGGCCGATTTCGCAACAGGCTTAAAGAAATTGCCTGCTTCCCGTTTCTCCAAATGATACTTTAGCGATGTGATGAACCCGGCTAACCCTCGATATGACTTTGATTTCGCTGTGGCCGGTGGCGGTCCAGCTGGTTCGTCGGCGGCCATCTCGCTCGGGCAGCTTGGTCATTCGGTCGTTCTCTTTGAGCGCGAAATGTTCCCGCGATTCCATATCGGGGAGTCGTTGTTGTCGACTGCGAACGACTCGTTCGCAGCGTTAGGTGTGGCCAAGAGAATCGAGGCTGCAGGTTTTCCCGAGAAGTGGGGTGCGCGCCTCCTCACGCACGATGGCCAAACTGGACGATACGTTGACTTCGCAAACGCCCGTGAGGTCACGACGCCTCAGACCTATCAAGTATGCCGCCAGGAATTTGATCGCATTTTGCTGGAACGGGCTCGCGAAGTGGGCGTCGATGTTCGAGAAGCATGCAACGTAACCGCATGCGAGTTTACTCCGGATGCAGCAATTCTCGACGTCGCTTCACGCGGCGATACAGCCGCCGCGCGGGTGCGTGTGCGGGCTCTGGTTGATGCCACAGGCCGCGGAGGATTGATCGCTCGAAAATTCAATCTGCGCACCGAGGAGCCTCGGCTAGCCAACGTAGCAATATATTCGCACTATACGAACGTGCCGCGACTGGAAGGACCGCGGCCCGACGATATCCGACTTATCGCGTGCAACAACGCTGGCTGGTTCTGGCTTATTCCGATTTCAAAAGAGTTAACGAGCGTCGGCGTCGTTCTACCAAAGGCCCTTTACCGTAGATGGGCGAACGGCAGTTCATCTGAGGAGACGCTCAACCGCACGATCTCCGAGACGCCGGTGGTCGCTGAGCTAATGCGCAATGCCCGGCGCGAGTGGCCAGTACGCGTTGAGAAGGATTTCTCGTACAGTGCTTCGGCGTACGCTGGCAATCGCTGGATCCTGGCCGGGGACGCCGGATCGTTTCTCGATCCCGTATTCTCGACCGGAGTCTCAATTGCTATGGAATCTGGAATAGAAGCCGCTGCCGAGCTCCATCGGGCGCTGGAGGGAAATGACTTCTCAGCGTCCAGCTTCGCGGCGTTCTCCCGTCGTCAGCGAAAAAGATTCGAGACGTTTCGCCGGTTTGTGGTGGGATTCTACACACCACAGTTTCGCGATGTCTTTTTCAGTCCGGACCCACCAAAGCTCATCTTTCGGTCAGTCGTCACGATCCTTGCGGGCAGGTGGAACGCGGGCTTGTGGACCCGCTTTCTGAATCAGCTGTTCTTCGCAATGATATCGATTCAGAAACGCCTCAACATAACGCCCCCTGTTTTTCGGCGCGACCGAGATGCCGGTTACCCGATCCAAACGCGCTCCGAAGATTCCATCACGCATGGGGTTCGACCTTTGGCGCCTCCCGTAGGCCAACGATAACAACACGGCTACCGGTCACGCTCTTGCGAATGAGCTTGCATCTCCAAGCAGTAAGATGTTTGTCTTAAAGTTTCTCCACGGACACTTGGAGGTGGGTCACGTTAACGGACAACCTTAGGGTGGCTTGCTTCCTTAGCCTCGGGCTCGGGGATTGGTTGATGCGTCCCGCTTCCCACAAGGCGTTCGAACAGCGGCGAGGCCATGAGCGTGGTGAGCACAGCCATGATAACGAGCGTGGCGAAAAGTCCCTCCGATATGATGCCGCGCTGCAGTCCAATGTTGATAACGATCAGTTCCATCAATCCACGCGCATTCATTAGTGTGCCGATGCCGAGCGCTTCGTGATTTGGAATGCCGGTAGCCCGTGCGGCTAGCCAGCACGCAACGCCTTTGCCCAGGACAGCTGCGATCAACACCGCGGCACAAACAGCCCAGAGGAAGCTTGTATTGAGCAGACCGATCTTTGTATTCAAGCCCGAGTACGTGAAAAAGAGCGGGAGCAACAGCGCGACCGTAAGCGGCTGAATGCGGCCAACCAGATCACGCACGACGACCCCGCGCGGCATCGCGGCGCCCATGACGAACGCGCCGAATACTGCGTGCAGACCGATGAGGTCGGTAAACCACGCGCCCAAGGCCATGAGCGCGAGCCCGACAACCAATCCGGCTTCCGTGAGTGTTCCGTTTTTTGCGAACCAAGCTTTGGCACGAAGCAGCAACGGACGCACAATTAACAGCGTTAAAGCGACGTAAGCGACGCCACCGGCGATGTTCACTACAGCGTGGCTCCAATTTTTCTCGAAGCTCGCGAGTACTACTGCGAGCAGGCACCACGCCGTTGCATCGTCGATTGCCCCAGCGCCCAACGCCACAGTTCCCATGGTTGTGCCGGCAAGTTTCTTGAAATGAATGATCCGCGCGAGCATGGGAAAGGCGGTGATACACATGGACGCGCCAAGGAAGAGCATTGCTTCTGAGAGCGACGTCGTCCTTGGAAATAGCGTCGTACGGTCAAATAGAATCCAAGCCAGGCCGGCGCCCAATACGAAAGGTGTCAGCATCCCCGCTACCGACACGGCGATTGAGCTTGTCAATTTGCGGCGCACAATGTCGACGCGGAATTCCATTCCAACCACAAACATGTAGAGCGCGAGCCCTAGTTGGGACGCTGGAAACAAATAACTTTGGGTGTCGCGCATTTTCTGACTGCTGTCCCACGGGAAAAGCCAATGCTGCGCTTCGGGCCAGACCAAACCAAAAAGCGATGGTCCGAGAAGTACACCGGCGAGCATTTCCGCCACGACTTGAGGCTGGCCGAGGCGCAAAGCAATCGCACCGACCAAACGGCAGAACAAAAGGATAACAGCAAGCTGAATAAAAAACTGGATCGCGAGATGTACGTTGTTCATGGACTCACTTATGTAGGGTCGATGTTAGCGGACTGACCTTGAATCGGACAAGGTCAACATTGTTTTCTCACATACCCTGCGACACGATTGGTAATCAATTGCGCACTTGACGTAACAAGGCGAGGCCAAGAAAACTAAGTGTTCATAAAATGGAAGCCTATATAAATCCCCCTCAATCCGATTATATGGATTTTTATGACGTCGTAATCATGGGAGGCGCGCTTTCCGGGGGAGCAACGGCAACGCTGCTATTGCGGCAAAACCCGGGAATTCGGATATTGATTCTGGAGAAATCGACAAAACTCTCGCGGCGCGTCGGGGAAGCAACGGTCGAGGTCAGCGCCTATTTCATGGGCCGAGTGCTAGGGTTGACGCAATATCTCAACGAATCGCATCTCGCGAAGCAAGGATTGCGGTTTTGGTTTACAAACGGCGAAGTAAAGACGCTGGCGGAAGCGAGCGAGCTCGGGCCGCTTTATCAGGTACGGGTGCCATCGTATCAGCTGGATCGTGCCGCGTTTGATGAAGAAGTGCTGCGCCGAGCCGGTATTGCTGGCGCGGAGATTTTGCGTCCCGCAACGGTAATCGATGTACAGTTGCAGCCTGGAAAAGAACAAACGGTAACATTTCGCAATGGCGACGGCACGAGAACAGTTCGTTCGCGCTGGATTGTTGACGCATCGGGGGTGGCTGCGATTCTCGCCCGGAAGGAGGGTTGGTGGAAATCCAACACCGAACATCCAACCGCGGCGGCGTGGTCGAGGTGGAAAGGCGTCAAGGATTGGGACAGTCGCGAGTTGGCAGACAAATATCCCTCGTGGTCGCGCGCTGTTTACGCGACGCGGAACACGGCCACGAACCATGTGATCGGCGACGGCTGGTGGAGCTGGTGGATTCCGCTAAAAGGCGGTGACGTGAGTGTGGGGGTGGTGTTTGATCAAAGGCTCGTCCGTTGGCCCCAGGAGGGCGGAAAACTGGGCGAACGGCTCAAGGCCTTCCTGATGAAGCACCCGGTCGCGCGAGAGATTCTCGTTGACGCGCAATTTGACGAGGAAGACGTCCACTGGCGGAAGAATCTCGCTTATTACAGCACCACCTTTGCCGGAGATGGATTTGTTCTGGTCGGGGATGCAGCGGCGTTCATGGATCCATTTTACAGTCCAGGCATGGATTGGATCTCATTTACGACATCGCGCGCAGCAGCGCTAATCGGTGCGCAGCGAAGAGGCGAAGCGATGAGTGCGTTAGTCGAGAGACACAATCGCGAGTTGGCAAAATCTCATCGTTGCTGGTTCGAGGCCGTTTACAAAGATAAGTACGAATACATGGGCGAATTTGACCTGATGAGCACTGCCCTAATCTTCGATCTCTGCCTTTACTATTTGGGCGTAGTATCCCGAATATTCAGATATGGAGAGAACGCTCTGCTGGTTCCGCCGTTTTCGGCTACAGGCATTGGCCCGATTTTTCGCTTTATGCGAACCTATAACCGCCGTTTTGCAGAGATTGCGCGTCGTCGTCGCAAACGTCGAATGCTGGGTAAAATGAATCGCGCGCACCGATGTCTGATCCCGGGTTTCAAGTTGCATTCTGCCAATCCGAAACTTTTTGCTCAGGGTTTCGCCAGATGGGCACGCGTGGAACTTGGCGAGCTGTTTTCCTCGAGCGCATCCTGACGCGCGTTCACTGGATTGCCGGCGGAAATCATCTAAGCGACACTGAAAAGTGAGTATGCCAACTTCCGAGGAGCGTGCGCCGCGGGTGCAGTTGCTCGCTCGCCGGACAGATGACTAAACATGAGGCTCCTCGCACTATTCATTGCACTCGCATTACCAGCCAGCGTTTTGGCACAAGGGAAATCTGAGCCGGTAAGGATCGACACAGGCAGCGATTTGCTTTGGAAGAAGCTTGAGGCACGCGTCGCAGAAACCGCCGATCGCATCGATGGAGTTATGGGCGTGGCGATTCTCGATCTCACCGATGGTCGAATCCTTTTGCACAATGCGGATCGCGTATTTCCCACCGCGAGCTCAATCAAAATCGCGATTCTGCTCGAATTATATCGTCAGGATCAGGAAGCTCACTCGGGAGCTAAAGAGAAGTCCCAACTGGATGACAACTACACGTTCGATCCCAAAGACCTGGTCGAAGATAGCCGGATCATGGCTGGTCTTACTCCAGGTGTCACACGAGTCACCAATCGCGACCTGGCTCAATTCATGGTTGCGGTGAGCGACAACGCCGCCGCTAACATCCTCATTGATCGCGTAGGCAAAGATAACGTCAATGCGATGCTGCACGGCCTCGGGCTGTCGAAAACAATGCTGCGCCGAAAGATGATCGACATCGCAGCCGCTCGGCGCGGTGATGAGAACGTCGCTACGCCGCAAGAAATGGCCCGGCTGTTAGAAGCTATTTACAAAGGGAAGGCTCTAAGCAAGCAAGCGACCGCCGAGTTCATCAAGCAACTATCAACCAAGAAGGGTAGTTATATTCCTCGCTACCTTCCCGAAAGCGTTCAGGTAGCGAACAAGCCCGGAGAATTGGAAGCCGTGCGCACGGATTCAGGTATAGTTTTTTGTTCCGAAACGGCCATTTGCGATAAGCGTCATGACCGCTTACGACCGCAATGAGCGAGCAGCCGAGCGCGCGATCAGTGAAGTTGCTCTAGAAGCGTACCACTACTTCGAGATACGCGGGAAAACCTCAGAATACGGCCGAGTTTTACCTCAGGTTGAACAACCATGAGGAAAAGTTCGGGAACGCCCGCCGTCTGCGCCAAGTATTATGTTCAAATTCAGATTCTAGAATGATCTGCTGCGGTAAATCTCATGCATGGGGACCTACATGACGTTGCGACATGTTGGATGCCGGATACTCTCCGTTGCCTCATCGTCGGGCAGCCTTGCCAAGAATTTTCCGATCACTCGGGATCAGATATCGAAGGCTCCGTATCTTGTCGGTTGAAGGACACAAAGTACTTCGCGTCCCGCTATCTCTCCCGCATATCGCGGAGTGATGCTGCGACAATTTGCTGCGCGCTGCGAGATTCGTTCCCGGAATTGATTATAGCAATTGGTACGGGTCCACATCGACAGTGACGGTGACGTCTTCGGGGAATGGCAGCTTGTCGAGCGTTTCGCGGACAAGTCGGCTCAAGCGCATGATGGCTCCGCCACGGATTAAGATATGAAATCGGAATTGGCCTTGTAATTTTTCTAGCGGCGCAGGCGTTGCATCGCCCAAGATGAATGCTTCTGGGAGAGCTTCTTTCAAACGGCGTCTTAACGTTTCAGCGGAAAGTTTCGCGCGCCCCTCGTGCGCAGAACGTACCGTGATCAAGATCGCGTGTTTGAATGGCGGAAAATCGCAGCGCTCACGAAATTCGAGTTCTTGTTGAAAATAGCCGGCGAAATCGTGATGGCGTGCAAACTGGATCGACGGACTAAACGGCGTGTAGGTTTGTACAAAGACTTCACCGGATGTTTCTCCACGTCCGGCGCGTCCGGCCACCTGTGTGAGAAGCTGAAACGTGCGTTCCCCCGCGCGAAAATCCGGCAGATGCAGTGCGAGATCTGCATTGATGATTCCGACCAGCGTCACATTCGGAAAATGGAGACCCTTCGCAATCATTTGTGTGCCGACGAGGATGTCGATATTGCCTGTGCGGAAATTCCTCAGAGTTTCACGATACGCTTCCTTGCGCGTCATTGAGTCTGCGTCCATTCGGCTCACGGCAGCTTTCGGAAAAATTTGTGACACGGTTGTCTCGACTTTCTCCGTGCCGAAGCCTGCGTAAATCAGTGCGTCTTTTCCGCAGGCTGGACATTTCTTTGGCACCGCGGCGGTGTGCCCACACAGGTGACAGCTCAACCGTCCAGGGACTGCGGGATGCCGATGAAATGTGAGCGCGACGCTGCAATTCGGGCAGTTACGAGCTTCGCCACAGTTGCTGCATAGGAGTGAAGTGGAGAAGCCGCGCCGATTCAAAAACAAGATCGTCTGCTCTCGCTTCTCCATGCGATCGGCAATCGCGGCGCGCAACTTTTCAGACAAGATCGTTGCAGCTTTCTCTTTCCGCCGCTCCTGGCGAAGATCGACAATGCGCATGAGTGGCATCTGCTTTTCGTCGATCCGCTGTGTAAGAGCAACCAGCCGATATTTTCCAATTACAGCATTGTGATAGCTCTCGAGTGATGGCGTGGCGCTTCCCAGGACCGCGACGCACTTCTCAATCTTGGCGCGCACAATCGCCACGTCACGCGCGTGATATCGGGGAGCTTCTTCCTGTTTATATGTCGTCTCGTGTTCTTCATCGACAACGATGAGTCCCAGGTTTTTCAACGGTGCGAAGATCGCGCTGCGCGCGCCAATTACGATACGTGCGCGGCCAGAATGGATTTTGTGCCATTCATCGTGACGTTCGCCCTCGGATAAATGGCTGTGCAACACCGCCACTGCGTCCTGCATGTCGGCGAAGCGGCCTTTAAAACGCTCAACCGTTTGCGGCGTTAGCGAGATTTCAGGGACGAGAACAATTGCTGTGTTTCCGCCCTTAAGCGCGGCACGAATCGCCTGGAGATAAATTTCGGTTTTGCCGGAACCGGTCACACCATGGAGCAAAATCGGGCGCGCCTTTTCCGGTGAATCGAGCGCTAATGCGATTTCTTTAAGGGCATGCGTTTGTTCCTGGTTGAGAATCAGGTTCGACGTCGCGATGAATTGTTCGTCAGCATGTGGATCCCGCACGATTGCCTCTTCGCGCAACTCCACCAGACCCCGTTTCACCAGCGCCCGAAGCGTCTGGTTATCGAGAGAAGTTTGCCGCAGAAGTTGCGATGCGCGGATCGGCGCTTCCAAGCGCAGGATCGCCTCAAGAAGTTCTGCCTGCCGGGGCGCGCGTTTTCGCAACTTCTCAAGTGCTTCGCTGTCGATCTTGCGCCCGGGCTGGACGAACAATTGCTTTTTCCATCCGACTTCCGCGCGCCGGATAACTTGCGGCAACAAGCTGCGCATCACTGTTTCGATCGGGCAGCAATAGTAGGCACCGATCCATCTGCCTAGCTCGAGCAATTGTTCGCTCAAGATAGGCGCCTCGCCCACGACCGCTTCGATTAGCCGGATGCCTTTCGCTTCGCTCTGCTCCGTGACAGCGACCACCGTCGCAAGAGCGGATTTCTCTCGAAACGGCACTCGCACGCGGGAGCCGACTCCGACTCGATCCATCAAGCCTTCGGGCACGGCATAGTCCAGCTCACGGCGAATTGCCCGATCAATGATGACGCGAACGTACCTGGGTTTCGTCATGGAGAACGCGTTAATTTAATTGCTCGGGAGAGCAGGAGCACGAGATTTGATGCCGACGTGATACGATTCCTCCTCAAACTGGTCCTGTGCGTAATGCTCGCGCTGGCCGCGGGTTTCGCTTATCTCGCCGTGCGATCAGGCGATCCAGTGTACACATTTTACGAATGGATGAGCCCGGCACGGTTTCATCAGTACGATCGCCTGATTCGCGCCGTCGCCGCCGAACATCACCTTGATCCGATGCTCGTGAAAGCAGTCGTGTGGCGTGAGAGCCGCTTCGATCCAGGAAAACATGGCAGCCACGGAGAGCGCGGACTCATGCAGGTGAGCGAAAAAGCCGCCAACGAGTGGGCGCATGAAAGTAAAATCGACAATTTTCAAGTGGAGCGACTTTTTGATCCCAAAACGAATCTTGAGGCTGGCACATGGTATTTGCATCGCGCCTTTGAACGCTGGGAAGCGCAGTCAGATCCTACCCCGTTTGCACTGGCCGAATACAATGCGGGCGCCAGTCGTGTCGAGCGATGGAGTGGCGGAAGCGGCGGCAGTAGCATTCCGGTAAAGCAGTTCCTGCAGAACATCGACTTTCCCGGAACGCGGAAGTATGTCGACTCAATTATCCAGCGCTATCAATTTTACCAGCGGCGGGGACAAATGTGACGAGTCTGAGCATGCAATCACGGCTCGATTCGAAAAGCTTGCGGCGATACACGATTTTTCGGCTTGTGGGGTAAGAATTATCAACTTAAACTCGCGCCCTCCATGCGGCGGCGTTTTTTAATTGGGGCATTAGTTCTTGTTGTATGTGGCGCAGGGTGGGGACTGGCCGCGCCAGTCGGGAATATCAGTTCACCCAGGCAAACCGACATCGCCGCCAGATCGCCTGCATTTCAGGCAGGCGTCGCGACGCACGAAACGCGGATCGAGTCACAAACGGCACCCGAGTTTCCAAGTGCCACCGAAATGTCGGCGCAAGGTGAAATTGAAATACCGGCACCGACGCGCGCCAGCTTCATGGCGACTTGGGACACTGCGAGCGATGCGATCGGCTACCTGTTGGATGTTTCGACAAATAACTCGTTTAGCAGTTACGTGAAGGGTTATCACGACTTGGACGTGGGCAATGTGGCGGGGCGGGTCGTGACTGGTCTGAATCCGGGTACCACTTACTACTATCGGGTGCGCGCTTACAACGCGAGCGGCCCGGGCCGTTACTCGGATGCAATGAGTGTTACAACGGCCTCTACGGCCGGGCTGATCATTCACGCAACGTTCGACAGTTCTATCACTAACAACCCAAACGCCGCGGCGATTGAGGCGATGATCAACCGTTCCATCTCGATTTACGAATCGCTCTTTAGCGATCCGATCACGATTGAGATTCGTTACCGCTACTCAACAACTGCTCCAGACGGCACTCCACTCCCCCAGGGGACTCTCTCGCAAAGTGACTCCGTAATTTATGACATCCCATGGGGTGTCTACTTCAACGCCTTGAGAGCTGATGCAACGACCGACAACGATATTCTCGCGAACTCGAGTCTGCCGGGCAACGCACTGTCCGCGAATATCAAGCCAAAGGGCCCAAACGGCCGAGCGGTTGGGTTAGACACGCCACCGACAATGTTCGCAAACGGCACCGTTGGGAACGGCGGACCATATGATGGGATCGTTACGCTTAATTCCTCCTTCCCACTTCAGTTCACCCGACCCATCGGTGCTAATAACTTCGACGCGCAGAACGCCACCGAGCATGAAATAGACGAGGTCATCGCTTTTGCATCGCATGCGGACGTCTCTAATCTCCGCGTGCAAGACCTGTTCAGTTGGTCATCAGCCGGGGTTAGAAACATCACAGCGACTGGTACGCGCTATTTTTCCATCAACCGCGGCGTTACAAACATAGTCAATTTCAATCAGAACCGGAGCCTGGATTTGGGCGATTGGGTGAGCACCGCGTGCCCGCAAGCGCATCCATACGTGCAGAATGCCGCTGGTTGCCGAGGTCAATCATCCGACGTGACAGCGACATCACCGGAAGGCATCAATCTCGACGTTGTCGGTTATGACCTGGTGAATGCCGCCAGGGCGGCAGTGGCCGACTTTAACAACGACGGTCATCCGGATTATGTGCTTCGTAATCCCGGTACCCGCCAGACAGCGATTTGGTATCTAAACAACAACATTTATCAGAGTGGCGCTCTAGGTCCAAGCATTAGAGCTGGCTGGAGCCTCGACGGTACGGCGGATTTCAATCGCGACGTGCATCCAGATTACGCACTGTTCAACTCCGCTACCGATCGAACAGCGATTTGGTATATGTCAGGGCCAACGCGCATCGCAAGCGCGTATGGGCCAACGCTTCCTGGTGGCTGGGATTTGGTGGCTACGGCCGACTTTAACGGTAATGGCTACCCGGACTATGTGCTTTACAATGCAAGCTCGCGCCAGACAGCAATATGGTATCTGAACAACAACGTTTACGTCGGCGGCGGCTACGGTCCAACTCTTCCGGTCAACTGGAGCCTGATGGGGGTAGCAGATTTTAATCGCGACGGCCATAGAGATTATTTGTTGTTCAATTCCAGTAATCACCAGACAGCGATCTGGTATTTATCAGGGCGAACGTTAGTCAGAGGCGCTTACGGGCCGACCATTCCCAGTGGGTGGGCGTTAGTGGCTACGGCTGACTTTAACAGTGACGGGCATCCGGATTATCTGCTTTACAATCCCGCCAGTCGTCAGACAGCGATCGCGTATCTAAACAACAACGTTTATGTCAGTGCCGCATTTGGCCCAACCCTTCCAGCTGCTTGGAGCTTGGTCGGGCAGTGAGCAAACATAAGCGCGCATCTCGAAGAAGACGCTCGTATCGTACAAACCTAGCTGCGCCTTGGGGAGCGACGACACAACAGCCGTCTATAAACCGGACGAACGGAGCTATCCCATCGCAATTCAGGCCACCCAGCGTTGCTATTTATCGGAGCTAAACCTTACTGGGGACCACTTGAGGGCCAATCCTTCCCTGCGGCTGGGCATTGGTAGCTACAGCCGACTTTAACGGTGATGCCAAGCCGGATTATGTACTGTTCAATGCAATCACTCATCAAACCGCGATCTGGTGTCTGAACAATAATATTTACATCGGCGGCGCGTACGGCCCGACTCTCCCTATTGGCTGGAGCTTGGTCGCACCATGAATGAGGGCCTTGGCGCCCTGGTTTAAACGTTAACTGTTCACGTTTTGGGGAAGCGGCCCACTGCTCGGCCGCGTTACGGCGACTGGTTGAGCGCTTAACTATCGACGACTGGGCAATCTGGGTTAACGGTTTTGTTAATGACGAAAGAGAAAATTGCTGGCGAGCTGGAGCAAATCGCGACGCTGCTCGAATTGAAGAACGAAAACCCTTTCAAAATCCGGGCTTACACGAATGCCGCGCGTGCGATCGAAACATTTGGCGGAAATATCACCAATTTTCAGGATGAAGAAGCGCTTTCGAAAATTCCAGGAATCGGGAAGAGTATCGCTCTCAAGATCAAGGAACTCGCGACGACGGGATCGCTGAAATATCTGGAGGAATTGAGCGCGGAATTTCCATCCGGAATCCTCGAATTATTCTCACTGCCCGGGCTTGGCGCCAAGAAAATTAAGGCTCTCCACGACAAGCTTCAGATCAGTTCCATCGAGCAGCTGCAAAAAGCATGCGAAACCGGGCGTGTCGCTGAATTGCCCGGTTTTGGCGAAACAACACAGCAAAAGCTCTGTGACATTATTGCAAAACGCGCCGCGCATGCCGGTTCATTTCAATTCGGGCAGATCGCACCGGAAGCGGAAACATTGCGGTCTGATCTCGCAGCACATAGCAGCGCTGCGCAGGTCGATCTGGCTGGAAGTTATCGGCGGAGAAAAGAAATCGTACATGATTTGGATCTTTTGGTGGCGACAAAGAATCCCGAGCACTTTACGAAATTCTTCGTTTCCCATCCGCTCGTGGAATCGATTATCGCGCAGGGGCCCACCAAATCGAGCGTGCGATTGCGGTCGGGAGTGCAGTGCGACCTGCGAGTGGTGAGCGCGACGGAATATCCTTTCGCGCTCGCTTATTTCACTGGAAACAAAGAACACAACATCGAATTACGCAGCCGTGCGCTCCAGCGAGGCTGGACGCTTAACGAATATCGGCTCGCTCCGCTTCCGGTGGATCCGAAAGCGAAAAAGAAAGGACCGATAAAGAAAATTCCAAATGTGCACGATGAAGCAGGCCTTTATCGCGCAGTCGATCTCGATTTTATTCCGCCGGAGTTACGGGAGAATTGGGGTGAATTCGAAGCCGCTGAGAACCATTCGCTGCCAAAACTCATTGAGAAGGAAAACCTGCGGGGCGCATTTCATTGTCACACAACCGCAAGCGATGGGCACAACTCCATCGAGGAGATGGCGGAGGCTGCACAGGAGCTGGGA
This sequence comes from Verrucomicrobiota bacterium, assembly GCA_003221195.1. Taxonomy (GTDB): domain Bacteria; phylum Verrucomicrobiota; class Verrucomicrobiia; order Chthoniobacterales; family UBA10450; genus Udaeobacter. Next base: position 26,557 of record QHQO01000170.1, read on the forward strand.
CTCGAGTACCTCGGGATCGCAGATCATAGCCGCAGCTCGATTCAGGCCCATGGAATCGACGAAGCGAAGTTGCGCTTCCAAATCGCCCGCATTCGGGCGTTGAATAACAAGCTACGCGGCTTTCGCCTTTTTGCGGGTGTGGAATGCGACATTCTGCGCGACGGTACGCTTGATTTTCCAGACGAGGTCCTGGCAGAGCTCGATTACGTCGTTGCGTCCGTTCATTCCGTATTCAATTTAAGTGAAGTTGAGATGACCCGCCGCGTGATCCGGGCTATGGAGAATCCATTCGTTGCGATTCTGGCGCATCCAACTGGCCGATTGCTCCTGAAACGAGATCCCTATCCAATTAATATTCCGAAAATCCTCGATGCTGCGGCGCGCACGGGGACATGGATCGAGCTCAACGCTGCGCCGAAGCGCCTCGATCTCGACTGGAGGTGGTGGCCACTTGCGAAACAAAAAGGTGTTAAATGTGTGATTAACCCGGACGCGCATCGCACTGAGCGATTACAAGATTTGTGGTTCGGAATCGGGATCGCGCGCAAAGGCTGGTTGACCAAAGCGGACGTGATGAATTGCTTACCGCTTGTTAAGATCGCGGGCGCGCTCCGCGCAAAGCGGGAGTCGGCAGGGGGCGATCGTTGAGCGCACCGGAACTTCACGGACGCGGCTCCGCTTCGTCCCGACCACTTAGCATTTTTCTCGTTGCGGCATAAACATGGTGAGGCATTTGCAGGCGCCGCCGGCTTTGATGAATTCGCTCATCGGCAGTTCGTAGCAGCGGTAGCCGCGGTCTTGCAGCGTCGCGACGAGTCGCGGCGCGCCTGCGGGTAGGACGATATCTCGCTCGATGACGACCGCATTGCATGAAAAGTGCATTGCTTCCTCTGGCAAAACGTCGATCAAGCCAGCGACCTGTTCGCGAATTGCGCGCTGGCCGTATTCATCGAACGCGGACGGAAACCAAAACGCGGAGCCGTCCGGCAGCGGGCAAAAGCAGGTGTCGAGATGATAAAAACGCGGATCGACCAATTCGACTGAGATTACAAGACAGCCAAGGATATCCGCCAGGGCCCGGTGAGATTGAATGTCGGAACGAAATTTGTAACCGCAAAAGAGCGCATCGCCGCTAAAAAGCGCGTCGCCTTCGCCCTCGAAATAAAGATTTTCCGGCAACCAATTCACTTCATAACCGCGTTGTTCCATCCATTTCGCGAAGAACGGCTGCTCACCCGCGCGCTCTTTATGGCGAAAATTACTCGGGATGAATTTGCGACCAATCGTCAATCCGGCGTTTGCCGTGAAAACCATATCGGGAAGTCCGGGCTGGGGCGAAATCAAATGAACGTCGCAATCGAGATTTGAGAGTCGACCATGCAATTCTTTCCACTGCTTTTGCGCCAGGGCTGCCTCGGCGCCGTGGGCGCGGCTCATCCAGGGATTGATCTCGTACTCGATACCGTAGTAATCGGGCGGACAGAGGAGTAGTTCGCGCATAAGAACTATCAATTTACTCGCGAACGCGAGACTCACTAAGAGACTCGGCGAGCTCTCGCAGAAACGGTTCCACGTCTGTGACCAGGCCGATTGATTGCAAGGGCTGGTGCTCGACCACGCGCTCCACGGCAGCCGTCTCAATGTCAACGCATACGGTTTTTGCCGCAGGCGCGAGCATGCTAGCCACGGCAAGCGAATGCTGGACTGTCGCCAGCATCATCACATGAGTTACATCGGCGAGCTTTTGTCGCATGACTTTTTGAGCTTCAATAATATCCGTCGTTACTCCGGGAATCGGTCCCTCGTCGCGAATCGCGCCAGTCAGCACGATATCAACGTCGTGGCGGACACAGGCATGCATGACGCCGCGCATTAGGATTTTTTGCCGCACAGCAGCGGAAATTCCCCCAGCCTCGCGAATCGTATTGATGGCGCGGAGATGGTTCTCATGTCCCCCTCGCGCAAAGGCAAGATCGGGATTCATTCCCAGCGAGGTTCCGTACAGAGCGCGTTCCACATCGTACGCGGCAAATGAATTCCCGGCGAAAAGGCGATTGACATAACCCGCTTCAATGAGACGGACTAAATGGTGGCCTGCGCCGGTTCGTACAATTGAGGGACCGGCGACAATCGCGATTTTACCTTTTGCCGCGTGAGCGCGCCTCAACTCCTCACCCAGTTCACGAATGATGGCCGATTTCGGTTCGTCGGCATCAACCACCGTATTGATGAATTGAAAGATATCAGTGTGGGTGGTCGAACGCTGCACCGGTACGACGCGAACCCCTTGATGACCGACCACAATTTCGTTTCCCTTGTTAACATCGAAAAACTTGACCGCACGGGCGGATTCTTTTTTTCGATCAAGCGCAATTGCGCTGTTGATCATTGCGGGCTGCACCTCGATTTCTTTACCGTCGAAGCGGATAAACGTCTGTTGATTAGTTGTCACGTAGAAATCGCTGGGGAAGACTCCGTCCGCAGGCGCGCTAGCGAGTTGCACGTTTGCACGCTCAATCACTTCGGCTCCGTGCTGGCGAAGACGCAGCACCAGTTCGTCAAGCGCTTCGCTTGTCTCAGCGGACACTTCAATCCGTGCGAAGCTCTGGTCTGCGCGTCTTTCGCCAATCTTGATCTCCCCGATCTTGAAATTCGCGCCGTGAGTCAGAATCTGATCCAGAACCTTAGGCAAAATGAGAGAATCAATGATGTGCCCGCGTAACTCGATCGTTTCCGAAACCATTTGTAAAACTTAGCCGATCAGAGTGACGGCGCCAGTTGCGTAAGAAAGCGTATTCGCAATTTCCGACCTCATGGTTCAATTTCTCTTCCGATATGGAAAAACCTAGCGCGCGCGGTCCATCCCCCAGTCGCAAGGCGCATCGCGCGCTGGCCCAGGTTCTGAATCGAAAACCGAAACGACCGCCACCGCTGCCTGCAAAAAAAATTGCCAGAGTCGTGGACCGTACGGCGCGCGGTTAAAACGGAATGGCCATCCAGCAGCATCTGCCAGCCCTAGCCACGAAGATCGCAAAGATGCTGTCGATCAGGCCCGAGTATCTGGTAACACAGCCTGCGGAGCTTCGAATTCTCCGAGAAATGTCCGAGGCAGAGGTCAGAGAGTTTGCAAGAAATCACGGCTGGCGTGTGATATCCCGCCTTGGGGGGCGGCAGATCGAATTTTACAACGATGCAAGCCCGCGCCCGCTGTAGCCGGGGTCGGCAGTCCAGCCGAAGGAATGAGCGAATCGCGATTAGACTGAAATCGATCGATTCCGTTACAACCGCCACTGGACAGCGCAAAGCTGTTAGCTTACCAATGCGCCAGCCGTAATTAAATGGAAGCAGCGAAAATTTATTTTATTGTTTTCGGCGTTCTAACAATCGCCGGCGGCGTTGTCGGTTATGTCAAGGCGGACAGTGTGGCGTCGATCATTGCCGGGTCAATCACTGGGGTGCTGCTACTTGTAGCCGCGTTTCTTCTTCCCGAACATCGCGCAATCGGTTTAGCAACTGCATTCATTATCTCGCTTTTGCTCGCTGCGCAGTTCGCTCCCAAATTCCTACGTACCGGAAGAGTCATGCCTGCAGGGATGATGTCGATCCTGAGTGTGATTGGGCTCATCGCGGCTATTGTCGCCTGGGTGAAAAAGTAATCGCGTGGGAAGAATTCGTCTGCGGACCTGGCGGAGCCTGGTGCTAGTGATATTCAGCGCGCTTTTCGCCGCGATCATTTATCGCTGGATCTCACTCGAACGCCTGCAGCATGCTGCGCCACTGGAAGTCATCGCGACGCCGACGCCCAGCCCGACGCGGCCACCTCTTATCACTGGGAAACTGGACACGGCGAAATTATTCAACGGGATCACACTTCATTCCACGGTGGAGACAATACCCGGCGCCGATGCAAGTACCGAGCGCGCCGAGCCAGACAGCTATAAGCTCGACCTTAAATTGCAAGCACGGGTGCCTTCGCCCAATAAGACCATTGAAGATCTGGCCAAGGTCAGCCCGCAATTACCGACGCTGTTGCCCGAATTGACGACGATGCTACAGCCCAATCCGGTTTCGCCGCTCTACGCTCAGCTCTACGATGCGAAAGTCAGAATGCTACGCGAAAACCTCGCTCGGCTCGATATTCTTCTCTCGCGGCATAATTTTTTCGATTGCCAAACGGTCTTGCAGCTTCAGCATCCGCAAACGCACCGAAAAGCGCTCCTGCTCCAGGGAGATATGGACGTAGATGCTGACGGCTCCGATGCCGATCGGATGCCCATTAGCACGGGCACACCCACAAATTTCAAGCCGTCCACCAGTTATCGCTGGCCCAAGAAGACGCGCGAGCCTAATCCATACCTCGCAGCTACCGAAGACGGATTGAAGCGTGCGGAAGCTGAGTTTGCCCTTTCCACTACGAGTCCCGCCCGCAAACGTGATCTGCGCAATGTGATCGGGCAATTGCGTGCGGAAATCGACACGTTAAAAAAATACAGTTTCCTGATCGGTGCGACCGACCCCTTTATTGTCGTGCCTGGTGCATTCATGCATGGCAGCGATCCGGTTAAACCCGGCGACTACGCGCTTGTCATTTTCGGCAACTCGATTTATCCGGCCCTCGTCGGTGATATAGGGCCTAACGACAAAGTCGGGGAGGCATCATTGCGTATTGCGAAAGAGATCAACACGCTTTCGACGCCGTACAATCGCCCGGTTAGCGATCTCAAGGTGACTTACATGATCTTTCCCGAAACCGCCGACAAGCCATTTGGTCCTCCGGATTTGGAAAAGCTTCAAGCGCGCTGCGAGATGCTCGTCAAAGAAATCGGTGGCGCGAGTGTACCGCTGCATCACTGGGAAAATATTATTCCGCCTTCGCCATCGCCCAGTCCGGTACAGAGTCCGCTGCCGTTGCCGAGTGCAACGGCGTCTCCTCCAGCAGGTGTATCGGCGACAAATTCTGCGTCGCCATCTCCGACATTTGCGTTTCCCGTTCCGAGCCCAGCGGGGACCACCCCGACCGATTCGAGGCATACGAGGTCCCCCGCCGTAACGCGGAGCCCGATCAAGAAACGTAAGCCGTGAACGTCGAATACGGGGGCGCGCTGTCTAGCTTGCTCGCAGTGTCAACTGTACCTTGTACGAAATGATAATCCGTGATGCTGTTGAGGCTGATCTGCCGACTATAGTTGAGATTTACAACGCCACTGTGCCGACACACATGGTGACAGCCGAACTCGAGCCAACGACCGTCGAAGCTCGACTGCCGTGGTTCCGCGAACATTGGTCAGAGCATTATCCTTTCTGGGTTGCGGAGTCGGAAGGTCGCGTGATTGCCTGGCTAGATTTCAAAAGGTTCCTACCGCGCTGTGCGTATCGTGGCACAGCCGAGATCAGTGTTTACGTCGATGAAGAATTTCGGCGTCGCGGTGTGGGACAGCGATTATTGGAACAGGCGATCGCACGCGCACCATCGCTGGGCATCACTGCCCTGGTTGGGCTCATCTTCGGGCATAACGAGCCGAGCTTGAAATTATTTCAATCTCTCGGCTTCGAACGCTGGGGATTTTTTCCTGGAGTTGCACAACTCGATGGCGTCCAGCGCGATCTCGTGGTGATGGGCCAACATTGCCCAGCACGATCGTCCTCGTCGTCGTCCTCGTCCTCGAAATTAATCCACAGAGAACATCGACCATGAGAACGAGAACGAGGACGAGTAGGAGATTAAACGATGAGAACGTATTTTGATCACGAAAAGCTTGATGTTTATCAGCTGGAGCTTCGTTTTATCACATGGGTGACGAGACTGCTTGCGAAGATCAAGCAACGCCCGACCGATGCTCGAGTCGCTGAAGTTTCCGATCAGCTTGACCGGGCTAGTCTCTCGTCGTTGCTAAATACAGCCGAAGGCAATGGGCGGCGCCGACGGCAAATGCGGGCCAAGTTCTTCGATGATGCGCGCGGGTCGGTGACTGAATGTGCAGCTTGCCTGGATGCGCTGGTCGCCAAAGGCACCTGCACCGAACAGGAGGTCGAAGAAGGCAAAGAAATGCTGGTTCGCATTGCTTCGATGCTCACGAAGCTAATCGCCTTGTTCGATTCGTCCTCGTCCTCGGTCGTTCGAGAAGAGCCGCCGGACGCAGAATTCGACGACGAGAACGAGGAGGAGGGCGAGAACGATTACAGCGAGTGCCTGCGTCTGATGCATACGCTGATGCAATACCGGCACGAGGCGATTCATTCGAAGCTGCTGAAAATCCGTGACAAATATTCCATGTTGCATCTGGACGTGCTGATTCTCATTTATCATTTCGCAAAAATTTGCTCCGGCAATATTCTCGAGATCGGCGCCTTCATCGGGGGAGCCACAATTGCCGCGGCGTTCGGCGTGTGCGATTCAGGAACGCGGAAAAAGCTGATTGCTATCGAACCAGGCGGCAGCGTCAAACACAAGCGGCTTGGTACGCGCAATATTTTCCGCGACTTGGAACGGAACCTTGCCAGGCAGCGTGTATCGGAGTTGGTGACTACTATCAAGGGCCGTTCCTTTGACCCGGCAACAATCTCCGCAGTCAATGAGACGCTGGGTGCAGACAAAATTGGTCTCCTGATTCTTGACGCCGATGCAGCCAAGCGGCGCGACATCGAGTGCTACTGCGACAGATTTGCAGACGGGTGTTGGATGGTCATTGACGATTATTACGGCATTGGTACCAACGCAAAGATCACTCCAAGCCGAGCCGATGTAGAGGCGTTGACCACGGCCGGTTATTTGCAACCGCTAGGTTTCTACGGCTGGAGCACGTGGGTCGGACGCTGGAATGGCCCTCAACGCTAACGTTAATGATTGGAAAGTTAGCTTAGAAGAAAGCGCGCGCTGTACGTTGCGACGGTCTTGACCTTCGCATTCGGCTAGCCCTCTGGACCAATGACCAGATGAATCACGCTGTTCGGCGCGGAGATGAAGAAGCCGTTGAAGTCCTCACTCAATGGCTCAACCTCATCGCGCCGCGTCACACCATGCACTTTCAGAAAGGATGCCGCGGCTTCCGTGTCGTTTGTTTCCAGCTCTAGCCAGATATCCGGATGACTCAGGTTCGGGACCTTGTCGATCCAAAGGCGGTTAGGGCCGAACTGGAAAATGCAGCCATCCTTTTCCTCTTCGATTAAAGGCAGTCCAAGCGTGTCGCGATAAAAGGACACCGTCTGCTCATATGTGTGACTAGGGCATTTGATGGCGATGTTTGCTCCGCCAGAGAATTGCGGACCTTCGAGCTTTGCAACCATCGCGTCGGGAGAGTAACCCTAATCTTCCTTGCCGCCCGGCTCGGTCATCTTGACCGGATCGAGTGCGCGCTCCAGTTCTTTTTCGGGCAACACTTTTTTCTCGCGCGCGATTTCGCGCACGGTGCGGCCGGTTTTGGCGCTCTCTTTCGCGATTTCAGCCGCACGATCGTAGCCGATCTTGGGCGCGAGGCTTGTCACCATCGCCATGGATAGCTCGATCAATTCGCGGCACCGCTCTTCGTTCGCGACGATGCCGCGAACACACTTGTCGCAGAAAACATCGACGACATTTGCCAGCAGCCGGATCGACTCGAGAAGATTGTGCGCCATCACTGGCATCATCACATTGAGCTCGAAGTTTCCATTCGCGCCGGCCCAGGTAATGGTCGTGTCGTTACCGATCACTTGTGCGCAGACCATCATCATCGCTTCGCACATTACCGGGTTCACCTTGCCAGGCATGATCGAACTGCCAGGTTGCGTCGCCGGCAGTTGGATTTCACCGATTCCGCATCGCGGACCGCTCCCGAGCCACCGGATGTCGTTTGCAATCTTAAACAAACTCACCGCAATCGTCTTCAGGTGACCGCTGACTTCAACGACTGCGTCCTTTCCACCCTGTGCCTCAAAGTGATTTTTTGCCTCGTGAAAAGCGATGCCGGTGCGTTGCTCCAAATGCCGCAGCATTTTTTCTGGAAGATTAGCATGACGGTTGAGACCTGTGCCCACCGCGGTTCCGCCAAGTGCCAGCTCACGCAAAGCTTCGATCGATTTCTGCGCTCGTTCTTTGGCATAAGCAACCTGTTGCGCGTAACCCGAGAATTCCTGCCCGAGGCGAACTGGCGTCGCATCCATTAAATGCGTTCGGCCGATTTTCATGACGTTCCAGAATTCTTTCGCTTTGGCTTCCAGTGCGACGTGTAATTTTTCGAGTGCCGGAACGAGGCAACTCTTTAATTGTTCCGCCGCGCTGATATGAATGGCGGACGGTATCACGTCGTTGCTGGACTGGCCCATGTTGACGTGATCGTTGGGATGCACCAATTCACGCGACCCGATTGCCTTGCCTGCTAGTTGGGCGCAGCGATTCGCGATGACTTCATTAGCATTGGTGTTTGTGCTGGTACCCGAACCGGTCTGGAAAATATCGAGCGGAAAATGGTCGTCGAGTTTTCCTTCAACAACTTCTTCAGCCGCCTGCACGATTAGCGCGGAACGCTCCGCATCGAGCAAGCCAAGGTCGTGATTTGCTTGTGCGGCAACCCATTTGATCAAGCCAAGAGCGCGAATGAATGGCCGTGAAAACCGATAGCCGCTCACCGGAAAATTTAGCACTGCGCGGTGAGTCGATGCGCCGTGGAGAGCCGACGCTGGAAGCGTCATCTCGCCCATCGAATCTTTTTCCCTTCGGGTCGGCTTTTCCGTCATGCCGAACGATGTGCGCTAACGCTAAAGCTCGCCGCCTGCAGAGTCCCGCGATTGCGACTATCAGGCGGATGCGTCTTCTGAAAAACAGTGATGAACATCGGAGGTATGTTTTGCAGGAAGTACTCTGACTGGGCGTGCTCGAACAGGGTCGCGTGTTGCTTCAGTTCGTTCGTGACTTGATAGATGATGAAACTGCCACCACGCGCCAGCGAATCATATGTTTTTTGCAAGAGTGCGCGTTTCTTCTCAATTTTAAGGATGCTGAACGGAATACCCGAAAGAATATAATCGCAGCGATCGATGCGGTGGCGTTTCAATTCGTGTGGCAACGAAGCCGCATCGCCATGAATGACACGTACACGCCGGTCGCCGGCAAACTGTCGTTCCAAATCGCGCGCGAATGCTCGGTCCAACTCAAACAAGAGCAGATGTGAATCCGGACACATCCGCCGTGCAATCTCGCGCGAATGTACTCCTTCTCCCGGCCCGTACTCGGCGATCACACGTGGCTGACTAAAATCCATCTTGCTGGCGACACGTTCCACCAGTGCTTTGGAACTGGGAATGATTGATGCAATCTGAAACGGCCGTTTCAAAAATTGTTTGAAAAACAGGGCACTCACGAGACGCGAACAGTCGTCTTGCACATCGAAGTTGTCCAGTCACGAAGTGGTCGCACAAACGGTAGGATTTCTACTGCGGCTGGAAACTTTCTTGCAGAAGGGCAAATTGCCCGCCTTGCTGCCGATATCTCGCTTGACTCGTCTCTAGTCCCCGATCAGTTATCACTGCTGATGAGCGCGGTTAGCTCAGTGGTAGAGCACTACCTTGACACGGTAGGGGTCAGAGGTTCGAACCCTCTATCGCGCACCATTTTTCCTCCTTCGACGAGAGGCACTTACCCAATTTCACCGAAGTGCTGGATAGCGGATTGTAACACTTTACTGTAACACTTTTTTTCATCGGAACGCAGTCGTCGGCGCCGGGGCAGTGATAATATTGACGCCGCCGATAGCGCCACATTCCAAGCTGTTCAGAGTTGGCTGTTGAACCTTGGCTATTATAATGGCTCCATTGACGGCGTTTTCAGACCCGTCCACGCGCGATGCGGTGGCGGCGTACCAAATTGCCAATCAGCTAAATGTAACCAGAAGTCTATCGCCCGATACGCTCGAGTCGCTTGGCTTACCCCAGCCGGCCCCAACCTGAGCGAATTGCGTGATCGCGTCGAAGTCCAAATCCAAATACCGCCATCAAAACATTTCGATCAAGAAACGGGAAGCTGGCTCACGTGATTGTCCGCGCGGTATCAGTCGGAGCACCGAGTCCCGGCCGCGTACAGCGCTGCATGCTTATGAGACGGGCCCTTCGTAATTGCACCACACAGGGCAGGCCAACGGTCGAAGACGTCACCCAAAAGAGGGAGCAGGCTACAACTCGTGGGTAGCACAGTAAAATCTGCCGGACGCTCAATAGCAATGAAGCGCTGTCTGCTGCGACCTTAAGGTATGAAAATGAAAGCAATATTTGGCTTAGTTAGCCTACTTCTATTTGCAGCAGCGAGTCAGCCCCTGGAGGCCC
>QHQO01000171.1 GCA_003221195.1 Verrucomicrobiota bacterium
CTGTTCAGAGATTCTTCTCTCCGCTCAGAGTGACAAATCCCCACAAGTTTTATCCGCGAAATTAGCGTAGCCTGCGGTTGTAGAAAAGAATGCGCAAGATCCTCATTACGCTTGGAGTCCTGGTCGCGTTTGTTATTGGCATAGTAGCGAGCTGGATTTTCGCCGGCCGCCAGATTTCACTTTTTCTCGATCGTTTCGGGACTATTGAGATGACCTCAGCACGAATTAATTCGATCGTGTATGAAGGTCGCGGCACTGGCGGGATCCTTCACGTCAACGATCTTGCGCTGAGTCTGAACGACAGAAATGGTCCGAGTCCGAACATCGGCACAACGAAGAATGGTCAGCTTGGGCTGGCAGACGGTGGAAAGGTTTTCGCATTTGGTCCACCGCCATCAGAGGCAGAGAACCTCTCTACAGTGCCGCCAGCGGGCGACGATGCTTTCATCGAAATCCGACGGAGCGTTCTTAGCTGGCCAACGCCATTCGAAGTCAATTTCATGACCGGCCATTCGCCGTCGTGGAAACGGCATTTGTATTACAAGCTTCGCTGGAAAAAAACTAGCGGCGCGACACTCGGTATGATTTGGCGTTACCAGCAATTCTTCTACGGGCAACGGCTCATTCCGGGCAACGGCTGGGGAAATGGATTCATGACGCATGAAGGCTCGACGGGCTTGATCCAACTAGACATCCATCCCTAATAACGTGTTATCCCTTCTATCGTGAGCGCCCAAACGTTCGTCGTCCCGAACGAAGTGAGGGACCGCACATTTGCTAACGCATCACACAAGATGAGTGTGACGTCATCTCGGTTGTGGGGTCCCTCACCGTCTGCGCGGCTCGGGATGACATAGGAAGGCGTTAGAGGTGTGTCCGTGCGATGGCGCTTGATATCTCTTGTCCCCTGTTTCGTTTATTGCATCGTTGTTAAGTGCGACTCTCTCGCAAATTTAAAAAGCTTTTTTCCCGCGATGCAGCAGAGAGCCTCTGGGAAAACGCTTTTCGTTGGACCCATCCGGTGAATTCGCGTCAAATTCTGGCTGGCATTGACCGGACTGAATTAGAGAGATTGCGTGACAGTTATCCCTACCGGCCAAATGCGCGCAAGATCAATGCTTACGAAGATGCAAAATACTGGATCGGCGTGAACGTTAGGCGCGCGCAGGATCTTTGGCTCGATCGTTCTCCACCATTGCAAATTCTCGATCTCGGTTGCGGCGCCGGTTACTTTCTCTACCTCTGCCGGCTATTTGGTCACGAGGGACTGGGGTTTGACACGGATGAGGAGCCGTTCTTCCGCGGCACAACCGAGTTCTTCAACGTTCGCCGCGTGATCGGGCGCATTGAGCCGCAAACGCCGCTGCCGGATCTTAGAAGAAAATTCGATCTCGTAACCGGCCACCGCGTTTGCTTTCACCGGCTCACGCGTACCAACAACGGAGAGTGGCTCGAATGGTCACCCGCCGATTGGAAATTTTTTATCAACGATATCCGAATACGATTTCTCAAACCCGAGGGGCGTCTTTTGCTGGAATTTAATCCGCGACCGGACGGTTCCTCATTTTTTACGGATGAATTGCGCGCTTTTTTTAATTCGCAAGGCGCGCGAATTTTCCGTTGGAAAGCGCTTCTTGCCGCCGACTCAAACCAGCGTCCCCGCTTCAAGCAGACTCGGAAACTGTAGCGCAGGCGCATCGCCTGCTAGCCTACGGAGGGTTGTAGCCGACATGGCTGCCTCTACGGAGTTGCTACAGTTTCCATTCCGAACAATCCCAGCCTAACAGCTGCTCGACCTTTGTGATGTCTTCCGCGAAAAGATTGTAGAGGAAAATTCGCTCCTCCCAATTCATCGCCCGTTCGTATGGAACGACGTTTCTGTCTTTACTGCGCACCGAACGGAGCGGTTCGAGACCGAGAAATGAAAAGACGGAAGTCAGCGTTTCGCGCTGCTTATCCTTAAAGTCTTCAAACTTCACCGCCTTGACTTGGTCGCGTGGGAAGAATTTGAACAGACGCGCGAGTTGCTGTCCGTAAAATCCTCGATCGACATAAGCAAAGCGGCGCGCTTGAGCAGGAGGCGCTCCAGCAATACGCGTCTTTTCCTCTCGCACGGCATCGAAAAAATCGAGCGGTTCGCGACCTCTAAATCGTTGCATGTTCCAGTGAGCAAATGCGCGGTCGACAGGATTTCGCAAAAGGATCAGCAACTTGATCTTTGGATTGTATTTCCAAATCCTTTCCGCTGCTGGCTCATGATAGATGTAGCTTGGCGTGCAATCACCGGCAATTGTGGACAGACCAAGCGGTCGATAATGTTTGTGTAATTCCTCGTAATCGGGCTGGGAAACAAAGAGCGCGTCGTCATCAAAAAAATGTATCTCCTGCTGATCGCCCATCGTTATGTTCGGGTGTTTGCTTAGAAAATAGTGCAATGCGGTGGTGCCGGATTTTTGCGCACCGGCCACAATGAAATCGAGCCGCTCAAGTTTGTGGCTCTTGCCTCGAAACATCGGCGTCATGTTCGCAATCGTGCTCGTGTTCCATGTCGATGGTCAATTACGATCACGAGCAAGGCGCCAGTTCTCGCCATTACGACTCCACCTTATGATGCCGAAGCGATGGATCGACAAAAAAGCCAAACTGAATCTGGCAACGCATTTCAATTTCGTTTCGGACGCCGACATCATTGGCGGCAACAGCGGCAGCCCAGTGGTGAATAAAGAAAACGAGTTTGTTGGAATCATTTTCGACGGAAACATTCAGTCCCTGGTGCTCGATTGCATTTACACAGACACACAGGCGCGTGCTGTCCCGGTTGATTCAGCAGCGATCATTTAGGCGCTGCGCAAAGTTTACGATGCGAACGCGCTTGCGGATGAATTGTTGGGCATAACGAGGTAGGGACGCCGCGCTGCGGCGTCCGGACAGCGCAGCGCGCTGTCCCACCAAGTTTTCACAGTTCCGCGAGCAACTTTTTCCATCTGGCCCAGGCTTCGTCGCGCGCTTTTTTATCAGCTTCGCGAACTGCAGGGTTGGACGGCTCACCTGAACGCATGAAACCGTGGCCTGCGCCTTTGTAGATTACCGGTTCATATTTTTTTCCGGCGGCTTTCATTACCATTGCAGGAGGGAATCTTCGTTAGGGCATAATCAGCCGTTGCATCCAGATCGGCTTTCACCTGCTCTTTCGACAGTGCAGATATCGCTTTACGCGCTCCATCCACGTCCTCGAATGTTTGGCCGCTAAGCAAATCAGGCACGATCGCAATCACGCCTGCTTCGGCAAGCTCGTCGCACAAACTGCGGACCCAATCGGTTACGCCAAAGATTTCGTGAACAACAAGCACGACAGGCGCCTTCTCGTTGCGCTCTGGATAAACAACAAACGCCTTGATCGTTCGCTGGCCCGATTTGATATCGACCCATTCGCCGTGTCGCGGTGAGTTGTTCAATCTATCTTTCCCAAAATCTTTGATTACTTCCTGTGCGTGGATCACTGGTACGATCGAAGTGAGCGCGAGAATAGAAATAAAGCGTTTCATAAGGGTGAGAGATTTCTCCCAGCCTTCGCATAAAGCTACGGCGAGGCAAGCGACTTCGCCCGAAATGACAGGATGCCGATCTTAAGTTGCAGGCGCCACAGGCCTTTTCTTAAACAGAGCATCGATGCTCCATTGGCCCGGTCCATAAAAGAGCATGAATAAAAACAGCCAGCAGAGAACCACGGCCAGCTCGCCTTTGTTTAGAATTGGAAAAAGTTGCTCGGTCGGAGTTGGCGCATGGCCAATCGCCTTACCCGCGGCGTGCACCATGAAGTAAGCAACCGCCATTTCACCTGCGGAGATGAACGCGGCGAGCCGCGTGAGAAAGCCAAATGCAATCATCAATCCGCCGACGAGTTCGATGATTCCACCGATCAGCATTAATCCTTCGGCGCCACCATGCCCACCGCCGGGAAAGCCCAGCAACTTCTGACCACCGTGACATGCGAACATAAGACCGACTATCAGTCGCATAATACAGTAAACCGGATCGGCAAATCGATTGAGAGAATTCATAGCCGTTCAGGCTGAACGAGGCGGAGGTTGTGTGTCAAGGATTTCACGCGCTGGGCAAATGACGAATGACGAATGACGAAGGAAGCTCGAATGCTCAAATGACGAAAAAAGCCGCTCTCGATTTCTTTATCATTCGGACTTTGTCATTCCTTCGTCATTAGAACATTCGTCATCCGTCATTTCCTTTACGCTGCTTTCTTTGCCGGGTGCTTCTGTTTCCTGCGCGATTTGCCAGCCGCCTTTTTCTTTCCGCCGGTTTGCTCCAGGCTCTTCTGCAATACGGAAACCAGATCGATTACTTTCGTCGGCTTGGGGGCTTTCTTCGGTTTCTCTTCGATCTCTTTTCCGCCGGCTTCTACTTTTTCCTCAATCACTTCCATAAGCGCTTCCCGGTAGTCGTCCTTGTACTTTTCCGGATTCCATTTTGAGCTCATGCTATCGATGAGCGATTTGGCCATGTTCATCTCGCGTTTGCCGACTTCGGTTTTTTTCGGGACATGGAGTTTCCCTGGATCTGCAAGTTCATCGGCGAAATGCATCAGCTCGAGAACGAGCGTGCCATCTTCTGGTTTTACCCCGGCGAGATATTGGCGCGTCTTAATCACCACCTTGGCGATCCCGACCTTGTTGCTATCCTTTAACGCATCGCGAAGAAGCGTGTACGCTTTGTCGCCGCCTTTCTGCGGTTCCAAATAGTAGGGCTTATAAAAAAACATCGGATCGATCTCTTCCTGATCGACGAAGTCTTGAATGTCCACTGTTTGTGTGGCCTCCAGATCAATGCGCTCAAAATCCTCCTCCTTGAGCACGACATATTTTCCCTTCTCATACTCATAACCCTTCACGATTTGGTCCCAGGAAACCTCCTTGCCGTCCTTTTCAGCGACACGCTTGTAGTTTACCGGACTCAAATCGCTCTTGCGCAGCAAACGAAACTTGAGTTCCTCACGTCGGGTGGCGGGATACAGAGCGATAGGAATGTTAACCAGACCGAAACTGATGCTGCCTTTCCAGATTGCGCGCGCCATACAAACCTAATTCGCGTGGTGAGAAGTCTGTGCGTGTGAGGCTGTCAATGATGTGCTCTAAGCGCTCTTATTGACACGCCACTTCAGTGAGCTGCTTTCGCGCACTGGAAGCGCTAAACCGTTTAAGCGGTTTGTTTCGGCCTGAGCGGGCTACACCGCGCTAGAGTCGCGGTGTTAATGAGAACAGCAAAAACCAACGATTCGGTTTACGCGGCCAGCTCGAGCTCGTGGCGCGAGATACCGCGCAATTCAAAAAGGCGAATCAACGTCTCTTCGATCAGATTGTTCGGACACGATGCGCCGGCAGTGATGCCGATGACGGCAGGTCCGTTCGGTAACCAGAAATGTGAGACCACTTCGCGTTTTTCGTGCAAGTTGTAGTGCTTGATCTCCGTAGCGGAAACCAGTCGTGAAGCGTTGAGCACGAAATAGGTCGGCAATTTTTCTTCGCCCATCTCGGCCAGATGAGATGTGTTCGAACTATTATAACCGCCTACCACCAGCAGTAGGTCCATTGGCACATCGAGCAATTCGCGCAACGCATCCTGTCGCTCCTGTGTTGCGCCGCAGATCGTGTCGAAAAACCGAAAATTTTGCTCGGCAAGCTCGGGCCCGTCTCGATCGACAATCGCCCGTCGAACGCGTCGCTGCACTTCTTCGGTTTCCCCGCGCAGCATGGTGGTTTGATTGGCTACACCAACGGTTTGCAAATGCACGTCGGGATCGAATCCCGGTGAATAGGCGCCCTTGAACTTCTCGAGGAACGCCTCTTTGTCACCGCCGTTCCGGATGTAATTGCAAACGTAATCGGTGTCCGCGAGTGTTAGAACGACCAGGTAATGCCCGCTACCATTCCCGAGCGCGCGCGAACTGGTGGCCTTTGTTTCTTCGTGTTCCGCCTTCCCGTGAATGATAGAGGTGGCCGATTCGCTCGCGTACTTGCGCACCCGCTTCCAGACGCTCATCACGTCTCCGCACGTGGTGTCGACAATCTGGCAGCCGCGATCCTTGATCTGTTGTTGAATCGATAATTCCGTTCCAAACGCCGGGACAATAACAACGTCATCGGGACCGAGATCGGAAATGTCCGCCTCCTTGTTTTTGCCGGTCAGGTTCTTGATGCCTAACGACGCGATTTGATGATTGACCTCCGGATTGTGAATGATTTCCCCGACGATAAAAAGACGGCGATCCTTGAAAACCTTGCGGGCTGCGTACGCCAGATCGATTGCACGCTCGACCCCGTAGCAAAAACCAAACTGTTTTGCCAGACGCACTGTAGTATCGCCGACGGAGATGATCCCCCCCGCCCGGCGAACTTTTTCCACAATGTCGCTGCAGTAGTGCGACTCAACCTGTTGCTGCACGGCAGCCATCACGTCGGGTGTGCGGAGGTTCACTTTCTCCCGCGCTGTTGTGCCGCTGGAAATAAGGTTCGTGCTCATGCCATCGTTGTCATTCTGAGCGCAGCGAAGGATCTCGGATCAGTTTATACGGGGGGCGTCGAAACAGTAGCCAGAGACGTTTCGCTTCCCTCAACATGACACGGTAAAGGGCCGGGGGCAACGCCCCGGAACCTGCTATTGAAGCAATGGTCCGCTCGGTTTTTCGAACGCAGCGTCGCTGACCATTATCCGCGGATCGGGATCAGGCGTTCTCGAATCATCCACACGCTGCACTCTCGATGCAAGAGTCGCGTCCTCTGGTTGCGTAGTGGCGATGTTCACCGGGGTCCCGATTCGTACGAGCGCGAAAAATTTTGGCGCTGCTTCGCCGTGCAGTCGGATGCAACCGTGTGTGCGTGGAGTCGGATGGACAAAGCCTTGATGGAAACCGTAGGCAGGAGCGAATTCGCACCAATAACCCATCGGATATCCAACATAACGGCCTCCACCACCACCAGTCGAAGGAATTATGCGATCGCCTTGCACGCTGAACCCGTACGACCCCGAACGTTTGTGCTCCTGTTTGGAATAGACCTTGAAATTTCCTTTTGGCGTCGGTTTCGCCGGAGTCCCGACGGAACACGCCACAGCCATCAGGCAACGGTCGCCCTCCATTACATAAATATTTTCTTTCGAAAGCGAAACGAGCACCCGCACAGCAGAGGGGTTGTTCGGGCGATATGCAGTTACGTGGTATGGCCCGCCCCCGGCCACACGCCCTGTTTGACAACCAGTCAGCAGCAGAAGCGAACCGCCAGCACACAGCAAGAGTAATCGGGAGATATGTCGCATATGGGGATATTGGATATGATCAGGCGGCTTTTTGTCAACTTTGTGAGTTAGATTGGTTCCACCACCGCCTAGCCAGAGCAATTGCCAATCCGTAGGTGTGCCGGGCTCACCTACTCCGGCCACAGTGTTATGCGGTGAAGATTGTGAGGAAAGCCACTTCGATTGCTAGCGCTTCATGAATATTGCGATTCAGGTGATTGCGCAGCTCTTCAAGACACCGGATGCGTTTCAAGATTTCGGCTGTGCTGAATCGGCTCGCCAGCACAGCGGTTTCTTCTCCTGCACCAGGAAGATTACGTTGCGCCACACCGTTACTGGAGCGAAGAACATCAGACCACCAGGCGAATAATGCCTCGATCAATTCTGCGCGCCGTTGCAGGTAAAGACTTTCGGCACGGGCTTTGTAGTATTGTTCGCGTTCCTCCAGCCACGCGCCATCGGTGGTATCCCGGTAACGTATTTGTTCCTGCCTCAGTGCTTCATCTGTTTCCCGCTTAACCTCTTCACGAACAGAGCGGAGCAAACGCTGAAATTCCTGAGCCAGTCGGTAGGCAAACTGAATGGTCCAGCTTTGTTCATGGGACACCTGTAATAATTTCACGAGCTTCTTTTCTTCGTCGCTCGGCTCTCGCTGGCCGTCGCTTGCAAGGGGAAGCGCAATGCACCGTGAAAGAATCGTCTCCGGTAGCGCTTCCGGCAAAGCACTCAGCAGAAGCAGCAAGGAATCTTTGGGGGGTTCCTCCAGTGTTTTGAGAAACGCGTTTGCAGCCTGCGGTTGTAGCCGATCGGCATCGGAAATGATCGCCACCTTGCGCCGCGAACTACTTGCGCGCATTTGCAGCGCGTGCTCAAGGTCACGAATTTGCTCGATAACAATTCGGCGCGATTTCGATTCCGGCCGGGCAACGAAAATTTCACGAGCCTTGGCGGAAAAAACGTCACCGACAGGGGTGCCATTCACAAGACTGGCCAGGTCTGCGGCGAGCTGCTGCTTGCCACTGCCTGG
This sequence comes from Verrucomicrobiota bacterium, assembly GCA_003221195.1. Taxonomy (GTDB): domain Bacteria; phylum Verrucomicrobiota; class Verrucomicrobiia; order Chthoniobacterales; family UBA10450; genus Udaeobacter. Next base: position 8,333 of record QHQO01000171.1, read on the forward strand.
CGGCCCTGAAATCAAATAGGCATGAGCGAGTCGATTCTGTTCGTGGGCGCGACGCAAATACTCCAGCGCTGTTATACGGGAGAAAGCCATATCACTCAAAACTGACGAAACGGAGAATCGGCGAATGGGCGAATGGGCGAAGCCGCCGTTCCCTGTCTCGCAATTGCTCTGTTTTGTGGCGATTCATAGACGACGCGGCGAATTTTTGATCAGCCACTTATCGGGTTCGTCGATCATCTTAACGAGTCGTTAGACTCCGGAAGCGCGTGCGCAGCGTCTCCCAGATCTCATTCTCGATCACGTCCGCTCCACGTGAGCCGTTGATTAGTACAACGCGATTCGGGTCGCGCGTGGCCAGTTCGCGATACGCTTCCCGAACGTTTTCGTAAAACTCCTCCGGCTCCTGCTCCATCCGGTCTCGTCGGCGCGGTTTCTGCATTCGCGACTTCGCGGTAGCCGCATCGATATCGAGAACAAAAGTAACGTTTGGGATGCAATCGCCTACCGCAAATACATTCAAACGTTCGACCGTCTCACGATCTAATTTTCGTGCCGCGCCTTGATAAACAGTGGTGGAATCAAAGAAACGATCGGCAATCACGCAAATGCCACGTTCAAGCGCTGGCTTGATGATCTCCCGCACGAGCTGGCTGCGACTCGCCTCAAAGAGAAGCAGCTCCGCTTCCGGGGTCATACTGGAATTGTGCGAAGCAAATTGCAGAAGTTCACGAATGGTTTCGCCGATCGGCGTGCCGCCGGGTTCGCGGGTGACCAGATGTGGCAGCCCGGAATGCTCCAGTCGGGCGGCCAATCTCTGCACCTGCGTCGATTTTCCACTGCCCTCTGATCCTTCGAACGTGATGAATGGCAGCCGGCGCATGATGTCGATTGTGAAACAAGCCGGCGTGATTGTCGAACGCGCGCAGTTGGACGGGCGAGCTCCGCGAGCCCAAGTGCTTCTGGCGTCGCAGGAGCTCCGCCCTCCAGCACAGCCGGGAAGTTTGCCCCACACAAGTTAATTGGATTAGTTTCGGCATATGAAAAATTTCTGGCTCGTGAAACAGGAGCCATCCTCATATTCGTGGTCGGACTTTGTCGCGGAAGGCCAAACCAGTTGGACCGGCGTACGCAATTACTCTGCCCGAAACAATCTTCGTAGAATGCAGAACGGCGATGAAGTTCTTTTCTATCATAGCGGCGACGACAAAGCGGTCGTGGGGATCGCGAAAGTAATTCGAACCGCATATCGAGATTCGACCGCAAAGGAAGGCGACTGGTCCACTGTTGATCTTGCTCCGGTCAAACCGCTGCACCGGCCAGTTACACTTCGCGAGATCAAAAGCCATCCGCCGCTGAAAGGAATAGCGTTAGTTAAGCAATCACGTCTGTCCGTTATGCCGTTGGCGGAATCGGAACTTCGCGAAATTGTAAAGATGGCTTCGCCACGTTAAATCGTTGAACCCCTAGAGGGTCGGCAATTTGCTACGGCGTAACGATGGAACGTTTTAATGGGTCACGATATCGATTTGCCTTGTTCAAAGCTATGTCGAGGCCGAAAATTCCCGAATGAATACAATTGCGGCAACGGACTTCCTTCCCCTCGTCGCAACTGGCGCTGCCACAAGGGATTTCATGGTCGTATCCCTGCACGACGTCGCGCCCTCCACTCAGCAGATCGCAAACACAATCATTTCAGAACTGGCTCGGCGCGGGGTAAGCGTTTGTTCTCTTCTTGTCGTCCCAGACTATCATCATCAGGGGCTGTTCGCGAGAAATCAACAATTTGTGTCCTGGCTACGGGGCTTGGAAGCGGACGGTCATGAAATCGTTATTCACGGATATTTTCATGAGCGCCCTTGCGGTGCCAAAGAGAGCTTCCACGACAAGTTCTTCACGAGATTTTACACGCAACAAGAAGGTGAATTTTACGACCTAAACTACGATGAGGCGTTGCGTCGAATTACAGCCGCGCGAGATGAATTTCGCGCGAATAATCTCAAGCCGCGAGGCTTTGTGGCTCCAGCATGGCTGCTCAGCAAGGAAGCTGAGCGCGCCGTATGCGATGCCGGGATGGAATATACCACGCGGTTACACAAGGTGTGCGATCTCCGGGCAGGCAGCGAGTTCGCCGCGCGATCGATTGTCTACAGTGTTCGAAGGAACTGGCGGCGCGGAATTAGCCGAATCTGCAACGCCGCTCTCTTTCGATATCTACAGCGAAGGCCACTTTTGCGCATTAGCATTCATCCACCCGATTATTCGCACCCAGCGATTTGGCGCCAGGTCACGAGTATGATCGAAAGGGCGATGGGGTCGCGGACAGCTACGACCTATCGGGACTGGATCGCGCAACAAAGACTGAGACGGGGGATGTAGCCGTGAGCAGGTGCGATCTTCATATTCATTCGCGCTACAGTGCGCGCTCGGAAGAATGGCTCTTTCGCCGTTTCGATTTCCCCGACAGCTATTCCGACCCGAAACAACTGTATGAAAAATTGCTCGAGCGAGGAATGGACTACGTCAGCATTACCGACCACGATAGCATCGAGGGCTGCCTGCAAATCATTGATCGGCCTCGCACTTTTATCAGCGAACAAGTCACCACCTATTTCCCCAACGATGCGTGCAAGCTACACGTTCTTGTTTGGGGAATTTCAGAGAATCAGCATCGCGAGATCGTTGCGATACGCGATAATATTTTTGAGCTGCAACGCTACTTGCAAGCAGCGCACATCGCGCACGCGGTTGCGCATCCCCTGTACAGTGTCAACGGCAAGCTCGAGCCGCGTCATCTTGAGTTGCTGATTCTTCTTTTCAAGCATTTCGAAGGGATCAACGGATTGCGCGATGCGTTACTCAGCGATCTGACCCAGACGCTGTTCGAGCAATTAACGCCGGAAAAGATCGAGACGCTCGCAAATCGCCATAATCTGGCGCCCACGCACGCGGAGCCCTGGAAGAAGATTCTTGTTGCGGGCTCGGACGATCACGGTGGGCAATTCGCTGCTTCGGCTTTTACGGAAACTCCCGCGGCGGAATCGGCGGAAAAATTCCTCGAACGCCTTCGCAACGGCGAGTGCAGCGCGCATGGCTGCGGTGGCACCCCGCTAGTCCTTTCGCACGGTTTTTATAACACGGTCGCCTGTTTCATCCAAGATCGTTTCAATGAAAAGCTCGGACCGGGCGCCGCGCTGCTCGAGAAAATGTTTTCGCGGTTCATGGAAGGCCGCGCCCCGACTGAATTCACTCTCAAAGAGAAAATGGAATTTATCGTGCAGGGCGTTTTGTCGGGAAAAATTTTCGACTTCGTCAAACCTGCGAACGTGTCGCTGTGGAAAGAACTTTCAGGTTACTTCGCGCAGCCAGAGGTGAAAGCGAAACTGGCCGCGCAATTAGAGGGAGTCCACGAACCGGAGCGCCGCACGTTTCTCATGGCAAACATGGTGGCCGAGCAGCTCACGTTTCGGTTTTTCCAAAAATTCGTTCAGCAAATCGGCAGCGGCAACATGGTCGAGAGCATGCAAGCTCTTAGCGCCATCGTGCCGATCCTGGTCGTTCTTACGCCGTACATTTACGGGTTTCACAGCCAGGCGCCTTCCCGGAAATGGCTGCGGTCTATCTTTCTGGAATTGACCGGAGAAATTCCGATCGAATTGCAAAACCGCAAACGCGCCTGGTTCACCGATACGCTCGACGACGTCAATGGCGTGGCTACTACGATTCGCAAGATGACTGCCGCCGGGGCCGCAGCCGGCAACGAACTGACTGTCGTAACTTCGCACAGCAATCTCCAAACGTACAAGATCCCCATTAAGAACTTCCCGCCCATCGGCGAATTCGAATTGCCCGAGTATGAACTCCAAAAATTAAGTTTCCCGCCGATTCTGCAGATGCTCGATTATATACAACGGGAAAAATTCACCGAGATTATCATCAGCACGCCTGGGCCAGTCGGGCTGACTGCCCTCCTCGCGGCCAAAATGCTCAATCTGCAAACGAGCGGCATTTACCACACAGATTTCCCGCAATACGTCCGGATTCTCACCGAGGACAGCTTCCTGGAAAGCATGGCGTGGCGGTACATGCATTGGTTCTATGGCCAGCTCGACACCGTTTTCGTTAATTCTGAAGAGTATCGACAAAGCTGGATCAAGCACGGATTTGACCCCGCAAAACTTAAAATTCTTCCGCGCGGTCTCGATACCGAGCTGTTCACTCCGGCGCGGCGCGAGGCCGCTTTTTGGGAAAAATTTGGCGCCACTAACGGTCAGGTACGCCTGCTTTACGTTGGCCGGATATCGCGGGAGAAAGATCTCGATGTTTTGGCAGATGCCTACCGCCGATTATGCGATGAAGGCCTTCCGTTGCAGCTTTTCATCGTTGGCCACGGCCCCTACTCTGAGGCGTTTGCGCAATCGCTGCCAGAAGCGGTTTTTACCGGGTACCTCAGAGGGAAAGAGTTGGCTACCGCATACGCGTCAGCCGACATTTTTGTGTTCCCGAGCACCACCGACACATTCGGCAATGTAATTCTGGAAGCGCAGGCTTGCGGCGTGCCGGTCATTGTTTCCGATTCTGGCGGGCCCAAGGAATTGGTGGAAGACAGAACGAATGGTTTGATCACTCGATCACGCGATGTGGATGATTTCACGCGAGCTATCCGTTCGCTGGCCGCAGATGCCGCGTTGCGAGAACGCATGGGCGAGGCCGCCAGGAAAAGCGTCATCGATCGGAGCTGGCCAAACGCATTTCGTAAATTCTGGTCGGCGACTGATATCTAGGCGAATCGTATTCCGCAGGGGGTGACTGATACATATTTGGGAATTCTTCTCGCCTCTTAAGCACAGCCGAACCAATGTGCCCACATGACTACCACTAAGATCTATGCAATCGCATGCGCATCGTTGACTCTCGCTTTCACCTGCTTCGCACAGCCAGATGCTGCGAGTACGAAAGGCAGCAATGCGCCTTATAACGAAGGGCCTGTTTGGACTCTTACGATGGTAAAAACCAAGACCGGTTTGGGCGATGAATACCTCAAACAGATCACCGGCACCGTGAAGCCTGTGTATGACGAGGAGAAAAAGCAAAAGGTCATCCTCGACTACAAAATCCTGAATGGAGAGGCTTCTGGTCCTCAGGATTTCAACATTCTAATTCTGGTTGAATATCCCAACTGGGCAGCATTCGATAACCTTCGCGACAAGATGGATCCCATTGTCGAGAAGATCATGGGGACTGAAGACCAGCGCCGCGCCACCGCTGTAAAACGCCTCGACATCCGCGAAATTCTCGGCACAAAAACCATGCGCGAGATTACTCTTAAGTAATCCTTCGTCGCAGGCGGCTCTTCGGGTTGGCGATTTTACCGGCCGTGACCGCCGTGACCCATGCCACCCATGCCATGTCCCATACCGCCCATCCGACCCATCCCATGCGTGCCGTGGAATCCTGTATGGGCGGTTCTGAAGCTCGAACCGTGATTGATACCTCGTGTGGTCGTCATTCTACTACCGTGGCCACGGCCGATGTTAGTAGCACTTTTCCCATGAACGCTACTGCTCTTACCGTGGACAGTTTGCGTGTTCTTCGCATGCGATGTTGCCTGGCTTGAGCGGTTCGCGTTGCTTACAAGCCTGCCGAGATTCAGACCATTATCGTGCGCTATTTTCCCCCAGCCTTGCCCCGACTGGTGCAGTGCGACGATGTTGTCGAAGCTCTGCCCAGTGGCGTTAGCCAGCAAGTGCGCCTTCTCTACTCCACCCCAGCCAAGTCCAGTCGAAGCTCTCTCGGCCTGCAGTGTTTCGACGGAAACGCTGGTCGCAGCCGAGATTCTATCCAGATTCGCTCCGCGAGAAGCGACAACGCTGAATAGCAAAAGAAATGCCGCCATTGTTACGGTTAACGTTTTCATACGCAATTGAACCCCCCTTTACGAAAAGAGGTTTCGATTTTGCGCACGCCGCTGGTTCCCACCTTATGGAAAATTTTGGAATGAGATGGAAGTGAGTGAAAATTTCCCTCTGAGTTCTGAATTCCCGCCTACTCGCCTCTTACGTGTATTACAGCGGGGTTGTACAACTTCCAGAAATAGTAAACTGCCACTGTAAGACCAATGAGACAATTGAGCGAACAACGGTCCGGTTTGCGCGATGCGACACTATTCCCCCGATGTAGCCGCCAACCAAACCGCCGACGGCCATCGGCGCGCCGTACTTCCAGTCCACACTGCCATCAAGCACGAGCACAAACACAGCGACTCCTCGCATCCAGCAATTCAGGAAATTCTTCAGCGCAACCACATGGCGAATCTCGCCCGGAGAAATGAAGGTCAAAGTGCCGATCATCAGGATACCGATGCCCGCTCCAAAATATCCGCCATAGAGTGCCACCACGAAGATGCCCGCCATTGCGAACGGCCATAACGTCTGCGCGAGATCTGGTTGCAAGGTACCGCCTTCTCTTCGCCGGACCAGGACCGGCCGCAACGCAACGATAATAGTGGCCAATAACACCAGCCACGGCACGAACTCTGTGAAGTTGCGATTGCCCGTATGACTCAGAAGCAGCGCTCCAATCAATCCACCGAGAAAACTGGGGATCACGAGGAGCCATAACCATCCGCTGCCCAGAACTCCGGTTAACAGATTTCGGGTACGCCAAACTGCCGTCGGATACGAGGCGAACCCAGCCACCGCGCTTGTCGCATCGGCAGTCATTGGCCCAACGACCAGCATTAGCAACGGGAATGTGATCAACCCGCCACCACCGGCTATTGCATTAATAACTCCCCCAACAATACTCGCGATAAAGAACAAGAAGTAAGTTTCCACAATTTAGATGCTGATCCTTCGTTCTTACTCTTTCTCTTGCTCATGCTCGCCGCTGTAGAGGCACGCCTGTCGCCTGCAAATGTCATCCAAATCCCGCAGCCGACACGGCCGCCACTACAGATTCCACGGCAATGCCTCGAGATCGACATTCCCTCCGGTAAGAATAATTCCGACTCGCTGCCCCCCCACATCGATCTTCCCTTCCTGAATCGCAGCGTATGGAACAGCTGCTGAAGGCTCGACAATGATTTTCATCGTCTCCCAAATCATGCGCATGGCAAAGATAATCGCGTCCTCGCTCACAGTCACAATGTCGTCCACGTAACGCCTGATGATCGCAAAGTTTGGTTCGCCAACATTTGTCCGCAATCCGTCTGCAATGGTGAATTTCTTTTCGGTGTGGATCACTCGTCCCGCGCGAAAGGATTGCGCGGCATCGTCTGCATTCTCCGGTTCAGCCGCGATCACTTTGATATTGGGTCGCATCGATTTCGCAGCGAGGGCTGTGCCGGCTAGTAATCCTCCGCCGCCGACTGGACACATCACAAGGCCGAGATCGGGAACGTCTTCAAGAAGTTCCACCACCGCTGTCCCCTGCCCCGCTATCACGTCTGGATTTTCGAAAGAATGAATCAGCGTGGCGTCTGTCTGCGCGATCACATCTGCGCATGCGGTTTCGCGCGCTTGCTCCGTGGGTTCGCAAAATACAACACGCGCTCCGTAGCTTTCCACGGCGCGGATCTTCACCTTTGCTGAGTTCGATGGCATGACGATGTGCGCAGGGATGCCGCGCAGCTTCGCCGCCCGAGCTACTGCGGCCCCGTGGTTTCCTGACGAATGCGTCGCCACACCGCGGCGCGACGTTGCATCATCGAGCGAAAAAACGGCGTTCGTAGCGCCACGCGCTTTGAATGCACCGATCTTCTGGAAGTTCTCGCACTTAAAAAAGAGCGAGGCGCCGGTCGCCTGATTCAGCCGCGAGCCGGTCAGCACTGGCGTGCGATGAATGTATGGCCGAATCCGTTCGTGAGCCGCACGGATGCTATCAAGTTTGAGCCGCATGGTTGATCGTATGTGCCAGACTCAGCCAAAACAAACTGTAGATTATTAGTCTGTTTTGGGGCTGTGAATGTGTTCGGGGCGCGGCCCGATGCCGATGAAGCGCGCAGGCAGTTGGCGCAGGATTGGAAACCATTTTAGCAAACGGAACACGAATGGAAGCGAAGTCTTCTTCTCATCGGAGGTTCGACCAGTAACGACTCGACGATGAATAAAGATCTGCATTCCCTGGATCAGACGAGTCGGCCATTCGCGGCGCGCCTGCACTTTTCGCAAGTCGTCAACATGAACCGGACCGCGCTGGAGCTTTTCTGCGAGCAAGTTTGCGGTCGCGACTGCGTCCTGGATGGCAAGGTTGATTCCCACTCCGCCCGCCGGTGACATCGCGTGTGCAGAATCACCTATGCAAAGCAATCCTTCGCAGCACCACGCACGCAAACGATTCACCTGCACGGTTAGCAATTTGATTTTCGACCAGTCGTCCAGCTCGGCCACGCGATCGCGCAAAAAACCAGCGAAGCTAACAATTTCGTTTTGAAATTGCGATAATCCCCGTTCTTTGATTTGGTCGAATTGACCTTTGGGAATGACGAAGCCGCACTGCCAATAATCACCGCGGTCGATTAGCACGAGTAATTTACCGTGTTGAAAAAAACCAAACGTTTGTTCGGGATCGTCGTCCTTTTTTGAGATACGCATCCAGAGCACGTCGATCGGCACGCCGAACTCTAATTGCTCAAGACCGGCGCGGGTTTGAGTGGTTGAATGACGCCCGTCCGCGCCAATGACAAGATCCGCGTGCATCTCTAGGTCGCCCTGCGGCGTTTTTGCGCGCACGCCGATCACACGCGAATCCTCCATCAACAAATCGACGACTTCGGTTTCCATGTGCAATTGGAATTCCGGAAAATGTTTGGCGTGATTGGCGAGAAAATTAAGAAAATCCCACTGCGGCATGAACGCGATGAATTTGCAACGCGTGGGAAGTTTTCTGAAATCAGCGACTGGCACGACCTGGCCATTAACCACACCTCGCAACTCGCGCACTTCCTGATGCGGCTGTTTCAAGAACTCGTCGAGCAACCCAAGGTCATGCATCAACTCGAGCGTTGATGGATGAATAGTATCGCCGCGAAAATCGCGGTTGAAGTCAGCGTGTTTTTCCAGGACAGCGACGGGCACGCCAGCTCGCGCGAGCAGGTAACCAGCCATCATACCTGCCGGCCCGCCGCCTACGATCAGGCAGCGTGTTTGCAGTTTTTCAGACGCGCTCATTGCAACCGCGTAAGGAACCACGGATTACACTGATTGCACGGATAACGAAACGTACACATCAAGATTAGAATTATTGTCTTTCATCCGTGTTATCTGTGTAATCCGTGGTTGAACTAATGAACATCACGCAGCCGCTTTTTCTTAACGAAGAACAGGTGCGCCAGCACCTGCGGATGGCCGACTTGATTCCCGCGATGGAGAAAGCGCTGATCGATTTCTCCGCGGGCAAGGTGACCCAGCCGGTGCGCTCGGTCATAAAGGTCGATCCGCCGGGCGGTTTTCTGGGTCTGATGCCCGCGTTAACTCCGGATGGACTCGGATTGAAGGCAGTGACCTTCTATCCCTCAAATGCGGAGCGCGGAATCCCAACGCATATGGCAACAATCTTCCTTGTTGATCCGGAGACTGGCACGCCACTTGCAGTTATGGACGGAAGGTTAATCACAGAGATGCGCACCGCTGCAGTCTCAGCGGCTGCAACGAAACTTCTCGCGCCGTCCGATGCAAAAATCCTCGCGGTTCTCGGAAGTGGTGTGCAGGCCTGCAGTCACGTAGAGGCTCTACGACTCGTTAGGCCATTCGAAGAAATTCGGGTCTGGAGTCCAAACCAAGAACGCGCAAAGCAATTCGCCGAGGAAATTGGCGCAACCGCGGTGTCCGCTGAAGAAGCCGTGTGCGGCGCTGACGTTGTCGTCACGGCCACAAACTCGAAGACACCCATCCTAAAAGGATCCTGGTTGAAGAGTGGATGTCATGTGAACGCGGTCGGCGCGTGTCGCCCGGACTGGCGCGAACTCGACGAAGAGGCAATGAGCAATGCAGTGTTCGTCGATTCGCGCGAAGGTGCGATGAAGGAATCGGGGGACGTCATTCTTTCCCGCGCGACAATTTATGCGGAGCTCGGCGAGGCACTCGCCGGCAAAGTTCCGCCGCGAACGAGGGAAACCACGATTTTCAAATCGTTAGGCATGGCAGTGGAGGATATTGCCGCTGGAACACTGGTCTATCGAGCGGTTATGGAGGAGTCACGGTCCACAACCTAATAGATTACGGGGCGACGGCTTCGGTTGCCCGATCGCCAACAAGCGAAGCGCTTGCCCTACAAACGTAGATAGCGGAACAGTTCGCTGCGATGCCTCATCGTTCTGAACAACTTGATTCGAAGATCTCGCAAGCAGTTGCTGACGGAGACTTAATGGAATCGGCAGCGAAGAACATTCATGCATTGCTGGAGGCCGCGCCCTCGGCCCTCTATTTGCAATCTGTCGGCGAACTTGTTGAAGGCGGTAAGTGGGCCGAATTAAACGACCGCTTTTACCGGACGCTTTCGTTCGGAACGGGCGGGCTTCGCGGGCGCACCAGTGGAAAAATCGTGACCACCGCCGAGCGCGGAAATGCGCGCGAGAATGAGCGACCTGAATTTCCATGCGTGGGCACTAACGCGATGAATTTCTTTAACATCAGCCGTGCGACGCAGGGACTCGTGGCGTATCTGCACGATTGGAATCGAAGCTCGAAAATTTCAACGAAGCCAAAATTCGTGATCGCGTATGATCCGCGATTTTTCTCAAAGGAGTTCGCTGAGCTTGCCGCGAAAGTCGCATCCGAGAACGGTTGCGACACATACGTGTTCGGGAGCCCACGTTCCGTGCCTGAACTTTCATTTGCGGTCCGTTATCTCAGGGCAAGCGCGGGTGTGATGATCACTGCGAGTCATAACCCGCCGTACGACAACGGCTACAAAGTTTACTTCAGCGATGGCGCACAGGTGATCGAACCGCATGCGAACGGAATCATTTCTAAAGTGAACACGATCGCCTCCGAAGCCTATACGCCGCTCCCAAAAGACCGACAGGGTAAGATAGAAATGATTGGCACGGATATTGACGAAGCATACATGCGCCGGCTGGGAACGCTCGTTCTCGATCCAACGGTCATTCGCGAAGCGAAATCGCTAAAGATTGTCTACACGCCTTTGCACGGAACCGGCGGTGTAATCATCAGACCGATGCTCAAACGACTTGGTTTCAATTTCGAAGTGGTACCCGAGCAGGACCATTTCGATGGCCGATTTCCGACGGTAAAATCGCCAAATCCGGAAAATGCCGAAGCGTTAACAATGGCAATCGATCTGGCGAAAAAGGAAGATGCAGATGTGGTAGTCGCGACTGATCCAGACTGCGACCGGATGGGCGCGGCACTTCGTGCAACGGATGGAAAGCTGAAATTGCTCACTGGGAATCAGATCGGCTCGCTCCTTGCCTGGTATCGAACCAGGACATTATTTGAAAAAGGCGTGCTGAATAAACAAAACGCGTCGCGCGGAGTCATTATCAAAACCTTTGTCACAACCGATCTGCAAAAAGCGATTGCCGAACATTACGGTCTGCGTTGCGTCGAAACGTTGACCGGCTTCAAATACATTGGCGCAAAGCTTGGCAAGTACGAACGCGCAATCCCGGCCTACCAGAATTATGTCGATCTTTCCGAGGAGGAAACACGGAAACTGCGTCTTGAACACTCGTCATTTTACGTTTTCGGAGGCGAAGAAAGCTATGGCTACAGCGGAGCGGATTTTGTACGCGACAAAGATGGCAACGGCGCCGTAATCATGTTTTGCGAAGTAGCTGCTTACGCAAAGGCGCACGGGAATACGATCGATGAACTGCTCGATGACATCTATTCTGAGTTCGGTTATTTCGCCGAGAAAAACGGTTCCCTCGTTTTCGAGGGCGCGGAAGGCGCAACAAAAATCGCGCGTCTGATTAAGTCTTACGCCACCGATCCGTTCCCGGACGTGCTCGGCTCAAAGGTCACAAGCGTTCGAAACTTCGAGACCGACAAAATCGAAGACATAGAGAACGACCAAATTCCGAAGGAGAAAATGTTGATGTTTGAGTTAGAAGACGGAACACGCATCGCGGTGCGCCCATCGGGAACGGAGCCGAAGATCAAGTATTACCTTTTCGCGCACCGCCGGCCGGAAAAGGGAAAATTCGATTCCGTTGAACTCAATCAAATCAAGACCGAAGTGAAAGCGAAACTCGATCGTCTCTGGGAGCGGCTGCACAGGGATGCGGAGTCACGCCTTGGCGAGGCATAAACAGCAGCGATTTCCCTAGTCTCCGACGGCACCGCTGAGATCATTGAAGCTCCGAATTCCAAGCGCCTGTTCAAAGACGCAATTCTCATCCTGAGCCAAGCGAAGGATCTCTGGCCTTTCTTTCCAGCTCTGCAGACGATAATCACAGATGTTTCGCTCCGCTCAACATGACAGTATAGGAAGCGGCGTGTCATTTGGCCCTTGAAGTTTCTCTGGAGACTGGATGTTGGAGCTTGGAACTCGCCACTGAGTCGCACGACGTGATGAAAAAATTAACTGTGGCCTGGCCCTGGCTCGCGGCGATCAGTAGCGGGCTCCTCTACACAGGCTGTTTTGCGCCGTTTAATTTCACCTGGCTATGCTGGATTGCTCTCACGCCACTCATCGCTGCAGTTTGGTTTTCAGGCAAAGCATTGCATCATCGTTGGCTCCATAATCTCCTTTTGGGTTATGTTACCGGACTGACATTTTTCTGGACCACTTTCTCCTGGCTCACAACTGTCACTGTTCTCGGCTGGTTTGTTCTCCAATTTTACATGGCAATCTATCTCGCGCTCTGGGCGTGGTTTTGCGGTTTGGTTCAGCCACGAGAAATAAGAAGAGAACCAGGCTCAACTAAATGGGAACAGATGCTGGCTCAAGCCCGCAGCACCGTAGCTTCGCCGCCGTCGCCGTGGATTAGGTCGACAAATAATTTGTTGCTAGCCTTTCTTCTGGCTGCTGCGTGGGGGACACAGGAATGGCTGCGTGGCTGGGTCTTCTCCGGTTTTGGTTGGAACGGCCTAGGTGTGGCGTTGCATGGCACCTGGCCCATGATCCAAATTGCGGAGTTCACCGGCGTTGCTGGCTTATCATTCATGGTTGCGTTTGCGAACGTCATTGCAGTCACAACCGTGCGCCGTTTGATCCTAGAGGCGAGCACACGAGTAGTGCGCCCCCATTTTGATCTGACGCTCACATTGGCGGCAATTGTAGGCGTCCTCACTTTCGGAATTCGTGCCACCCAGGTTTCGTCACCTACAAAGCCGCTCCGAGTTGCCGCCGTGCAATCGAATGTGCCTCAAAATCAAAAGTTCGATCCGCAGTTTACGCGCAAGATTTTTGATCAATTCCGGCGCTTGAGTGAAATTGCGTTGCGCTCAAATCCTCCACCCGATTTGTTGATCTGGCCGGAAAGCTCCATGCCCGGCCCGGTTCTCGCAGACCGGGAAAGTTATCAATTCGTTATGGACCTGGCCGCGTCGGCGGAGAGCGACATTCTCCTTGGCACGAT
>QHQO01000087.1 GCA_003221195.1 Verrucomicrobiota bacterium
AGATACGCGTTCAAATCATGTTTCCCCGAGGCGGTATCGAGAATGAAATCGAAACTGTTGAGCTACCGCTTCATCGCTTCCTCATCGCGCGACAGCACGACCTCGTGCGCGCCGAATCGCTTCGCGTCGGCCTCCTTGCCGGGTGACGTCGTGAAGAGCACCACCTCCGCTCCGAAAGCGTTCGCGAATTTCACGGCCATATGTCCGAGCCCGCCGAGTCCGACTACGCCCACCTTCTGGCCTTTGCCGACGTTCCAATGCCGCATCGGCGAGTAAGTTGTAATACCGGCACATAACAGCGGTGCCGCTGCCGCCGGATCCAGTTTGTCCGAAATCCGGAGCACGAATTCCTGATCCACCACGATGCTCGTCGAATATCCACCGTAAGTGACGCCACCGGTGTGTTTATCCTCGCTGCCATAAGTCAGAATCATTCCCTGGCAGAATTGCTCCAGCCCTTCTTTGCAATCCGGACACGTCCGGCACGAGTCCACCATGCAACCGACCGCGACCCGATCGCCTTCTTTGAATTTCTTAACGTCGCGACCCGTTTTCACCACGCGACCGACGATCTCGTGTCCGGGCACGCATGGATAAGTGGTAAAACCCCACTCATTTCGCGCGATATGCAGGTCCGAGTGGCAGACTCCGCAAAAAAGAATTTCGATCTGCACATCAGTCGGCGTCGGCTCGCGCCGTTCGAACGAGAACGGCTTCAACGGCTCGTGCGCCGAGTGGGCGGCATAACCTTTCGTTGTAAACATAACGTCTCCTTGGTCTGCCAATGAGATTCGAATGTCAAAAATGTCCCCGCTCCCATCTCCAATCTCCTTGCTCTCCGCTTTCTCCCGATAACCAATAACAGATAACCATTAACTCAGCGCAGCTGCCGCTGTGCTGGTAACTCCAGCAGGATCTCAGCGCCTTCGCGCGCCCCTTCAATCACCATTGCCTTTCCGCTTTTCCTCACTAGCTCCCGCGCCTGCTCCACCATTCGATCGATCATGTCATCGTCATGGCTGGGGTCGTGATGGAAAAGTAAAACTCTTTTCACATTCGCATCGAGCGCAAGCTCGACCACGCTGCTGAGTGAACTATGACCCCACCCCATGTGTTTCTTATATTCCTCGTCGGTATATTGCGCGTCCAGAATCGCCACTTCGCAATCCCGCAAGAACTCCACCATCTTGGCCCGCTCCGCGCCGGCAAAATTTCGCGCTTCGTTCCCATCGATTCCATCCTGCGCCGCGAGTTGCATTTTGAGAGGCTCGTACGGCTCGTTGTCCGGCATGTAGGCGATCGATCCGGCGCTGGTAAAGAGCCGATAGCCGACGCAAATGCCCGGATGATTCGCAAACTTTGCCTGCACCTTCACCGTGCCGATGTGAAGCTCCATGTCCTTTAGCTCTTCGATCGCGAGATGACTGGGCAATTCATGCAAGCTCACCGGAAAAAACGGCGTCTCCATCTGGCCGGCCAGGATCGCGCCCAGACCAGCACGCGCTCCTTCATAACCCAGGATCCGGATCAGATTTTTGCTGTTGTAGGCCGGGGGAAAGAACGGCAGCCCCTGAATGTGATCCCAATGCGTGTGTGTGATGAGAAGAGTCAGCTTGATCGTTCCCGGTCCCAGCTCCTTTTCCAGCGCCAGACCGAGGGCACGAATCCCGGTGCCCGCGTCGAGCACGATAAGTTCGCCGTCCGCCCGCACTTCTACGCAACTGGTATTGCCTCCATACCGGATCGTCGTCGGCCCCGGCACCGGGAGCGAGCCGCGCACACCCCACAACTTTATCCGAGGCGGCACCGAACCGAGTTCCTCGGGCGAAGTCGTCGCTCGTGGTCGCTCCGGAATCGGCGTTAGGAGTCGGTCGATTGACTCGCGCAGCACTTCCCAGGTAATCGGCTTCAGCAGAAATTCGTCCGCGCCGGCTTCGAGCGCGCTCGCCCGATCGACCGCATAATCACGTCCCGACACCACGATGATCTTCGTCGGCTGGAGCTGTTGCCGGATGGTGCGACAAACTTGAAAGCCATTCGACTTCGGCATCAGCAGGTCGCATAAAATTACCTCCGGCCGGTTCCGGAGAGCGAGTTCCACTCCGGAATCGCCATCGGCGGCCTCAAAGACTTTCCAATCTGCCCGCGCGAACAACTTGGCGACGGCCCGACGACCATCCTCATCATCCTCAATGATCAATACGCTTGGCATCCCCATACCGCTCTCCGTCGGGCGTTCAGCGCGATCCCGCAAGACATTCTGCCAGAGTAACTGACATCGCTAATGAACGGCGAGAAAATTCGGACACGCTGCCCTTTTGCACAGCAGCATTCCATTCCGTTTCACCAAACCGATAACTGATAACCGCTAACTAATAACCGATAACCACGGCGCAACTGCCGCTGCGCCGTTGCTTTTTCCGTTTCTCACAGAGCTAGATTTCTGCTATTTTCCGCGCCTCCAATGCCGTCCCCTGAAGAGCTCGCGCGCGAGAAGATCGACAAACTTTTGGCTGAGTGCGGTTGGATCATCCAAAACCGCAGCACAATTAACTTGTCGGCTTCTCGTGGAATCGCAATCCGCGAGGCACTCCTAAAAGATCGCGATGAAGTTGATTACCTCCTTTTCGTCGACGGAAAAGCCATCGGTACGGTCGAAGCCAAGCCCGAAGGTTTCACCCTAACTGGCGTAGAAGAACAATCCGGCAAATACGGCAAAGGCCTGCTGGACATTTATCCGAAGTGGCGTGAGCCGCTGCCGTTCGCGTACGAAAGCACAGGCATCGAAACCCAATTCACTAATCAACTCGATCCCTCGCCGAAAAGCCGCAACGTCTTTGCGTTTCACCGCCCCGAGACGCTGCTTGAATACCTCGAACCCAACGCCAACCTCAACACGCGCCTAACGAATCTTCTGACTGCAGATCAGATGCCGACCACCAATCTGTGGTCCGCGCAGATCGAAGCCATCCGCAATCTCGAAAAATCCCTCGCCGCCGACAAACGCCGCGCCCTCATCCAGATGGCCACCGGTAGCGGCAAGACGTACACCGCCGTCAACTTCGTTTACCGGCTCATCAAGCTCGTCGGCGCGCGCCGCGTCCTCTTCCTGGTCGACCGTGGCAACCTCGGCGACCAGACCCTGAAAGAATTCCAGCAGTTCGTCACGCCCGACGACGGCCGCAAGTTCACCGAGCTTTACAACGTCCAGCACCTGCAAAGCGCGCAGCTCGACCGCGTCAGCCGCGTCTGCATCTCCACCATCCAGCGCCTTTACTCCATGCTGCGCGGCGAAGAGATCGACCCCGAGATCGACGAACGCTCCGGCTACGAGCTCCGCGAGTCGCTTTGGAAACAGCCGCCGCCGGTCGTTTACAACCCGAACGTCCCGATCGAGACCTTCGACTTCATCATCACCGATGAATGCCACCGCTCCATCTACAATCTCTGGCGCCAGGTGCTCGAGTACTTCGACGCCTATCTCATCGGCCTCACCGCCACGCCTTCGAAGCAGACCATCGGCTTCTTTAATAAGAACCTCGTCATGGAATACGGGCACGAGCACGCCGTCACCGACAACGTGAACGTCCCCTATGACGTTTACAAGATAGACACCGAGATCACGCAAGGCGGCAGCCGCGTCGAGAAAGGTTTCTATGTCGATAAACGCGACCGCCTCACCCGCAAAGTCCGCTGGGAACAACTCGACGAAGACCTTGCCTATGCGCCTAACGAGCTTGATCGCGCCGTTGTTGCACCCGATCAAATCCGCACCGTGATAAGAGCCTTTCGCGACCGGCTCTTCACCGAAATCTTTCCCGGCCGCACTGTCGTTCCAAAGACACTCATCTTCGCAAAGGACGACTCACACGCCGACGACATCGTGAAGATCGTGCGCGAGGAGTTCGATAAAGGAAACGACTTCTGCCAAAAGATCACCTACCGCACCACCGGCGCTTCGCCGAAGGAACTGATTCAAAGATTCCGCAATAGTCCGAATCCGCGCATCGCCGTCACCGTCGACATGATCGCCACCGGCACAGACATCAAACCGCTCGAGATCGTGATGTTCATGCGTTCCGTGAAATCACGCAGCTT
>QHQO01000088.1 GCA_003221195.1 Verrucomicrobiota bacterium
TGTCCAGAACACTGCCACGGCCACATCCGACTATCAGCGCGCATTGGACCTTTTCGATTATGACGCAAAGGCGCCGCTCGATCTCCACGACAAAATAATTGAAGAGTTCAATGGAGGAACTCTTCACGATATAACCTACGCTAGTCCGAAGGGCGGGCCGATCGCCGCTTATTTGGTCGTTCCAAAGAGTAAGGGACCGTTCCCAGCCATTCTTTTCGGCCATTGGGGAAACGGCACACGCACAGAATTTATTCCTGAAGCCAAGCTCTACGCGAGAGCGGGCGCGGTATCACTCCTCCCCGATTATCCATGGGATCGCCCGCAACCGTGGCATAAAACACCTAATCACTACGACAAACCGGAACTGGACCGTGAGATCGAAATCCAGGCAGTTCTAGAGCTTCGTCGCGGGATCGATTTGCTGCTTGCTCGCCCTGACGTCGATCCTAAGCGGCTAGCCTACGTCGGGCACAGTTACGGGGCGCAATGGGGCTCAATTTTATCTGCCGTAGATAAGCGCATGAAAACGTCAGTGCTAATGGCCGGTGTCGCAGAGATTGGTGACATCTTTCTGCGAGGTAACGATCCCGGTATCATCGAACTCAGAAAGAGCCGGCCTCCCGGTCAGTTTGAGCGATATGCACAGATCGCCGGCGAGATCGATGCCCTTCATTTCGTCGGTCACGCGGCGCCCATTCCTCTTCTGTTTCAATTCACCAACTTCGAACAGCTTTTCGATAAGACTTCCATGGAGCACTATGCTGCGACTGCAACTGATCCGAAAAAGGTGCTGTACTACGACGCAGGGCACGATCTGAATGATCCCCAGGCACTGCAAGACCGCTACGATTGGCTCGCGAAATATATCGATCTGCGCCGAGTACCAATTCTTTCCAGTTCGTCGCCGCAGATCCAGGCGCCCTGAGAATTCGACGCCTGAATTTCGTCGATGCGCAATTTGCATGAGCGCGCTCAGTTTGCGTTATGAAAACGTCCACATTTCGTATTGTTCCGCTTCCCACCGAGGTCGCAGAGGAAGCTCGGCACGTAGCAGAGTCTGGCGCCGCAGACCACGCCGTCATCAAAGTGGATTCTCCGATTGGTTATCCGTGCCGGCATTGTCTGCGTTGGGCACAACCTGGCGAGCGTGTCATTCTGTTTTCCTACACTTCGATTCCCGCGGGTCATCCGTACTCTGAGACTGGCCCGATCTTCGTTCATGCTGAGCCGTGCAAACGGTACAGCACCACTTCGGAATATCCGGCAGATTTTCGCATTGGCCGCGTCCTCCGCGCTTATGATGCAAATTACAACATGATCGATGCCGAGGTTGTGAACGGACGCGAACCGGAAGAAGTAATTGAGAAGTTGTTCCAAATTTCGAAGATAGCCTTCGTGGATGCGCGCAGCGTGAGTCGAGGCTGTTTCACTTTTCGCATTCAGCGCGCTTGAGGATTAGTGCAAATTCGCTGCTCGAATTTCGTCGATGCGTCACTGCACACGAGCCCTTAATTTGTTAACATGAAAACAATGGAACTTCTTCCTCCGACCGAAACGATGTTTCGCGCATTGGTGAATCGCGATTCGAGTTTTGAAGGCATATTTTTTGTTGGGGTACGCACCACGGGAATTTTCTGCCGTCCGACCTGCTCGGCGAAAAAGCCGGCGCGTGAGAATGTCGATTTCTTCGCGACATCGAGTGAAGCACTAGAGAGCGGTTATCGTCCCTGCTTGCGATGCCATCCAATGGATCCGAATCAACGTGCGCCTAAATTGATCGAGCGCCTCCGAATCGAAGTCGAACGCGCCCCGGACGGACGGCTCACCGACAAGGAATTGACGGGTTTGGCGATCGATCCCTCGACCGCGCGACGTCAATTCAAACGCCACTACGGAATGACGTTTCAAGCTTATCATCGCGCGCGCCGGATGGGTCTCGCCTTGAGCCAGGTGCGGCAGGGCGGCCGCGTAGATGAAGCGCGCAATGGCAGCGGTTTTGAATCTGAGAGCGGTTTTCGGGAAGCGTTTACGAAAATTTTTGGCGATCCTCCAACGAATGCGAAGGCGAGCGCACCCGTTTTTGCGGAGCGAATCGATACGCCGCTCGGAGCGATGATCGCGGCTGCTGATGACGAAGGTTTGCGACTGCTTGAGTTTTTCGATCGCCGGGCAACCGAACGTGAGTTGTCCGTGTTGCGAAAACGGCTACGAACAAATGTAGTGCCGGGAAAACATCGGCATCTGGAAGCAGTCCGTTCGCAATTGGCCGATTATTTCTCCGGCAAAAACCTCAAGTTCAATATTCCACTGGCGCCAGTTGGTTCGCAGTTTCAACTGCGGGCCTGGAAAATTTTGCAGTCGATTCCCGCAGGCGAAACACGCTCGTATTCCTGGATGGCGAAACGCCTGGGAGATGAAAACGCGCGCAGGGCTGTCGGCCGTGCGAACGGCACAAACATGATCTGCATTATCATTCCGTGTCACCGCGTGATCCGCGCCGACGGAACGTTGTGCGGATACGGCGGCGGGTTGTGGCGCAAGAAATGGTTGCTAGACCATGAGCGTCGCTACGTGACGAAGTGAACAGTGATCGGTGATACTGGTGTTGGCCGCCATATTCTGAGTACCAATCACTGGTCACTTCCTAAACACGCGATGTCTATTCCAAAAGTCATTGCCGGCGTTGTCTTCAACGTCGCGTTTTACGCTCTCCTGCTGTTTGTGCCGGCCGGCACATTGCGCTGGGGGCGGGCATGGGTGTTTCTCGCGGTTACCGTCGCTGTGATGGTAGTGGCCATCCTCACCATTTTGCCCGATAACTCTGGCTTGTTC
The DNA here is from genome assembly GCA_003221195.1 of Verrucomicrobiota bacterium. GTDB lineage: Bacteria > Verrucomicrobiota > Verrucomicrobiia > Chthoniobacterales > UBA10450 > Udaeobacter. The sequence goes on from QHQO01000088.1 coordinate 2,833, forward strand.
TCCGAGCGTGCCAGAGGAATCATTCAAAAAGGGCAGCCGCTTTGGGACAGGGTTCTGGTAATCTTGCTCGTCGTTTCATTCGTCGGGCAGATCCTTTTTATTCCGCTAGATGTGTTCAGGTTCCATCTGGTTCCAAAGCCCGGCGGGCTCGTTTCATTTCTCGGGCTTGCGCTTTACGTCGCTGGCTGGTGGATCATGACTCTTGTGCGATGAAAGTCAATCCCTTTGCCGTGCCAGTCGTTAGGCTTCAGGAAGAAAGAGACCAGCGAGTCATCGACACTGGTGTTTATGCAGTCGTGCGGCATCCCATGTATGTCGGGTTTGTCCCGATGGTTTTGGGGCCGGCGTTGTGCCTGGGATCATATACGGCGGCTTTGCTGGCCATAGTTCCCATCGTCGTGCTGGCAGTGCGGAGCGTATTCGAGGAGCGATTTTTGAAGCGGGAATTAAAAGGCTACGACGCCTACAGGGAAAAAGTCCGTTACCGCCTGATCCCTTTTGTCTGGTAGAAGCGCGCCCGGGGTGACTCGAACACCCGACCCACGGATTAGAAATCCGTTGCTCTCTCCGACTGAGCTACGGGCGCTGCCTTACGAAAGCTCTTTTCAGCGGGTTGATCAAGAGTTTGTCATGACCCATTTCGCGCACCGCGATCATGGCGAACCACGCGCCCACTATTTCCCCATTGATCGCGTCCTTTGAAACCAATTCTGTGTAACGCGCTGCAAATGTCGGATTGACGCTCAACTCATCGCGCCGGCATTGCACCTCCCCAAGCCGAGGGCGACTGGTTGAGTGGAGTGACCAGCGACCGGGAA
>QHQO01000089.1 GCA_003221195.1 Verrucomicrobiota bacterium
GATCTCGGCCACTATGAACGCTTCACCAATTGCGTTCTCACGCGGCACAACAATCTCACCAGCGGCCAGGTGTACGAATCGGTCATCTTGAAGGAACGCCGCGGCGACTATCTCGGTAAAACCGTGCAGGTGATTCCGCACGTTACCGACGTCATCAAAGGACGCATTCGTGAAATTTCAGACGAAAGCAAATACGACGTCGTGATCACGGAAATCGGGGGCACGACGGGCGACATCGAAGGGCTGCCGTTTTTGGAAGCAATTCGCCAATTCATTCTCGAGGTCGGGGCTCAAAATGTGCTCAACATGCACGTCACGCTGGTTCCCTACATTAAGGCCGCTCACGAACTGAAAACAAAACCGACCCAGCAAAGCGTTGCCAAGCTGCGCGAGATCGGCTTGCAACCGCAGGTATTGATTTGCCGGACTGAACGCATGCTCGATCTCGATCTGCGACAAAAACTCTCAATGTTCTGCAGCGTCGCGGAGAAAGCGGTAATCGAAGAACGCGACGTTGCGCATACAATTTACGAAGTACCCTTGACCCTTCACGCGGAAGGGCTGGACCAATTGGTGTGCGATCTTTTGGGCCTAAAAACACGGCAGCCCGAGCTCGCGGAATGGAAAAATTTCGTAAAGCGCGTCATTAGCCCCGCGAAACGAGTCACAATCGCTGTTATCGGCAAATACTTTGATGTTCGGGACGCCTACAAGAGTATTTACGAATCCCTCACGCACGCGGCTGCGAGTGAAGATTGCGGAATCGATCTTGCACTTATTGATGCGGAATCGCTGCAAGAGGGCGTTAACGGCCCGTTAAAAGACGTGTCCGGTATCTTAATTCCGGGCGGTTTTGGCCTTCGCGGCGTTGAAGGAAAAATCAAGGCAGCGCGTTTCGCGCGCGAACACAAGATTCCATATCTCGGGCTTTGCCTCGGGATGCAGGTGGCAACGATTGAATTTGCGCGAAATGCATGCGGCATCAAAGACGCCAACAGCACTGAGTTTGACAAGAACACAAAAGAACCGGTGATCTCGTTGCTCGAAGAACAGCGAGGCGTCAAGAACATGGGTGCTAGCATGCGCCTGGGCACATGGCCGACGAAAATCGCAACAGGCACACTCGCGGAAAAAATTTACGGCAGCGTCGAAGTGATGGAGCGTCACCGCCACCGATACGAGTTCAACATGAAATACCGAGACCAGATGAATGAAAAAGGCTTCGTCATTTCTGGGACATCACCGGACGAAACGCTGGCCGAGCTGGTCGAGCTTCGTGATCATCCCTATTTCGTTGGTTGCCAATATCATCCCGAATTCCAAAGCAAGCCGAACAAACCGCATCCGCTTTTCAAAGGGTTCATTCAGGCGTGTCTCAATCATCAGAGTCGTGCGACGCGCGCTCCAAGCGATCGAGAATCGCCGCCCCGAGTCCCTGAGCAGGAACTCGTTCTGCAACGATAAGGTCGAGGTCCAGATCGTCGAGCTCGCGTAAGGAGCGAAACAAATTCGCAGCGGCCTCGGTCAAGTCTTGGTGCTCGCTTAGAATTCGAACGGCTGCGAACCTTTCTGCTGGAATGAACCCATTCCACGTCAGCAATCCCACACGACGGTTTTTCACGAGCTCGAACGATTCCGCGTTGTCTATCAAGCGAAGCGGAGTTTTCGGCGCGTAGTGCGATGATAACTGGCCGGGTGCAGAAACGGTCGTGGCATCGGCATCCTGCCGATTGGACATTGGCTGGAAGCCAATGCTACTTGCTACCCACGGCCAGGATTTCAGCCCCGCCTTTTGCGGATTCTCCAGTACGTAGCGCACTCGGTTTCTCAAGTCTTGCTCGCCACGGATCAAATGATCATAGGACTCCGGCTGCCAGAATTTTCCGCTGCGATCCAGCAACCGATTGGCCCTGTTCGCGGTAAACGATTTCCAAGTGTGCAAAATCTCCGAAAGCGTGTAATGGCCCAACGGTCGCACGATAGCATGAACATGATTGGGCATGATGCACCACGCGGCCAACTCGTAACGTTCACCTTGAAAATGCAGCAACGCGTCACGGACAATCTTAGCCACTCTTTCATCACGCAACCAGCATTTACCGTGGCCGGTATCGAGATAGTTCTCGATCTTTTGTGAAAACAGTTGCGCCAACTGCCGCGCTTCGGCTTCGGTGAGCTCGCGGGCTTGCCTGCGCGCTCTGTCAACGATCTCGCGCCGCTCGGATTCCCAATCAGCGACGACATTCGCTGGTAATGCGTCGGCGAGGCGAAAAGTGACTGCATAGCTCGCGCCTTCCTGTGTCCAGTGTGGTAGGTACATGCCGTGACGAATCTGGATTTCTTGATGTGGGTCCATTGGCTCGAAGCCAACACCACGGAGAAAATCGGCATTTTGTCCAGGCGCTATCGGCTGGAAGCCGATGCCACGGAGTTCTTCCTCCGTAATTGGCCCATGTCGCAGGATACGGATTTTGTCTTCATGCACGGCGACGATGGTCGATTCGATGCCGTGCGTGGTCGGACCGGCATCAACAATTAGCGGGATGCGCCCACTCAATTCAGCAAAAACGTGCTGAGCGGTCGTGGGACTAATTCGACCGAACCGATTTGCGCTTGGTGCGGCGACCGGTTTCCCAAATGCGGAAATGATTTCAGCAAAAACCGGATTTGAACTCATTCGCACAGCCACCGTATCGAGCCCGGCGGTGACGATTTCGGGAACAATCGGTTGTCGAGCCAAGACGAGCGTGAGCGGCCCGGGCCAAAATTGGGCGATCAGTTTTTTGATCTGCGTGCGGGAGCGATCATCGACCGTGGCCACGCGCTCCAGCCATTGTTCGTCAGGCAGATGAACAATCAGTGGATCGAAACGCGGGCGCTCTTTTGCTTCGAAAATTCTTGCGACTCCAATAGGATTGAGCGCATCAGCTGCGAGCCCGTACACCGTTTCTGTTGGGAGCGCGACCACATCGCCTTTGCGGAGCAGTTCGACTGCCGCAGTTGTGGCCCGGGCCTCCGGTCCGCTGGGATCGGCAGCACGCCGATGCCACGAGCGGCGACCCAGGGTCGCCGCCAAAATCTCCGTCTTCACCTTTCCAATTTCGCGGCGAGCACGCTTTCGCTTTGTTTCTTGCGAAATGCCTCCAATTTTTTCCGAATCTCTTCGTCAGAAGTGGCGAGAATGGCGGCAGCAAGCAGCGCAGCGTTTTTGGCTCCGGCCTCACCGATAGCCAGCGTCCCTACGGGAATACCGCCGGGCATTTGCACTGTTGAAAGAAGCGAATCGAGTCCCTGCAACTTCGATTGAATTGGCACTCCCAAAACCGGGAGCCAGGTATGAGCCGCAATCACTCCAGCCAAATGTGCCGCGCCGCCTGCGCCAGCGATGACGACGCGCAGCCCCCGCGCTGCTCCATTCCGCGCGAATTCAGCGGTCGCCTCCGGTGTTCGGTGCGCGGAGAGGACGCACGCCTCGTTAGGCACGCCAAGCTCGTCGAGCGTCTCGACGGCACGACGCATGGTTTCCCAATCCGATTTGCTGCCCATGATTACAGCAACCAACGGTTTCAACTCAGGCATGCGCGAATTGTAGGACGTTTGATTCGTTCGCGCCAGTGAACTCACCCCTCGGCTTCCCGTCTATGTCGCGCGGCTCCCGCCACCTCGATTCTGCGAAACGCGAAACGTCTGAATATCCAATTAACACCGCGCTTCAGCGCGGTACGTCGCGAACTGCAGTCGGCAAAGCCGTTTAAATCGCTTTTTCTCTCGCTGCACAGTACACCTTAGCTAAAGCAAGGTGTTAATGAGATATTCTGGAGAGATCCCTGACTGAGATATTCCCGAGATGAACCCTTCAGTTAAATCGATCGTTCTCGTCGGCATGATGGGCGCTGGAAAATCATCCGTGGGCGCCTGTTTGCGGCGGCGAACTAGCATCAAGCTCTTTGATACCGACAAAATCGTCACATCAAAATTCGGAATGCCTGTTTCAGAGATTTTTTCGAAATATGGTGAGAACAAATTCCGTGAAGCCGAAACGGAGGTGCTCCAGAGGCTCGCAACCAGAGAGCCGGCAGTTATCGTGACCGGCGGCGGAATTGTATTGCGCGAAGAGAATATCCATCTTTTGAAACGGCTTGGCGTAGTGGCGTGGCTGGAGGCAGACAAAGAA
>QHQO01000090.1 GCA_003221195.1 Verrucomicrobiota bacterium
GTGATCGCTTTATTTTGGAAAGGAGAAGACCGAAAAAGAAATCGTGAGTGCTGGAGGGCGGAGCTCTGTGACGCCTGTCTCGCAGAGCTCGATCCTCCACTATTCACTTGAAAATTATGGCTAGATCGTTAAAGAAAGGACCCTTCGTCGAGTTGTATCTTCTGGAGAAGATCGATAAGATGAACAGCGCTGGCGTAAAGAAACCGATCAAAACATGGTCGCGGCGCTCGATGGTGACGCCGGATTTTGTCGGCCACACGTTTTTGGTGCATAACGGAAAGACGTTTAATTCCGTTTTCGTTACCGAGAACATGGTCGGTCATAAGCTGGGCGAATTTTCGCCCACGCGCGTGTTTAAGAAACACGGTTCGCATACGGCGAAGGTGACGAAATAGTTTTTTGGTTACGAATTGATAGTTGATAGAAATGAACCGGTGGACGTTGCCAAGGTGAAACTATCAACAATCAACTATCGACTAGCGACTTTTTTGGTAGTGGGTTGCGTTACGCTGGTCCAAGGGCTGGCGGCACAGGGAAATAGTTCTTTGTCAGAATCCAAAACAGAAAACGCGGAAGCGAGTAACACCGCGGTGGCAGGAGTGTTGCCTGCGGCATCGGCGAATTCGCAATCCCGAAAGCCTTCGGAGCTGCCTTCAGAGATGAGCGCCGCGGGATTGCTTCAGCAAAATGAAGATTTGCAGAGGCAATTATCGATTGCCCAGGAATCGATGAAGGCGTTGACCAGCAGCCTGGCTGAGTCCAATGCGGAAGCGGAATTGTTTCGCCGCAAGTACTCCGAAGTGCAATTGCAGATGGAGGCGCTCGGGCTGGCGTCCGCGAACAAAGACCGTGCGAAGCTGGAGCAGCGTCTACTGGCGGCAGTAAGTGATCTTCAACTCGCGCAGAAGGAGCGCGACGAGTATCGCGACCAGATGCTGCGCCTGGACGAGGCGGTGTTGTGTTACTTGAAAACGTCGCAGAACGCGGATGCGAAGGCGCGAATGGACGTGGAGACGCAGCTGCGCAGCATAGACAAGCTTGTGACAAAGTCCTCGAATACGCCGGATTTACCGGAACCGAGTTTGATGGACGGGAACGTGATCAGCGTGAAGGATGAATGGTCATTTGTAGTTGGTAACTTTGGCGAAAAACAAGGCGTCAAGGTTGGGATGCCAATGCGGGTAATGCGCGGTGATAAAAGGATCGCGACCTTGAGGGTAATCGATGTGCGACAAAGGATTTGCGGCGCTGTGATTCAGGAAATGGATTCAAAGAAGGACAGAATAAAAGTAGGGGACCGCCTCCAGGTGGATGCGCAACCGAATGTGAGTTTGAAATAAGAAGAGGAGAATCGAGAACCGAGAATCGTGAATCGGGAGACCGAGTTACGAATTTCGATTCTCGAATCACAGAACAAGGTCATGGAAGTCAGATCGATATATAAGTATGCGCGGATTTCGCCGTTTAAAGCGCGCGAAGTCACCCGTGAGATCCAGGGTCTGCCGGTTTCGGCAGCGCTCGATCTACTTGCTTTTACACCTAAGAAAGCGGCGTTCCTTATCAACAAGACATTGAAAAGTGCGATCGCTAATGCCGAGAACAACGCAAACCTCAAGCCGGACGGGTTGGTCGTAAAAGAAGCGATTGTAGGCGAAGGTCCGACGTTCAAGCGGATTATGGCGCGTGCCCGGGGTAGCGCGAGCCGGATTTTGAAGCGGACCAGTCATATTCGAATCGTGCTTACGGACGAAATTAAAGTTGAGACACGCGAGACCAGAAGGGCGAAACAGAAAGCGGAACAGAAGGCCGAGAAGAAGAAAGAAACTGGAGCCGGCGCCCCGACCGGAAAGTCGAAGACTGAGAAAAGGCCGCGAGCGAAAAAGACGGCCAGGAAATCGAACAAGTAATTTTGCTATACTGACTTATGGGACAAAAAGTTAATCCGATTGGCTTTCGCCTGGGCGTGAACCGCGACTGGCGCTCGCGCTGGTATGCCTCGCCCCAGGAGTTGCCGGCGTTTTTGCACTCCGATTTAGAGATTCGTAGTTACGTGAAGAAAAAGCTGCAGTATGCGGCTGTCTCAAAAATTGTGATCGAGCGGGCGTGGAACAGCATCCGGGTGACCATTTTCACTGCGCGTCCGGGAATCGTGATCGGACGCAAAGGCGCCGAGATTGAGAAAATGACAGAAGAGATTTCCAAAATGGCGCAGGGCAAGCAAGTCAAGATCGACATTCAGGAGATCAAGACACCGGAGCTGGATGCGCAATTGGTGGCGGAGAATGTGGCGCTACAAATCGAGCGGCGGATCGCTTATCGCCGCGCAATGAAGAAGGCCGTGCAGACGGCGATGGATTTTGGCGCCGAAGGAATTCGGCTCCGTTCTTCAGGCCGGCTTAATGGCGCGGAGATTTCGCGCTCGGAGTGGTATCGGGAAGGCAAAGTTCCTCTGCACACGTTGCGAACTGCGGTCGATTACGGGTTTGCCGAAGCCAATACCGTTTACGGAAAAATCGGAGTGAAATGTTGGATCTGTAAGAAGGAGGAGCCAGTGCCCCAGCCCGCTTCTCCGCCACCACCGCCAGCTCCGGCACCAGAGCCGACTGCAGTTTAAGGAGAAATTTCTATGCCGTTGATGCCAAAACGCGTGAAGTATCGAAAAACCCAGCGGGGCAGCCGCAAGGGAACCGCTTCGCGCAATCTCAGGATCGACTTTGGCGAGTTTGGATTGCAGACACTCGAACGTGCGTGGATCACGAACACGCAATTGGAGGCCGCGCGTGTAGCGCTCACACGCAATATGAAACGCAAAGGCAAGTTGTGGATCCGCATTTTCCCAGACAAATCCGTAACGTCTCGTCCACCGGAAACGCGCATGGGCAAGGGCAAAGGCCAGCCCGAGCACTGGGTCGCGACGGTGCGACCTGGTAATATTTTGTTCGAATTAGACGGCGTGCCGGAATCGGTAGCGCGCGAGTCTTTGCGACTGGCTGCGGATAAATTGCCGGTGCGGACGAAGTTTCTGACACGCCACCACGTAAGGGCCGCTTAAGCATCATGAAGATGAAAGAAATCACCGAGCTAAGCACCGACGAGTTGCTGACAAAGAGGCGCGATTTACGCCAGGAAAGACTCCACCTGCGTTTGCAACAACAGAGCGGCCAGCTGGAACAGCCAAGCAGGTTACGCCTGCTGCGGCGGGATATTGGCCGGATCGAAACGGAGCTATCGCAGCGCGAGAAACAAACTGAAGCGAAGTAACTATGGCTGACGAACTCCAACCGCAATCCGCTCCCGCCCCTATCACCCGCGGCTCGCGTAAGACGCGCACTGGCGAAGTGGTTTCCAGCGGCATGAATAAAACAATTGTGGTGCGCACGGTGACGCGTGTGCCGCATCCGAAGTTCGGCAAGATCGTCAAACAGATGAAAAAATTCTATGCGCACGACGAACAGAACGAGGCGAAAACTGGTGACAGGGTCCGTATCATGGAGACCCGGCCGATCAGCAAGCTGAAACGGTGGCGCCTGGTGGAGGTCATCCAAAAGTAACTATCGATTTTATGGTACAAATTCGATCCAGATTGGATGTGGCAGACAATAGCGGTGCGCGTATGGCCACGATGATTGGTGTCATTGGCAAAGCGACGCGTTACGCAGGGATCGGTGACGTGATTACTGCAAACGTCAAGGAAGCAAGCGCAACTGGGACAGTGAAGAAGGGCGAAGTGGTACGCGCAGTGCTTGTTCGCACCAAGCAGCCGATCCGGCGCGAGGATGGGTCGCTGCTGCGCTTCGATAACAATGCCATCGTGATTATCGATAAAGATTTGAATCCCCGCGGCACGCGCATTTTTGGACCAGTCGCCCGTGAATTGCGTGAGCGGAATTTCATGAAAATTGTCTCGCTTGCCCCGGAAGTCTTATGAACCGCATCAAGCATTCAGTAACACAGCCATCCTGGCTGCCGACTCTGTACGGGCAAGATGCCCGCAAGCCCCAGAGGTTGGAAGCCTGTGCTACAGCTTTATGAACCGCATCAAGTGTCACGTTAAAAAAGGCGATCAAGTCGAGGTCATCTCCGGGAATTTCCGCGGGTCTTCAGGGAAGATTCTGGCGGTGTTTCCGGGAAAACAGCGTGTTGTCGTCGAAGGCGTGCGGATCATCAAGAAACACCTTCGAAAATCCCAGGATAATCCGAGCGGGAAAATCGCCGAACGGGAAGGCCCCATTCATATCTCGAATGTGAAATTGATCGAGCGCGAGAAGAAGACTGAGAAAAAAAAGGCTGCGAAGAAATCGAAGAAGGAAAAAGAAGAGCAAAAAGCAGCCTAAGTAACTAGATAACTAGAGATGCCTCGACTTTCCTCGGCATGACAAACTGAAAAATGGAAAACGAATTTCATCGCGATTACAAAGAGCGCGTTATGCCAGCGCTGCAGAAGCAGCACGGTTACAAAAACGGTCACCAGGTTCCCAAAGTGGAAAAAGTGGTGATTAATACTTCCGTTGGCTCGCAATCTGATGTGAAGCAAGCGCTGGAAGAAGCGAAAGCGGAACTTGCGTTGATCACGGGGCAGCGCCCCGTCGAAACGCTGGCCAAGAAAAGTATTTCCAACTTCAAATTGCGGAAAGGACAGGCCATTGGCGCGAAGGTGACTTTGCGCGGAGAGCGCATGTACGAATTCCTCGAACGCTTCATCAAAGCCGCGCTGCCACGCATCCGCGATTTTCGCGGTGTCTCTCCGCGCTGTTTTGATAGCCAGGGCAATTATACGCTCGGCGTTTCGGATCAATCGATTTTTCCAGAGGTCGAGCTCGATAAAATCAAGCGCAACATTGGATTTGATGTTACAATCGTCACCACGGCACGGACCGCCGAGGAAGCCAAATCGCTGTTAAGCGAAATGGGAATGCCGTTTAGCGACCGGGCAAAGAAGCCCGCCGCGCAACCCGCCTGATTGTCATGAGCACTGTTACTGATCCTATTGCCGATTTTCTGGCGCGTGTCCGCAACGGGACGCGCGCGCAAAAATCGGAAGTGCTCGTGCCGTACTCGAAGATCAAGGCCGAGCTCGCTCGCATCCTGAAGGATGAAGGTTACATTTCCGATTACTCGGTCGACACGAGTGCTGCGCATCCGCGGATCAAGATTACCAACAAACTTGTGAACCGCTCCAGCGCCATTGCAGGGCTGCGTCGTGTGAGCCGTCCGGGATTGCGGCGGTACGTTGCCGCGGATGAAATCCCGAGGGTTCTCGGTGGAATGGGTTTGGCCATTCTTTCCACGTCGCGCGGCGTTTTATCCGGCCGTGAAGCGCGAAAGCAAAAGGTGGGCGGCGAGCTGCTGGCTTACGTTTGGTGAAGATTTAACGTTGTAACGATTTAACGAATCACGAACTCATGTCACGAATTGGAAATAAGGCGGTCGAGATTCCCGACAAAGTCAAAGTAAACGTTGACGAAGAGGGAGCCGTTTCAGTGGAGGGGCCGAAGGGAAAACTGCAGTGGAAACTTCCGCGTCAGATCCGGGCAAGCGTAAAAGACAATCAGGTATCGGTGATGCGCGAAGCAGAATCACGCGGCGTAAAAGCCTTGCATGGGCTGTCGCGCAGCCTCGTGCACAACATGGTGCAAGGTGTGAGCGAGGGATTCACGAAGCAACTCGAGATCGAAGGAGTAGGTTTCAAGGCTGCCGTTCAGGGTTCCACCCTTAACTTGACCCTTGGTTTTTCGCATCCGGTTCCATTTTCAATTCCGGCAGACATTAAAATCACTGTCGCCGATAATACGAAGATTACAGTTCAAGGCGTAGACAAAAAATTGGTTGGCCAGGTGGCCGCGGACATCCGTCGCTTTTATCCTCCGGAACCGTACAAGGGCAAAGGCGTCCGCTACGCGGGCGAGCAGATTCGTCGCAAAGAGGGCAAGACTGTTCAATAATTATGGCGACGATTCGTAAAGCAGCGCGACAAAGCGTTCATCGAAGGATCAGGAAAAAAGTGGCGGGCACGGCGCGACGACCGCGGCTGTCGGTTCATTTTTCTGGCAAACACGTTTATGCTCAGGTGATCGACGACGATGCGGGACGGACGCTGGCCGCTGCGTCGACGGCGGAGCCTTCCCTGGTTGGTAAAGACAAAGCCGCTGCAAACAAGAC
>QHQO01000172.1 GCA_003221195.1 Verrucomicrobiota bacterium
GTTCATTCGCAGCTCTCCCGAGTCGCTCTCCGCTTGCCGGGTAATGCCAGTCCGGCTCGGACTCGTGCATCTCGTCGTTCACAATTCCTTGATTGCCAGCTGGAGGAGTTTAATAAATCGACTGCGCGCTACTTAGAATGTTAAGTCTGGGTCTCAAAATGTTTTTCGATCGTTCTCTCGCTTTGGGAATTAGTATGTTCGCGGTGGTGCCGGTGCTGGCACTTGCTTCTCCATCCTGGGAGAGCGGGCGCCGACGCGGAGAATTGTTCGCTGCCACGTCGGCTAACGATGCTGCCTTGAGAACGCGAATCGCGGTACTCTCACCCAGTGTTAGCCCGGACGACGCTCGGCGGGTCGTCTACACTGCATACATGACCGGAGTAGAACTGCGCCGTCAATGGCGTGTGGTGTGGTTGCCCGGCGTCCAGAACTGGCTCGTCAATATCGGAGCGAGAAAAGGGGGACTCTGTTTTCAGTGGGCAACGGAGCTTCTCGTTCGATTGGATGCGCTGAAGCTGCAAACGCTCGAGCTTCACTGGGCTGAGTCTTTTCTCAACACAGGTGCCGAGCATAATGTCATCGTAGTTACGGCCAGAGGCCAACCGTTTGAACAAGGTATCCTGCTCGATAACTGGCGTTACTCGGGACATCTCGTTTGGACACAAGTCGCCATGGACCCGGAGTATCACTGGAAGGAAAACAAATCCGAAGCCGTCCGCAGATTGGGGAGAGCAAGGGAGATGGCTTCGAGGCAAGTTGGAGAACATCATGAGCAAAGACAAGGATCATCCAACTAGCATGCTGGTCGGACCAACGCGACCAGCCGCCGCCGCACCGGAGGAGAATCATCCCATGGACTAGGTAGAGCAGGAGCTTGGTAAGGCCGACCCCAATGCGCGGGCAGCATTCTTCCGATTCGCGTTTCTCATTGGCAGATGGCGGTGCCAGGGGTAAGACGGCGGTCGCGTCCAAACTCCCAAAGTCTTGACTCACTCGCTCCCACTTGTTTCGGCCTCTCGGCTTACCCATCTATGTCGCTCGCTTCCCTGCGGCTCCATTCGCCCACCACGGCGGCTAAGCTGAGCAGGGCATTTGGCTCTTCCGCTGCGAACTCGCGAAGACAAAATCTATTTGAGCGTAGCGCGAAATGCGGCGGCGAGTTTTGTTTCTTTCTCGTCCGCGTCCGCTGCAGGACGGACTCGCTGCGGCGAGCTTGTCTTTGCGATATCTTCTTTCGAAAAAAGAATCGAAAACATCTGCAGACTGCGCGCCCGAAATGCGCCCGCGCAACTGAGCAAGTAAAATCGCCACATCCGTCGGAAACGTTCGCCGTAACGATCTGCGAAGCGGGGCCAGGTGCGGCGGAAGTTTTCCTCCCAGGCGAGCAGGGTAGGGTCGTAATTCGGCCCGATGTTCTTGACGTCTTCAATAATGAAAACGCCTTCCGCAGCGCGCGTCAGATGGGCAAGGGAAGGAAGCATGGAGTTTGGGAAAATGTAGCGCTCGATCCAGGGATCGGTGTGGACGCGTGAAAAGTTTCCGCAGATTCCCTGGCAAAGAAACAATCCATCCTCGCCTAACGAACGAGCGGCCACCCGCATATAGGTGCGGTAATTTTTGTAGCCGACATGCTCGACCATGCCCACGCTCACGATCCGATCAAATTGTTCGGTCACTTCGCGGTAGTCGCGCAGCTGGATTTCCACGTCCAATCCGCGACACCAACGTTGCGCGTAACGGCATTGCTCCTGTGAAATTGTTATCCCGACTACCTGGCAACCGTAATGGCGAGCGGCATAACGTGCCAAGCCGCCCCAGCCGCAGCCGATGTCCAGCAGGCGCAACCCGGGTCGCAGACGCAGCCTTTGGCAAACCCAATCCAGCTTCCGCAGTTGTGCGGAGGCGAGATCGTCGCCTTCAGCGAACAGCGCACAGGAATATTGCATATTCGGATCGAGCATCGCTTCGAAGAAATCGTTGCTCAGATCGTAATGTACCCGGCCGACTTTTCGGGCGCGCCGTAGGGTTTGCTGGTTCGCAATAAGCGCAGTGAGTAATGCCCAGAAATTGGGAAGTCGAAATGCGAAACGCTTGTCGAGTTGGGCGCGAATGGCCCGGCAACACATCTCATTTTTGATCGGTCGCACGAGCGCTTTGTCGCCGCCTAAAGAATCGCGTCCGCACCGGCAATTAGTTTGAATGAGATGTCAGCCGCAGGGTTCCCGGGGACTAGCTCTCAGGGTCGCGATCGGGTAGCGCGGGCTCCGGTTTGGTTCGGAGTTTCCTCGCCACGGATTTTCAGTCTTACTTCTGGCTATGATCGCCAGGTAACAACGAGATGAAAAGGAGGCGTTGGAAATGATCGTTTGTGTTTCGCTCAATTTGGGCGATACTCCGGCCTTATTGGATTACTCTGGTAACTTCACTGCGCGGTAGATCGTCAGGTGAGCGTCGCTCATTGGTGGTTTGAAACCCGATTCACGGGAACGGCTCTGTAGGTCGGTAGTTTTTCCAAATTCAAACACAATGAAAATGTACGCAGGTAATCTCTCTTTTGAGAGCACCGAGAACGATCTTCAGGATCTGTTCGAACAACACGGGACCGTTAACGAAGTCCATCTGATGATGGACCGGTTCACGGGCAAATCGCGCGGGTTTGCGTTCGTCACCATGAACGACAGCGCACAAGCCAACGCCGCGGTGGCCGCGCTTAACGGCCACGAACTTAATGGCCGCGCGTTAACTGTTAACGAAGCACGTCCGCGCGAAGAGCGTCCGCGTCCTCAGGGCGGCGGTGGTGGTGGCGGGAAGCGTCACTTCGCGGGCTTTCGCCGGTAAAGTAGTTTAGATGTCGGCCCTGAAAAATTTTCGGGGCCGACGTTACTAATAAATGACACGCCTGTCGCTACAGCATGAATTCTGAAAAAGCCATCCAACTGGAGGGCACTATCATGTCGGTGCTGCCCGGAACCATGTTTCGCGTCGCGCTCGCGAACGATCATCTTGTTCTAGCGCACATTTCCGGCAAGATGCGCAAGCGTTTCATTCGGCTTACAATCGGGGACCGGGTAAAAATGGAGATGTCGCCTTACGACACCGCCAAAGCGCGCATCGTTTACCGACTCTAATTATGGCGACGCGATTCTTTTTCGATCCGCCACGACGGCCGAAATCAAAACCCGGTCCTAACCTCAAAAGCCTGCTCGTGCGCTGTCCTTCCACGTCAAAACTGACCGATACCGGAAGGACTATTGAAGCGAACCTCTGGCCGATGGCCAAATTAAAAACACAAAAAGTCACCTGCGCGCATTGCGGCGGCGTTCATACTTGGACAAAGAAGGACGTCATTCTCGGCCGATATCAGTGAGCCTGTGATTCTTCCCAAGATTTCCGCCCTTGATTTTCCGTATTCCGACGGACCGCATCAATTGGACGACCAGCTCGTTCCTGATCGGTACATTTGTTCTGACGCTGACAGCAGTGCCGTTATACCTGTGGTATTTCGGCGTTAATTGGTTCCAGCTAGCCATTTTTGCGGTGATGCTGGCCGCGACCGGCTTCAGTATTACGCTTGGTTATCACCGTCTTTTTTCGCATATGACGTTCCGGGCGAGACTCCCGGTGCGCCTGTTCGTACTCATTTTTGGCGCTGCTGCGTTCGAGAATTCTGTCCTCATGTGGGCCAGCGAACATCGCCGTCATCATAAACATGTGGATCACGACGAAGATCCGTACGATATCACCAAAGGTTTTTTCCACGCCCATATTGGCTGGCTGTTGTTCAAACTTTTGCCGCAACCGCCGTTCGATAACGTTAACGATCTAAAGAAAGATCCGCTGGTGATGTGGCAACATCGACATATTCATCTCCTAGCAGTTATCGTCGGCTTCGGTCTGCCAACGCTGGCCGGATTTCTGTGGGACGGCTGGGTCGGCGCGCTTGGTGGTTTTCTAATTGGTGGGATCGCAAAAGTTGTCGTTCTTCAACACGGCACATTCTTGATTAACTCAGCCTGTCATACCATCGGGCGTCAGCCGTATTCGACGCGATGCAGCGCGCGCGACTCGTTTTTCCTGGCGCTGTTTACGTTTGGCGAGGGCTATCACAATTATCATCACGAATTTCAGCACGACTATCGAAACGGCGTGAAGCCGTGGCAGTGGGATCCGACGAAATGGTTGATCTGGATTCTATCGAGACTGGGTTTAACGAATGGTCTGCGCCGAGTGCCGGAGGAAGCAATTCAGGCCACGCAAGCGCGAGTGCGGGATTTACGAATCGATAAAAGGCGTTGACGCGTGCGCGCATGCGAAACTGCCGGAGACTGCTGTAGCCGCGGCCCTGTGGGCGGTTCCCAGGAATCGTGACATTTTGAAGGGCGACTGGCATTCTTCAAAGATGCAGGCAGTATCCTTCCGCGTTATGAAACGATCGCTCTGTACAATTGTTGTCTGTCTGCCGGCCTTTGCCTTCGTGGTTGCGACCGAGGTAGCGGAAGCTGGACCTTTCGAGGACTTTTTTAGGTCCATACGCAACTCAATGGCGCGCCCTGCACCAAAGCCACGGCCGGCGCAATCGCGCCAGACCAGCCGTAAGCAGAATAATGAGACTCCGCCAAGCGATGCTGCAGATTCTTCGAATAGTCAGACTTCACCAAGTCCGACTCCGGCCCCTGCACCTCCGAATCGGAACAACGTCCGCGTGGCGAAGGCAACCGCTGCCAGGAAAAACGGAAAGGACGATCTGCCTTATGGAATTCCCGTTCCGGGAAAACAAGGCTTGGTTACCAGTCCGTTCTCGCCAGACAGTGGTTACATCGATGTCCGGAGTTTTTCGCCCGGAACCGAAGTAAAAGATCCCTACACGGGAAAGAGTTTCCGTACGCCGTAACGCCGAGCGAAGGCAAAGGCAGGCCGTAAGAGGCAGAAGCTACCAAGACCGCGCAACTTCGGCGAACGGGCGGTGTTTTATCAACGAAGTTAAACACTGGGCAAATTATGAGACGAGGTCTATTGATCTGCATAGGAAGCTTAGCGCTCGTGCTGACGGCGGGCGCGCAAATGCCATACAATTATAGAACGGCCCCGCGGAGGACGGCGACATACTCCGGATATCGAGGCCCGAGCGCTGCCCGGCATGTGGTGCCGCAGCGCACACTTTCGCCTGCGCGTTACCGCCATCCGGCGTTTTCAAACACGCGGGTCCGCCAGCCGATGCCTGGGGCGACGCGGGTGCAACCACGGATGAACAGCTCATTCGTGAACCGGCCTGCGATGACAAACAGTGCGGCTTGGCGACAGACGCGCTTGGGGGCCAACAATCGTTGGGCAGACTCAAGGTTTAGAGAACGATTACGCATGCACGATTCCTTCTTGAACGGGTCTGATGTACGCAATGCTGTAACTCGACCGGCGGCGCGCCAACCCTTCAATAATAGTTGGGTTGACTCCAGGTTTAAGGAACGCAGTAGTTCCCTGGTGAACGGATCTCGAAGTACGTCGTATTGGAGCGGGACCCGTGCGGCTATCACCAATAATTGGAAAGGCGAGGCGTTTGCCGGACGACAATATGGGGCATTTCGCAATTACCAGCGTCAGTGGCACGATAGCGGTTGGTGGAGGGACCATTGTGGCGACCGAATCGTTTTCGTAACGGTCTATTCTCAACCTTTCCCTTTCTACTTTGATGCGGGATATTGGTATCCGGCGTGGGGATACTATCCTGACTCTTATTATCCCTATGATGGTCCGATCTACGGCTACAACGATCTGCCTCCGGACGAAGTCATCGCGAATGTTCAAACCCAACTGTATAACGAAGGTTATTACAATGGCAGGATTGATGGAATCCTGGGTCCGGACACCCGTGCGGCAATCGCGGACTACCAAGGCGATCACGGGCTCGCAATCACGGCGGCAATCGACGAGCCGACAGTTGAATCACTTGGACTGACATAACTCAAGACGATTGGGAGCTAATCGGTCGGGGTTAAGGAACTGGTCATTGTTAAGCCAGAGATAGACCTACTTAAACAGGTTCAGGTCAATTGAAGCTGCCATTGCTTTGTATCCTTCATCGTTGGGATGAAGATGGTCTTTGGAGGTGAACTTCGGCAACAACTGGCTGGGATGTTTTGGATCGCGCACCACCGCGTCGAAATCAATGATGCCATCAAACGCCCCGCTGGTCCTGATCCATTTGTTTACCGTCTGGCGCGTTTCTTCCTTTGCTTCCGAGTAATAGCCGGGAATTTCCACGCCCTCACACGGGGTAATTGTGGCGCCGATCACTTTGACTCCCCGGGCGTGTGCGCGCGAAATCAATTGCCGGTACGCGTCAGTGATATCCTGAGCGCTGCGCGTCTCGGCTGGATCGGCAAGATATTGACCGTCCATTTTTGCACCGGGGAAACAGATATCATTGAGCCCTTCCAGCAGCACAATATGAGTGACCCCGGCCGGAACGAGCGCGTCGCGATCGAACCGCGCCAGAGCACTGATGCCGAAGATGTCGCCATCGCGTAGCAATCGATTGCCGACGATGCCTTCGTTGACCACCGCTAATGCCGAAGTTTTTGACGTACTGGCCGCACGCCGAATCAGATCACTCGGCCAATTTTTATCGGCATCGACGGTTGATCCATCCCCGTCAGTGATGGAGTCACCAAACGCCACAACAAGACGCTCCGACGCCTGAGCAGGAACGAAAACCGCAGTAACGGATATCGAAGCAGTTGATGTTGTGGCTGCGTCGATTTTCTCTGCATGAGTGAAGTCGCCGTGTTGCGAAATTACGGCATGCTTGAACGCAAACGCGTGCAGAGTGGGAGTGGTAAGGCGTTTTGGGAAGTAGATGCTCACGCTGATCTCGGCTCCGAAGATTACCGGAAACGTTATTGGATCACTAAGCACTGGCGCTCCGGCTGGAATCGTAACAGATTTGTGTCCTTCAAATGTAACGCTTCGGATCGATTCTTGTTCAACGCTCGAGGCATTGGTTGGGATGGCAACGGTGGCCGAGCCGATTACGAGAGGCGATGAACCGAATTCGTTAGAAAAGCGAAGCTGAATCTGACTTCCTCCCATCGAGATGCGGACGCGCTCGCGCACCGTTTGATTGTCGATGTTGAGGAGAGCTTCGCGCGGATTCGGGCTTCCGGATTGTGGACTCGCTGCCCAGCTGGCGATCCAGGTATTTGTCGAACCCCTAACCGGTCCAAGGACGAACAAGAAAAGGCTAAGAAGGACGCAGATTCGCAGCGTATTCATAACGCTAACTCGCGGTAGTGGGAGTTACTTCATCAGCGAAAAATCTGTCGGACGCATGTACACCTCATCCACCCGAAACACGTTGCCTCTCTTGTTTAGTAGGGGCTTCGCGGCTTCGACGTACGGTCGAAACACTGGGTCGGCATGAAGTGCATCCCAATTCTTTTTCGCTTCTTCCCGGCTAGGATGGGCCACGATGTACACAAACGTGTCTTTCCATGAGGGATCTTCGTTTGGCACCCAAAAGCCCACCACGTTGATGCCGTGGCTGGTCATCACCTTTGAAGCGTCGCGAAAGAGCGACTCGAGGGCCGGTACTTTGCCTGGCAAGGTGTGATAAATGAGGAGCTCGAAGACACGGTTGCTATCGACCTTCGCTTCGTTCGCGTGCGTTACGCCGACAACCATGAGCGACCCGGCAGCGAAACAAAGCAAGGCAGTGCTACAAACAGTCCATCCGTTGAATTTCCATCGGTTGGGCGTTGCCATTAGCACGTTTCCTTTCATAACGTCTGCTTCGTTTTTGCGCATCAAAGTCAGTTGACTAACTGACACAATAGTATACAGTCCCGGGTTAGTCAAGGATGGAGTAATGCCAAAAAAATCGAAAACGGACAATCGGACGCGGCTCCTTCAGGCCGCCGTGAAGGTCACCCATCGCTACGGGTTCGACCCTATGACGCTTGCTCACATTGCGAAGGAGGCCAGGGTTCCTCTGGGCAATCTCTACTACTACTTTAAGACGAAGGACGAGATTGGAGATGCCATTGTCGATCTCCGGGTTTCGCGATTGAGGGTGCTGCTGCAAGAGCTGAACAAAAAAGATTCTCCTAAAGAGCGACTGTGCAGCTTCGCGCAGCTGAAGATTGATAACCGAGACGTGCTGGCCCGCATTGGTTGTCCTGTCGGGACCTTGTGTTCCGAATTGCGCAAGCATGGCGGCGCAGTTGCTAACAAGGCGTCAATATTGTTCGCGGAGGGTGTGGCGTGGATGGAGGCGCAATTCAAGGCGCTAGGTAAAGGAGCGGATTCGCGTGGGCTCGCCGTGCATCTCATGGCCGCGTTGCAAGGCGTATCATTGCTAGCTCACACTTTCCACGACCCCCGCATGATCTCAATCGAGGTGGCGCACCTCAAGAAGTGGATTCGCGCTCTCTAGATGTCGGCGCCGTGTGTTGAACAGATGCCGAAACCAATTGGTTCGATCTGCCCGGGCGTTGGGCCTTTAGTAATACTGTCCGCAGTGGGTTCGCGTTGCTCCGGGTCGAAGAGATTCGAAAATTCTAACGGCGGGTCAGCCCCATAGTTCTCGCGAGGGAACGCCGATTTTTCCATTCGCGTATGGCACCGGATGATCACGATCGCGCGCCAGGAGTAGGGGCCCGTCGAGATCGCTCCAAGTCGCGAAGCTTGCCGCCACGCGCGCGGGAGCAATCCCTAACGAGGTGCAAACCATACAACCGATCAGCAGTCTAAATCCGCTTTCTCGTGCGCGCTCGCACAAACGCAACGCCTCAGTCAGCCCGCCAGTCTTATCGAGTTTCACGTTAATCACTTCATAGCGATTCGTTAGACGAGGAAGATCGGCAGTAATGTGACAACTTTCATCGGCGCAGACTGGAATCGGATGATCGAGACTTTCGAGGACTTCATCGGCGTCGGCCGGGAGCGGTTGTTCGATGAGCTCGACGCGTAATTCCTTTAGCGCCCAAACAATCTCGCGGTAATGCGATGGCGACCATGATTCATTAGCGTCGATCAGCAGCCGGGCCGCAGGCGCAGTCTCGCGCACCGCCTGAACTCGGGAAAGGTCGAGATCGTCGCCGCCGAGCTTCAGCTTTAAGATCGGCAGTTTCGTATTCGATTCCGCTGCCGCTGACATTTTCTCCGGCGTATCCAAACTTACCGTAAACGATGTCTCGACTTCAGAAACAATCGGAATGTTCGCCAATTCCCAGGCCCGTTTGCCGAACGCTTTCGCTTCAATATCCCATAACGCACAATCCAAGGCATTGCGTGCCGCGCCTGGGGGCAAGAGGTCTTGCAGACCCTGGCGATTCAAATTCTTCTCGCTTGTAATCGACTCGATCTGCGCCAGCGCTGAAGCGCTGCTTTGATTGTAGCGCGCGAGCGGAATGCCTTCGCCGCGACCGATCTGTTTGCCATCGCTGAGCGTCACAACGAGGACTCGTGCCTCAGTTCGACTACCACGCGAAATCCGAAATGGTTGCTTTAGAGGCCAGATTTCCTCCTTTGCTTCAACAGACAGAAAACTTGTTGGCACGGAAGGAAACGAAGGTGACGAAGGGCGGAAGTCAAAGGCCGACGGCTAAAGAAGAACGTGACATCAACGAGATTCTGTCATTTACTCTAAATCCCATCATTTAGTTTCGCCTTGATCGCGAACTAGAGCGCACAGAGAGAATTATGAAGCTGAAAAATCTAAAGAAAAAAGTCCAACGACTCGAGAAACGCCTGCAAGAGGGCCCAAAGAAACTGGCCAAGCTAAAGCAAAAACTACACGCCGCGGAGGCAGCAAAGGCGGCGAGAGCCAGAAAGAAAATGGGCGCCAAACCTAAGCCGATCGAAGCGAAGAAATCGGGCGCCGTTAAGAAGGCGAAGAAAAAGCTGAATCTTTCACCAGAACGTCGTGCTCAACTCGCGGCTGCAATGAAAGCCAGGTGGGCTGCCAAGCGTGCCGCCCGGGCGAACGCGACAGCTGGCTCGAGCGACAATCAACATTCAGCCCCTCCAGGACCAACGCCGCATGCGCCGGAAAACAGGCCCGACGGCGTCTAGTGCGAGCTAATGCAACTGCAGTCGATGTAGCCACGGCCCTGTGGGCCGTCCAATGGTAATGGTCCCCCCGACTGTTCCCTGCCAGCCCACAGGCCGGTGGCTACAACTCTTGTGAAATCGCTCTAGAGACTTTCATTACTGCTTTGGTGCCTGCTAGTTCGGTTGCGGCTGCGGCGCCCACCGGCCACCTCGGCGTGTCGTGTGCACGTCACGAGATGATCGTTGACCATGCCGGTCGCTTGCATCAAGGCACAGCAAATCGTTGAGCCAACGAATTTGAATCCGCGTCGCTGCAAATCACGGCTCATTGCGTCGGATTGGGCTGTGCGCGCGGGCACGTCGGCCATGCGTCGCCACCGATTCTGGATTGGTTTGCCACCGACAAAGCTCCACAAATAGGCATCGAAAGTTCCGAACTCTTTGCATACGGCGAAGAACATCTTTGCGTTCTCGATTGCGGCCGCGATTTTCAATCGGTTCCGCACGATTCCGGCGTCGCCAAGCAGCCGCTTCACATCACGCGCGCCGTAACGTGCGATTTTCTCTGGACGAAATCCATCGAACGCCTTCCGATAGTTGTCTCGTTTGTTCAAAATAGTTGTCCAGCTCAGTCCTGCCTGCGCTCCTTCAAGGATCAGAAATTCGAAGAGCAATCGGTCGTCGTGCACAGGGACGCCCCATTCCTCATCGTGATAAGTGATATTCGGCTCGGCTGTAGCCCAAGGGCAACGCGGCATAACGTTCACACATTACTCGAAATCATCAGGACGTCAGTGTCGGCTGCCACTCGATCCAGGATTTTCCGGATTATATTCGTACAGCCGCGCCGGATCGCCGAAGACTGCGCCGAGCGCGCGCTCGGGCCAGATTTCAAAATAGCTCAACAGTAGTGCCATCAACGGCACGAGAATGAAGGCGAGGCCGTGCGCGGCCATCATGAACATCGCCAGTGCGCGCAGTACCAAGAGATACACATCCCCCCGCACTCGCTGCTTCAGCTCTTTGTCGGGCATCGCGTCATAGCCTGATTGGAACGCCTTCCAGAAATGCCCGGCGGCGAGCGCGCCGAAGGTGAACCAGAGTGCCGGCGAATCCGCCAGATGGTGACGTAGTTCGTTGCCAAGCAGCAGATCGTGAAGCGGAATCAGCACGATCCAGTACGGCAGACCGACAATGCCGACGAGGAAAATCCACGTGACTATGCCGCGCACGAGGTTCAGGGCCGCCGACATGGCACTCACCGATTTCGGCTGCGTCTCGCGCAGCGCACGCGGAATAAGAGCAGCAACGATCGCCGCGAGAGCGGTCAGCCCGTCGAACCAGTAATTGAACACGGCGAGCGCAACGGACCAGCCGAAGGCGTAGATGCCCACAACAGGAATCAAATTGCGCGCAATCACGGCCCACGCGTGGGGCCGCGATGCCAACTCGCGGAGATGCTGCGAGAGCGGCGGCGGCGCAATCGGCCTCACCACCGAGGCAGTCTTTTCTTGAGGCTTCGCCATTTCAACAGATTAGCAGAGAGATTCGGTACCGTGGAATCATTCTCATCCGTGATGACCACAAATTCTTGTTTGAACACTTTTGTTGATTTGGAAACTTAATATACTAAGATAGTTTATATAGTATCAATCCAGCATGGTATTGCAGCAGAAAGGAACCACTATGAAATCTCGAATAGAACTTCACCAGGAATTGCGACAGCGGATTCTGAACTTGCCAGATGTGACGGAGCGACAGAACGCGGGAATCCACGAAGATGCGTTCTTTGTGGGAGGGAAAATGTTCATGCACATCCATGGCCATGGTCATTGTGACATTAGGTTATCCAAGGGCGATCAGGAACGGGTTCTCGCAGAAGGCAAAGCACGCTCACACCGATGGGCGCCGGAAGCAGGATACGTCACATTCATCGTGAACAATGACGAGGATTTGGACCGGGCAATGGATCTGATCCGGATCTCACATGCTCATTTTGCCGGCACTCAAGGTGCTCCGCGGTTGGAACACCCGATAAAACCACCAAGGACCGTAGTAACAGGGAGCCAGTCATGAAACTATTTGTTATCGGAGCGACCGGGCGAACGGGGGAGGAGATTGTTCAGCAAGCTCTTGCGAGAGGTTATCATGTCACCGCGTTTGTTCGCTCGCCTGAGGCGGTCACCATGAGGCATGAACGGCTTGGCGTTCTCGAGGGAAATGTAACGGACGAAGAGCAACTCTCTGGGGCAATGCGAAATCACGATGCGGTCGTTTCCGCGTTGGGTCCGCGCCGGGTTTTCAAACCAAGTTCGCTTCTTCACGACAGTGCGCTTGCGACTATTCGCGCAATGCAGCGTTCGGGAGTGAGGCGGCTCGTCGTTCTCTCAGCTGCAGCGCATTTCCCGGGTATACCTAATCGAATTGTCAGTTTTATCTTGCGAAATCATATGCGCGATTCGCTTGCCATGGAAAAAGTCGTGCAAGATAGCGGTCTCGATTGGACGATCGCTCGTCCTCCGCGTCTCACACAGGAACAATACGCAACGTATCGAAGTCGGGAAGGTGCGGCTCCCAGAAGAGGCTTCTCTATCTCCCGCAAAGCGGTTGCGGCGTTCATGCTCGATGCGATCGAGCAAGAGAAATATTTTCAGAAAATCGCGGGCATTGCGAAATAGCCATTAGAATCCCCATGTTTATCGCCTACATCGTTGTTACGGGTCTGGCTGCCGCCGCTAACGTGTTTTCGGCCACACTCGATTTCATTCGCTACAAGCAGATTCTCATCAACATGGCCAAAGTTGGGGTGTCGGAGTCGTGGCTAACAACCCTTGGCATTCTCAAAGCCGCGGGAGCGCTTGGACTGCTGGCCGGTATTCGCGTTCCACTCATCGGAATAGCCGCAGCGATCGCTCTCGTGCTGTTTTTTATCGCAGCCATCATCACCCACCTGCGCGGTCGGGACTACTCGTTTGGTCTGGCGATCGTGTTTCTCCTGCTGGCCCTGGCGGCATTGGTATTGCGAGTTGCCTCCTTATAAGCAGGGCCTCGAATACAGACGATCTGGTGTCGATTGCGAAGTTAGACTAATGAGAAAAGATGCGTCCACGATTGGTGTATCTCATATACAGACCGAAAGGGAAAAGCGGCCGTAAGGATGAGATCAAGGCGAATTGGGTGAGCGACGCGAACATGAACTCAGAAAAGGCCAAAGGCGCGCAAAACCATCCTGTCCTCGGTAGATTTCACGGATTTTCCGCGACCGGAACCACGGTCGCGGAATTCGCGAAGATTGCTCAGTCACTTCATCCCATCCGTGATGAGAAAGGCGCCACGTCCGCGGCAGCGCAAACTTCCGCGCTTAAGATTCACCCCAAAGTTTTCAACATGATTAACTGCTGGATCTCGGATTTGGAAAGTCCGGTCGTAACAGAAATCAATCTGGATGCCGTGGAGAAAAATGGGAACGAGTTTAATCAGGATGGGCTGAAGCAAGACGGCGACTGGCTACAATGTCCGGTGTCCGATACCAGTGGGTTCATGCGCTACCGGGTGCTCGAGTCAAAAGGCGGCCATTACAAGATTGAGTATCAGGAAAACGGCGGCGGCACGCTCACAACAGCAGCGGCTGTCATCGAGTTTGAGATTGAAAAACGAAATATTCAGCGTGACGGCAAATCGGTGACGATACGCGTGCTTCGCGTGTCATCTTACGAGCAGAAATAAATAGTGGCAGCGCTAAGCTCGCGACGAGATGCCGCGTCTTAGTCAATGCCAAACGAGAAAACAAGCTAGCGCAATCGCGACCAAGTCTTCGCAAATGGCCACGAAGATATCCTTGATATGCAGATTGTTCACGATACGCCGCCGGATTTCGTAACCGACGAACGCTCCGATCACGCCGCCTGTTCCACCCAGAAGTGCGCCACCGAGTAACGATTGTCCCGCTGCCGCCCAAAGGGACGCTCCGCAGAGGCCTCCGGTGAGAATGCGTGCCAATAATGGTCCTAGTGCGGTTCGTTTCGGGGTCTTGGGCAGCTTATCGGCGATTAACTCACCAATCGCGAGCACGGAAAATATCGCGACCGCCGTTCTTGATCCCATAAAGGCAAGAGGCGAGCCGTTCAGATTCAACAAGTCAAAATGCGCAGCCCACGCAACGACGGCGGGCGCCAGTAACGAACGCAGTCCAGCGACAATTCCGATTCCGATTGCGAGAAGAAACACGTAGCCCATAAACCATTCTCGTTCAAAACCAGGACGATTACGAGTCTCGTTCCACCGACGGATTGGGCTACTTGATTTGGGACGGATTGTACGGTCGCCAGTTATCTTCGATCCGTTCCAGCCACTCAATTTTGCCAGACGGACGATACACCCGGTAGCGATTGATTACTGGACTAGTTTCGGGATCTCCGCCGCACTTGGCGTTGTGGTTTTCGCGGAGGACAAACTGAAAATAAGCGTCGGTTGTCTCTTCGGTGCCGTAGCCAACGCAATCCAAGGAGATTCGGTGCGTATAAACGCCGTCATGCTTAAGAGTGCGCTCAAGCAAAGCCAGCGCGCTGTCTTCATCCAGCGGGTGGGAATGCGGACCAGCTTGGGCGACGACTGATAAAACGAGAATGACCGCGACAACGGCTTTCCCAACGAATCGGAACAAATATTTCATCGGCCTAACGAAACATAGCAAGTAGTTGTCAGTTTGACTCAAACTTCGGTTTCTTGGCGGAAACCTTCTGGTAAGTGCCCGCCGCGGTCACGTTGTGGCCGAATCCGCAAATGCCGGTTTGGGTGACCACAAGTTTGCCTCCGGTGAATTTTAGTGTGATGCGGCATTCCTCTTCGGCGCCCTCGGGTTTGAAGATGGCGGTATCGCCCTCAATCGTTGCGACGCCGCTTCCTTCGCCCTCGTTCGCGCTTGGACCTTGCGGCGTTTTGTATTCGTAAACGCCGGAAAATTCGATCTGAAGACGCAGTTGACCGAGCGCCCAGATCTTGAATTCACTGTGTTTCGTTTTCCAAGTGCCGTTCACCTGGGCGGCTGTGACACTCTTGTCGCTGTCGGCGCACACCGTAACAATTGAGCTAGCTGCCAGACAAAGCGCCCAGAATTTCCATGTTCTTCTCATGGTGCTGTTATGGAGCGTCGAAATACACGGACAACGTTTGGTAAAGCAAGAAAACTACAGCGCGAAACGAAAGATTGGTTTGCTCGTCGAAACCTTTTTGTACGTGCCGTCGACATTTGCATATTTGCCGAAGTTGCACTTGTCGGTCTGCGTGACGACGAGGTTGTGGCGATTGAATTTTAGAGTGATTCGGCAATCGGCATCGGCGCCCTCGGGTGTGAAGCTGGCGATATTGCCTTGGATCGTCGCGATGCCGTGACCATTAGCCATCGGGCCGGCTTCTCCTTTGTGTTCGGCGGCGACGGAGAATTCGACGCGGAGGTGGTGATGATCAAGCGCCCAAATCTTGAACTCGCCCGCTGGCGTTGCCCAGGTGCCGTTGACCTGGGCGGCGGTGGCACCGGTGTCATTGGCGGCCCGGATCGTGACAACTGAGGCAGCTGTTAAACACAGTGCCCAGACCATTCTCAAGCGGATTTCTCGTGTGGTCCTGGCGATGGAAATCGCGGCGGCGATCGAAGTCATGGACTGCGCAAACGTCCTTAGGAAAGAGAAGGTCCAGTGTCCAGTCAAATGCCACACGGACCTTTTTATCTAAACCGGGCAACTTGCTGAGGTAAACTGTCCGCCACATCCACCAGGCGAAGAACCCCGAGAAATTGAAACCGAAAATGCGCGCCACACCTATCCGACGACCGATGGAAGCGAACAGCCCGATAGTCTTGAATGAGAATGATTTCAAAGGACGCCGCAACAGCACAGCCGCGATATTCTGCGCCACAATGTTTCCCTCGCGTATGGCATGTTGCGCGGTTCGTGGATGCGATTTCCCCGGATTTCTGATGTCTGGAACAAACGCACAGTCACCCACTGCCCAAACATTGGGCCAATCGGGAACTTGCAAGAATTGGTTTACGAGTAGTCGGCCTTGTTTTTTTGGGCACGGAAGCGAAAAGATGAGCGGACTAGGCACGGCTCCGGCTGTCCACACCAAATT